>JAHEAW010000049.1 GCA_024642545.1 Erythrobacteraceae bacterium
TTCGGACCTTGCCGTGGCCTTCATCCGACGATGTTGATGAAATTTTGGGTGAACTCGTTCAAAACCAGATTGTTGGCTCCGACCTCGCCGGAACCTTCGTCCGCCATCCGATGCACCATCTTGGCGGGTTCTATGCCAAGCCGCGCCCCATGCTCGCGGGCGATTTTGTCACCACCGATAGCGGCACCGGCATTGTCCATATGGCGCCCGACCATGGCGAGGACGATTTTGAGCTGTGCCGCGCAAACGGGATCGATCCGGTCTTTGCCGTCATGGCCGATGGCCGCTACCGCGATGACTGGCTGTGGCTGGGCGCGGGCGATGTCGATGCAGAGGGCAAGGAACGCCGCCGCAGCGTGATCAACAAGCCGTTCAACGCGCCCGACGGGCCGATCTGCAACGATCTGCGCGAAGCGGGCGCGCTGCTCTCTGCCAGCGCGGACTATGCGCATAGCTATCCGCATTCGTGGCGCAGCAAAGCCAAGGTCGTCTATCGCTGCACGCCCCAGTGGTTCATCGCGATTGATGAGGCGCTGGAGCACCTAACTCCCCTCCCCACGGGGGAGGGGCCGGGGGTGGGGGGTCCGCCCTCTGCTGCTAGCGCCGAGCACCCATCCCCAACCCCTTCCCTGAAGGAAAGGGGCTCAACCTTGCGATCCACCGCCCTCTCCGAAATCGAACGCGTCCGCTTCGTGCCGGAAAAGGGCCGCAACCGGCTGCGGAGCATGGTCGCCACCCGGCCCGACTGGCTGATCAGCCGCCAGCGCGCCTGGGGCGTGCCGATTGCGCTGTTCGTCCACCGTGAAAGCGGCGAATTGCTGGTCGATCCGGCGGTCAATGCGCGGATTCAGGCAGCCATCGCCGCTGATACCGTCGATGCGTGGGAAGAAGCGCGCGCCGCTGAATATCTTGGGCCAGACCGCAACCCTGACGATTACGAGATGATCTCCGACATTCTCGACGTGTGGTTCGACAGCGGTTCGACCCATGCCTTCGTGCTCGAATCGGATGAATGGCCCGAATTGCAGTCCCCCGCTGACCTGTATCTGGAAGGCAGCGACCAGCATCGCGGCTGGTTCCAGTCTTCGCTGCTGGAAAGCTGCGGCACCCGGGGCCGCGCGCCTTACGATGCGGTGCTGACGCATGGTTTCACGATGGACCCCAAAGGCATGAAAATGTCCAAGTCCCTTGGCAACACCGTCGATCCGTTGAGGGTGATGGAGCAATACGGCGCAGACATCATCCGCCTGTGGGCGCTCACCGTCGATTACACCGAAGATCACCGCATCGGCGATGAAATCCTCAAAGGTGTGGGCGACCAATACCGCAAATTGCGCAACACCTTCCGCTATCTGCTCGGCGCGCTGGATGGGTATTCCACCGCCGAGGCGCTGCCTGTGGAGCAGATGCCAGAGCTGGAACGCTATGTTCTGGCGCTGCTGGGCGAGCTGGACGGCAAATTGCGCCGCGCAGTCGAGGACTTCGATTTCAACGCCTATACAAGGCTGCTGACCGAATTTTGCAATGAAGACCTGTCGGCATTCTATTTCGATATCCGCAAGGACAGCCTCTATTGCGATGCCCCCGCCAGCATCAAACGCCGCGCCAACCGCACGGTAATGGACATATTGTTCCACGCGCTGGTCCGCTACGCCGCGCCGGTGCTGGTGTTCACGGCAGAGGAAGTGTGGGGCACACGCTACCCTGATGCTGGCAGCGTGCATTTGATGGAATGGCCAGTGGTCCCCGCTGCATCAGCCGATACTGTGCGCTGGGATGCCCTGCGGGCCATGCGCGAAACAGTGATGGAAGCGATTGAGCCGCTCAGACGGGAAAAGACAATCCGTTCCGGCCTTGAGGCGGAAGTCTTCGTGCCGGCAAGCAGCGTGCCCGATGGCTACAGCGATGCCGAACTGGCTGAACTGTTCATCACTGCGACAGTCGCGCGCGGTCAAGGGGACCAAGTGAGCATAACCCGCACCAACAATCACAAATGTGGCCGCTGCTGGCGCTTGCTGCCCGAAGTGGCAGCGGACGGTGATCTGTGCGCGCGCTGCGATGGGGCCGTTTCGGACATGGACGCAGCGGCATGACGCACTTGACCCGCAACAGGCTGATCGGGTTGTTCCTGGCAGTAATTGTCTTTGGTACAGATCAATATGTGAAATGGCTGATGGTCGGCCCTTTGCAGCTGCGCCAGCGCAGTGTGATTGATTTGCTGCCAGTGTTCGACCTGCGCTGGACCCAGAATTACGGTGTCTCGCTCGGGATGTTTACGGCTACCTCGATGGAAATGCAGATGGTGCTGATCGGCGTGACTTCGCTGATTGCGCTGGTGGTGACGATCTGGCTGCTGCGGGAGAAATATTTGCTCGATATTACGGGCCTCGCGCTCATCCTTGGCGGGGCGCTGGGCAATATCAAGGACCGCTATGAACTGGGCTATGTGATCGACTATGCTGACTTGCATTTCGGCGAATTTCGCCCGTTCCTGATCTTCAACATTGCCGATGCCGCGATTACCATCGGTGTATTGATAATCCTTGCCCGTTCCTTCTTTGCACGCGACAAGAAGGCCGATATAGACACCACGCCGGTCAGCCCGGCTGCGGAGATTTAACATGATTGCACTGCCCGGACGCAAGAGCGCCACAATGATCACCCTGCTGGGCGCCAGCGCCATGTTGTCCGCCTGCGGTGGTGGGGGCGGCCTGCTCAGCCGGGCGCGGCCGGATGAATTTGCTGTGCAGCGTCAGGCGCCGCTGGTGGTGCCGCCTGATTTCAATCTGGTCCCGCCTGTACCGGGCGCGCCTCGTCCGAACGAAGGCACTGCCTCCGATCAGGCGCTCGACGTGCTGTTTGGCGGCCCTGCTGCGCGCAGCCAGGTTGAAACATCCGCGCTGGACCGGGCCGGGCAGGCTGATCCAGGTATCCGTTCTGCTGTGGGTGACCCGCAAACGCATACGGTCGCCAAAGGCCGAGTGACACGCGATATTATCGCTGCTCCGGAAGGTGATGGGCCCAGTTCGCAAGTCGCGATTCCGGGTTAACCGTCTGATTCGCCTCTTATCACTTCGCTGACCAGCAATTTGTCGATCTTGCGGTGGTCCATATCGACCACTTCAAAGCGCCATCCCTGATCGGTAAAGCTCTCACCTTCGACTGGCAAGTTCTTGAGCACTGACAGCGCATAGCCAGCGACTGTCGCAAATTCGCGCGCATCGCCGTAATCAAGCCCGATCCGGTCTGCCAGTTCGTCCGCTGACAGTGCGCCTGATACCAGCAGTGAACCATCCGCGCGCTCGATAATGCTGGGTGTTTCGCCCTGATCCTGATCGCTGGCAAAATGGCCAACCAGCGCAGTCAGCAAATCAACCGGGGTGACGATGCCTTCGAGATGGCCATATTCATCATGCACCATCGCCATCGCGATTTCTGATTGTTGCAGTGCGCGCAATGCATCGAGCGCATCAAGCTGGTCAGGGATCACAACCGGTTTGGCCATCAACTGAGCGAGCGAGACAGGCTTGCCCGCTACCATCAGCGCCAGCACTTCGCGCACCTTGACCGCGCCAACGATATTGTCTGGCGAACCATCTGCAACCGGCAGCAGTGAATGCGGACTGTCTTCGATCGCCTGACGGATTTCTGCCACATCCGCAGCCAGATCAACCCAGTCGAGTTCAGTCCGCGGCGTCATCAATTCGCGTACCGGACGGTCCGCCAGCCTGACGACCCCCGCCAAAATCTGATGCTGCTCTGCCTCGATCACGCCCTGATGTGTGGCATCGGCAAAGATCATATGCAGTTCCTCAGCCGTGACATTACCAGACCCCGCTGGGCGCACCCCCAGCAGCCGCACCAGCATGCCAGAGCTCTTATCGAGTACCCACACTACTGGCGCTGCAGCGCGTGCAATCAGCGCCATTGGCCGCGCCATCACCAGCGCAATGGGCACCGCATTGCGCAAGGCGACCTGTTTGGGCACCAATTCGCCAATCACCAGACTGAAATAGGTGGTCAGCGCAATCACCAGCGCAAATCCGGCATTGTCGGCATAGCGCACAGGCACGCCCCATGCCGCCAGCCGCTCCCCCATCGGACCGCCCAGACTTGCGCCGGAATAAGCGCCAGCAATAATCCCGACCAAGGTAATGCCGATTTGCACCGTGGACAGAAACTTGCCCGGGTCAGCCGCCAGCAGACGAGCGGTGCGCGCACCCTTTCGGCCCGACGCCTCTGCCGCGCGTAATTTTGCCGTGCGCGCAGAGACGATGGCGAGTTCAGACATGGCGAAAATCCCGTTGAGGATGATCAAACCGGCAATAACAATCAGGTCGGGCCAGGGAAATGGAGTCACGCAGCGACGCTAGCACAATTGCATCGTTCCGCCAGCGTTCACATAGTGCATGTCTACAGATGTTGCACCCTTTGGGAACTGAGGTTGAGCCTGAGGGTTGATTTTACGAGCGCAATGGGGAGCGTTCTGCAACAAACGCAACGATATGTGCAATTGGCACAATACAAGGAGGGGATCTCCCTAATGGAAAAGTCAAAAATATTTGTTTCGAGCCTTGCTGCCTTGTCGCTGGTGACAGTGTCCGGCTGTGTTACCGACCCTAATACGGGTCAGAAGAAAGTTTCCCGTACCGCGCTTGGCGGCGTAGGCGGCGCGGTGCTGGGCGGATTGCTTGGCGGCGTAATTGGAGGCAAGACCGGACGCATTATCGGCGCTGGCGTGGGCGGCGTTGCTGGCGGCGTAGTTGGTTACAAGATGGATCAGCAAATCAAGACCTTGAAGGAACAGACCGCAGGATCCGGGGTCGATGTGACCCCAACCGACAATGGTTCGGCCATTCTGGTCAATTTGCCCGATGGTGTGACCTTTGCCACGGGCAGCTACACCATCAACCAAACCTTCCGCGATACGCTGGACAAGGTGGCGCAAAGCTTGCGCGATTATCCTGACAGCCTGATTGACGTGTATGGGTATACCGATTCGACAGGTTCGGCGGATTTCAACCAGAAGTTGTCCGAACAGCGGGCCGGTGCAGTCGCGGCCTATCTGGTGTCACGCGGGGTCTCCTCGGCGCGGATCCGGTCTCAGGGTTTTGGAGAGGACCCGACCAAATTCAAGGGTGACAACAACACCGAATTCGGACGTGCGCTGAACCGCAGGGTAGAAATCAAGATCATCCCGATCACGCAGGAAGATGTTGCCAGGGCCAAGGCACAGGGCAACTAGGCGTCTCCAAACAGGCTTGCCGTTCGGCACAGCGAACGGAAGGGGGTCGGTGGCAACACCGGCCCCCTTTTGCTGGTGGTCAGTCTTTTGCCGGATCAGCCTATTGCCGGGCGAGAACCGCCGCACGGTCCGCCAGCCGTGCCACTGCCTGCCCGTGGATGGCCGGGGCGCACACCAGTAGTCCAAAGGCTCTGGGGTCAGCCTTGTTGAAATTGAGCGGCGCGCCAAAAGCATCGCTGATCGCAGCGCCTGATTCCCGTGCGATCAAGGTGGCAGCGGCAATATCCCATTCAAAGCCCCAGCGCAGCGTCGCTACCAGATCGGCCTCGTTCGCCCCGACCATGGCAATCCTGAGGGCAATGGAATTGGGCTTGTCGACCAGCGTCAGATCGCTGTCTTGGGATGGCAACATGTCGGCAGGCACGCGCGATCCGGCGAAGGATATGCGCGATGATGCCTTGAGCTTAACGCCATTGCGCCAGGCACCTTGCCCGGCAATGCCCAACCATTCTTCTCCTCGGGCAGGCGCGGCCAGCATGCCGATCAGCGGGCGCCCTTCGCTCACCAAAGCGACCGAAACCGCCCATCCGGAGCGGGCGCGAATGAAATCACGGGTCCCATCGATCGGATCGACCAGCCAGGCCAGGCCCTTGTCGAGGCGGGCGGCGGTGTCGGCCGTTTCCTCCGACAACCAGCCTGCCGAGGGAAGCAGGCGGCCAAGTTCGCGGCGCAGGAAGCCGTCGACCGCAATATCCGCAGCGGTCACGGGGCTGCCCGGTTCCTTTTCCCATGTTTCAACATGGTGCCCGGCGCCCGGCCAGAAGCCGGCGGCAATCTGCCCGGCTTCACGGACAATTTCTTCGAGGCGGGCCTGGTCGATCATGCGATATCGCTGGTGCAGGTGGATGAGGCACTTTTCAAGCGCCGCAATCCATGCTTAGGCGCTCACGCATACGCAACCCTTCCGAATCCCAAGCAATGGACGCCTTATGAACATCCACGAATATCAAGCCAAGGAACTGCTCGCGAAATACGGGATTGGTATTCCGACCGGCTATCCGGCGTTAAGCGTGGAAGAAGCGATTGCCGGGGCCAAGCAGCTGCCCGGGCCGCTATATGTGGTGAAGGCGCAAATCCACGCCGGCGGACGCGGCAAGGGCAAGTTCAAGGAACTTGGTCCTGATGCCAAGGGCGGCGTGCGGCTGGCCAAATCGATTGACGATGTTGCCGCCGACGCCAAGCAAATGCTCGGCAATACGCTGGTAACAGTGCAGACCGGCGCGGAAGGCAAGCAGGTCAACCGGCTCTACGTCACCGACGGGGTCGATATTGCGGAAGAATATTACCTGGCCATGCTGGTTGACCGGGCGAGTGGCCAGGTCGCGATGGTCGTGTCGACCGAAGGTGGTATGGATATTGAAGACGTGGCGCATAACACGCCGGAAAAAATCACCACTATCACGATTGACCCGGCGCAGGGCTATATGCCGCATCATGGCCGCGCGGTGGCCTTTGCTCTGAAACTGTCCGGCGACCTCAACAAACAATGCCAGAAGCTGGCGGGCCAGCTCTACAACGCCTTTATGGATCTCGATTGCGAGATGCTGGAGATCAACCCGCTGGTCGAAACCAAAGACGGACAATTGCTGGTCCTCGACACCAAGATGAGCTTCGATGGCAATGCGCTTTACCGTCACAAGGATGTCGAAGCCATGCGCGACGAGACCGAGGAAGATCCGGCCGAGGTCGAAGCAAGCAAATATGATCTCGCTTATATCAAGCTGGATGGGAACATTGGCTGTATGGTCAATGGCGCAGGCCTGGCGATGGCGACGATGGACATCATCAAGCTGAACGGCGCGTTCCCCGCCAACTTCCTTGATGTGGGCGGCGGCGCGAACAAGGAAAAGGTTACAGCAGCTTTCAAGATCATTCTGAAAGACCCTGCAGTAGAGGGCATTCTGGTCAATATTTTTGGCGGCATCATGAAATGCGATATTATTGCCGATGGAATCGTGGCGGCAGCCAAGGAAGTAAATCTGTCCGTGCCGCTGGTCGTCCGTCTGGAAGGCACCAATGTTGAACAGGGCAAGGACATCCTCAACAATTCGGGCCTGCCGATTGTGAGCGCGGATGACCTTGGCGATGCGGCCAAGAAGATCGTGGCTGAGGTAAAACAGGCCGCTTGATGCCGGGATCAAACCGGCAGGCGAGGTGTTCTCACCGGGTGGCCCAAGCGAGTCTCGCTGGCCTCGCCTGCTCTATGGCCAAAATAACGAGCAGCACCAAACTTGACGTTTACGTAAACGCAAGCTAGATGGGCGCAACAGTTTTGCAGAGGAAAGGTATCTCATGAAAATCCTCGTACCCGTGAAACGGGTCATCGATTACAATGTTAAGCCGCGCGTCAAGGCGGATGGTTCCGGCGTCGATCTGGCCAATGTCAAAATGAGCATGAACCCGTTTGATGAAATCGCGGTTGAAGAAGCAATCCGGATCAAGGAAGCCGGCAAGGCAGAAGAAATCATCGCCGTTTCTGTCGGCCCGGCCAAGGCCCAGGAAACGCTCCGCACAGCGCTGGCGATGGGTGCTGACCGGGCGATTCTGGTCGAAACCGATGATGCAGTGGAACCGCTGGCGGTAGCGAAAATCCTCAAGGCAATTGCCGATGACGAACAGCCCGGGCTGATCTTGCTCGGCAAACAGGCAATTGATGACGATTCCAACCAGACCGGTCAGATGCTGGCTGCGCTGATGGGCCGCCCGCAAGGCACCTTTGCCAATACGGTTGAAATCGACGGCGACAATGTGGTGGTCAAGCGCGAGATTGATGGCGGTTTGGAAACCGTGAAGCTGGCGCTTCCCGCCATCGTCACCACTGACCTGCGTCTCAACGAGCCGCGCTATGCTTCGCTGCCCAACATCATGAAAGCCAAGAAGAAGCCGCTCGATGTAAAGAGCCCTGCCGATTTCGGGGTTGACACCGCGCCGCGCCTGACCACCACCAACGTGTCCGAGCCGCCGGTGCGGCAGGCAGGCGAAAAAGTGGCTGATGTTGATGCGCTGGTCGCCAAGATCAAGGCCCTTGGTATCGCATAAGCGACCCGGGCCAGAACAGGATCAAAGGACAAAGATATGAAAACGCTGGTTTGGGTCGAACACGACAACAAGACCGTCAAGGATGCAACGCTGGCCGCAGTCACAGCTGCTGGCAAGCTGGGCGAAGTTCATCTGCTGGTCGCAGGCGCAGGCTGCGCCGCGGTGGCGGATGAAGCCGCCAAGATCGCCGGTGTGGCAAAGGTCCATCTGGCCGACAATGCCGCTTACGAACATGCGCTGGCAGAAAACGTGGCGCCGCTGGTGGCTGATCTGATGGCTCATCACGACGCGTTTGTTTGCCCTGCCACCACAACCGGCAAGAATATTGCCCCGCGCGTCGCTGCGCTGCTCGACGTGATGCAAATCTCTGACATTCTCTCAGTTGAAGGCGACAAAACTTTCACTCGCCCGATCTATGCCGGCAATGCCATCGCGACAGTCACCAGCAGCGATTCCAAGCTGGTGATCACCGTGCGCGGAACGGCTTTCGAAAAAGCTTCGACCAGCGGCGGTTCAGGCACGGTAGAGGCGGTTTCCGGCCCAGCCGATGCCGGTATCTCCAGCTTTGTCAGCGCAGAGATTGCTAAGAGCGAGCGGCCCGAACTGACAAGCGCCAAGGTCATCGTCTCGGGCGGCCGTGCATTGAAGGATGCCGCAACCTTCCAGGAAGTGATTATTCCGCTGGCGGACAAGCTGGGTGCCGGCGTTGGGGCAAGCCGCGCAGCGGTGGATGCAGGTTATGTCCCCAATGATTACCAGGTTGGCCAGACCGGCAAGATTGTGGCGCCAGAAGTCTATATCGCCATCGGCATCTCCGGCGCGATCCAGCACCTTGCGGGCATGAAGGATTCCAAAACCATCATCGCCATCAACAAGGATGAAGACGCCCCGATCTTCCAGGTTGCTGATGTCGGTCTGGTGGCCGATCTGTTCAAGGCGGTGCCAGAGCTGACCGAGAAGCTCTAGCCAGCGCCTGCATCCCCTGCCCTGGTTAATTAGTAAGCGAGGGCAAGGGGTCAGCAAATGAAAATTGGGGTATGTGCACTCGCCGTGGCGGTGCTGCTATTCGCCAATTCGGTACAAGCGCGCGAGGAGGTCCGGCTTGAACCATCCTCGCGTTGGAATGTCGATTACGCCGATGACGGCTGCAGGCTGCTGTGGGTTTTTGGGACTGGCGACGCCCAAATAGTCCTCCAGTGAGAGCAAATGGGTCCGAGCCAGATGTTCGATTTGTTGCTCTCCAGCAAACGGCTGCGCCCGGTGCTGGGCCAACACCTCAGGGTGCCGCTGGTCGCGCAGAACAAGAAAAGAACTGTCGGTGAGCCGGGCGGCGGCGCTCCAGACCTTGCTCTGACGCAGCCGCGACTCGAAGCAATTACGAAAATTGCGTTTACCAGCGGGCTTCGCGATGACTTGACGCTGGAACCGGTCCCTTCGCCGCAAAGATGAAGGCCATGAAGTCCTGCACGGACGAGTGGATACACCATTGGGGAATTGATGTTGCGGTCAACGATAGCTTGATCCGCTACCCACACCCGAAGGGAAATCCAGCAAACTGGGTGGGTCCAAAGGACTATCCACAGGTAGCGCTGAGCAAAGGTTACTCGGCCACAGTCTATTTCCGGCTCAACGTGGATGCTACGGGCAAGCCGACTGCTTGCCACATCCAAAAGGTAGTCGGGGCCGAGATTTTCGGAGAGGTTACTTGCGACTTACTCATGCATCGTGCCCGGTTCGAACCGGCGCTCAATGCACAGAGCAAGCCGGTCGCGTCCGATTGGCGGAGCACCGTCCAGTTTCAAGCCTAGGTCTTCGGCAGCCGTTCAAGCAGGATCAGCGCTCGCGCATCCGGCGTTTCGTCCTCCGGTTCGTGCCGGTCATATTCGGCAAATCCCAGCCGCTCAGCCAGCCGGAGCGATACATCGTGGCCTTCCTCGATCATGCAGCCGATGCGCTGGGGGCCGTGTGCGCGATCGAACCAGTCCAGCGCCGCGCTCATCGCCTCGCGCGCATAGCCCTTGCCCCAGTGATTGCGGTGGATGATCCATCCCGCTTCGGGCACATCGTCGAGACCCTTGCCGAAGCCGCGAAAGCTGCGGAACACGCCGCAAATTCCCATAACCGCATCCTGACCCCTCAGCCGGATGATGAAATTGCCATATCCAAACAGGGCCCAACTGCCTGCATTGCGCAATTCTCGAGCGTAACTGTCGCTGAGGCTTGGCGCCTTTGAGCCTAGATATTTGCGCGTCTGCGGATCGGATACGATTTCAAATAGCTGCGCATATTCACCCGCACGCGGCTGCCATAATTCCAGCCGCTCAGTCGTAATAAACGGTGCAGCCTGCGCGTTGTCTGCCATCACAGAACCCCGTCGAGAAAGTGAATCGCCATGCCTACCAAGCCGCCAACCAGCGTACCATTGATGCGGATGAATTGCAGGTCGCGGCCGACAGCGCTTTCGATCCGGTCGGTCACAGTGT
Source organism: Erythrobacteraceae bacterium (assembly GCA_024642545.1). Taxonomy (GTDB): domain Bacteria; phylum Pseudomonadota; class Alphaproteobacteria; order Sphingomonadales; family Sphingomonadaceae; genus Allopontixanthobacter. The sequence continues at coordinate 10,828 of JAHEAW010000049.1, forward strand.
GCGCGTCCCACCGCTTGACCGTTTCTGACACCAGTTGCACGATCTGCCCGCCATAACGGGTCGCCACGCCCACTGCGGTGCGACGAGCGAAGCGGTTGACTTGCCATTGCAGGCGCGGGTCATCGCGCAAGGCTGCGCCCATTTCACCCAGGCTTTCGCCCAGCTGACTGCCAAGCACCGACTTGGCGAGCGAGCGATCCGGGTCGCGCGCCATCACGATCAGCGCCGAGCGGATCCGTTCCCATACGCCTTCCCACCACAGCGCCACTGCCGGATTATCCAGCACTTCGCGCTTCATCCGCTCGACCTTCTCGCGCGTGGGATGGTCATGCACCAGATCATGTGCGAGCTTCTCCAGACCTTCCTCAATCTTGCCGCGAAGCGGATGGTCAGGATCAACCAGCACTTCGGCAAGAATCTTGTACAAGCCATCAAGCACCGAATTAGCGAGCCGTTCATCCAGCCCGGTCCAGCGAATCAGACCATTGGCACGCTCGTGAATCATTTCCCGGACCAGCACCTCATTGTCTTCCAGCGTCAGGCCCGCCCAGCGGATCATCGAATCCATCACCGGCAAGTGGCGCCGGTCAGCAATCGCAGTGGTCAGCATCTGGCCCAGCAGGGGCGATATCTCAAGCTTTGCCAGCTGGTATTTAAGCCCGCTACGCACCTGGCCGCCGAGCCGCTGCGGATCGAGCGATTCAAGAATGCCGGCGAATAATTCTGCTGCGCCTGCGCCAATGCGGGAACTTGATTCGCCTTTGGGGTCGACCAGAAAACTGCCCAACGCCTGCGCAAGGTTCATCGCCTGCATCCGCCGTGCAACCACTGCCGGAGTGAGAAAATTGTCGCGCAGAAACTGCGCCATTGTGTCAGCAATCCGGTCTTTGTTCTCCGGGATGATCGCAGTGTGCGGAATCGGCAGACCCAGCGGGCGGCGGAACAGGGCGGTTACGGCGAACCAGTCTGCCAGGCCGCCCACCATGGCCGCTTCGGCAAAGGCGTGGAGATAGCCCAGCGCCGGATTAACCAGCATAAACGGCCGTGTCGCCAGAAATACCGCTGCCATGGCGACCAGCATGAGGCTGGCTGTAATCCGCATCGACCGCGCGCGATCGGCGGTCAGTAGTATCTCGGCAGCGCCATTACTGGCTGCATCAAGGGATTCGCGCTTCACTCCGCAGGTGTAGCCTCAGCGCGCCCGTCTGTCGTCCCTGTGAATATGTGGTCTTCATCGCCCGGCTTGTAGGTCAGCAATCTGGAGCGGAGCCACGGGCCCAGCCTGCGCTCCAAGCCATCTGCCAGGCTGAAGCCTGCAGGAACGATCAGCAGAGTGAGCAGTGTCGAGAGGATCAGCCCGCCAATCACCATCGTGCCCATTGGTGCGCGCCACGCACCATCGCCCGAGAGCGACAGCGCGGTTGGCACCATCCCGGCGGTCATGGCGACAGTTGTCATCACGATTGGCTGTGCTCGTTTGTGGCCGGCCTCGATGATCGCGTCCAGCTTGCGCGTCCCGGTCGCCATTTCTTCAATTGCAAAGTCGATCAGCAGGATCGAGTTTTTCGACACAATCCCCAGCAGCATCAACGTGCCAATCATCACCGGCATCGACACTGGCTGTCCTACCAGCCAGACGAGGAAAATCCCGCCCAGCGGAGCAAGCGCAAGCGAGCCCATGTTGACCAGCGGCGACATCAATCTTTTGTACAAGAGGACCAGCACCGCGAACACCAGCAGCACGCCGGCCACAAGGGCTATGACGAAATTATTAGCCAGTTCCTGTTGCCATTGGTCTTCACCAACAACATCGCGGCTGACCCCTTGCGGCAAGTTCGCCAGGATCGGCAATTTGTTGATCTGGTCCATCGCGGTGCCCTTCAGCACGCCGCTGGCCAGATCAGCACCAACAAACACCCGGCGGCTCTGATTATACCGCTCAATCGTAGTCGGACCTGAGCCAAAGGAAATATCCGCCACGCGCTCAAGCGGGACCGAGCCACCATTGGCAGTGGGGACCGGTAATTGGGCAATCGTATCAATATCGCGCCGCGATTGTTGCGGCAAACGAACGCGGATCGGAATTTGCCGATCGGAAAGCGAGAATTTCGCCGCATTCTGGTCAATCTCGCCCAGAGTGGCGATTCGGATCGCTTGACTGAGGTCGCTTGTCGTGACCCCCAGCTGCGTCGCCAGATCTGCCCGCGGGGTAATGATCAGTTCCGGCCGTCTGAGATCGGCGTCAACCCGCGGTGCCACCAGAGCGGGCAGGCCGCGCATTTCCTCGACCAATTCGGTAGCGGCCTTGGTCAGCTGTGCCGGGTCCGAACCGGCCAGCATGATCGATATGTCACGCCCAGTACCGCCGCCGCCAGACTGAGACTGGAACCGGACCCGCGCGTCAGGAATCTTCGCCAACTGCGGCGCCAGATCCCGTTCAAATTCCGTCGAGGTCTTTTCCCGGTCGGGCTTTAGCGCAACATAGAGCGTAGCGCTTCCTTCGCGCACGCGTTCCAGTGCACGTTCGACCTCAGGTTGGCGATAGAGCAATTGTGCCACCCGGTCGGCGACCTTCTCAGTGCTGGCCAAGGTTGTTCCTGGCACAAGATCGATCTGCACCTGGGTGTTGTCATCGTTGATAGTCGGCTGAAATTGCTGCGGCGTGATGGTGAAAAACAGGATGGTCAGGCAAAAAGCGAACAGACCCAGGAACAGCATCCAGACCCGGTGATCGCTCATGCGGGCAGCAATCCGGCGGCCCAAATATCGGACCCAGCCAAGAAAACTCTGTTCCTCATGCGCAAAAATGAATGACCCTGCCAGACCGGCAAGGAAACTGAGCAGGAAGCCCGCCAAATAGCCGCCGATCAAGCCCAGCACGCCCATCCCGATCCCTGCCCAAACATTACCGTCATCACCATACGACGCTTTGACAAGCAGGAAGAGTGCAGCAGCTATAGCGCTGAGCACGGCAAATCCGTAATAGGCTGGCTGTCCATGGATCGTTCCCAGCGCCTGCCGCTTCGCTTTCGCCCGGCGATTATCGAGCGACCAGGACAGAACCCGCATATACCGGTCCATCCACGGTCCTTCGCCATGTTCCGCATGCCCTTTGGAATGCAGGAAATATGCCGCCAGCATCGGGGTGATCATCCGCGCCACCGCCAGGCTCATCAGCACAGCAATAACGACAGTGATACCGAAATTCTTGAAAAACTGGCCCGAAATTCCCGGCATCAGTCCCACCGGCAGGAACACGGCTACGATGCAGAACGAGGTCGCCACTACTGCCAGGCCGATTTCATCTGCTGCATCGATCGACGCCTGATAAGCAGATTTACCCATCCGCATATGGCGGACAATATTCTCGATCTCGACAATGGCATCGTCCACCAGAACGCCCGCCACAAGGCCAAGCGCAAGCAGTGACAGAAAGTTCAGATTGAACCCGATCAAGTCCATGAACCAGAAGGTCGGGATGGCGGACAAGGGAATTGCGATGGCGGAGATCACCGTCGCGCGCCAATCCCGCAGGAAGAAGAATACCACCACGACCGCCAGGATTGCCCCTTCAATCATCGAGGCAATCGAACTTTCATACTGGCTTTCAGTATATTTGACGGTGTTGAACAGCGGAATGAAATGAATACCGGGGTTCTCCGCCTCGATTTTGGCAATTTCCTTCTTCGCATTGTTGAAAACAGTCACATCTGAGGCGCCGCGGGCGCGCGACATTGCAAAATTGACCACTTCCTTGTCGCGGACCTTACTGATCGACGTCCGCTCGCTGTAACCATCCTTTACCGTCGCAACGTCGGACAATTTGATGGTCGCGCCATTGGCGAGGCGGATCTGCCGCTGGCCCAGCTCAAAGGCGTTCGCATCATTGCCCAGCACCCGCACCGACTGGCGGGTGCCGCCAATTTCAGCACTGCCACCCGCCGCATCGATATTGTCCTGCCGCAGCACGCTGTTGATCTGACCAGCGGTGACGCCGAGCGCCTGCATCCGACTGGGATCAAGCGTTACTTCGATTTCCCTGTCGACTCCGCCAAAGCGATTGACCTCAGCCATACCTTCGACACCCAGCAAGCGTTTGGATACGGTATCGTCGATGAACCAGCTAAGCTGTTCGATCGTCATATCATTTGCTTCAACCGCAAAGATGCCGAGGAAACCCCCGCCCGCGACATTGATTTTGCTGATTCGCGGTTCAAGAATGCCGTTGGGCAAGCTGCCACGAACGGTATCGACCGCATTTTTCACTTCCGCCACAGCATCGTTCACATCGGTTCCGATGTCGAATTCAACCCTTGTGCTGGAATTGCCTTCGCTGGCCGTCGACGAAATCGTCTTGACCCCGTTGATCGAACGAACCGCTGATTCGACAATCTGGGTAACCTGATTCTCGATCTCGGTCGGGGCTGCGCCCGGCTGCGAAATTGAGATATTCACGGCCGGAAAATCAACGTCGGGATTGTTGACCACATCCATCCGATTGAAGCTGAGTACGCCAGCCAGCAGAAAAGCAGTAAAAATTACCAGTGGGATGACCGGGTTGCGGATCGACCAGGCAGAAATATTGCGGAAATTCATGTCCGGTCAGCTTCCCGCCTTGACCGGCTTGATCGTCTCACCCGGATTGAGGAATTCGCCTGCACGCAGTACAACCCGTTCCGCGCCGGTCAGGCCGTCTGTAATCACGACCCCTTTATCCGTCGTCATGCCGGTCTTGACCGGTTGGTGGACCACTTTGTTATCCTTATCAGCAATATAGACGTAGCTTCCCTTGCTATCTGACAGCACGGCGCTTTCGGGCAGGATGGGGGCAACCACTGTGCCGCTGAGCAGCTTTGCGGTGGCGAAACCGCCGGGCCGCAAGCCGTCGGCATAGGATAGCGCAATCCGGGCAGTCCCTTGCCGGTTTTGCATATTGATGGTCGGTGCGATCTGCCAGACTTGGCCCGTATATGCCTTGTTGGTTCCGGCCGGCGTTACCTTTGCCAAGGCCCCGGTCGAGATTTTGGCCAGCTCGGTCTCGCCCAGCTGCGCCAGCAGTTCCATCTGCCCGCCCTTGGCAATGGTGAACAAGGCGCCAGAACTCGGGCTCACGACTTGCCCCGGCTCGACATTGCGTTCGAGCACCAGACCTTCAGCCGGCGCGATAATGCTCAGCCGCGCATTGCGGGCGCGTAATTCGCCAAGCTGGGCCCGCGCAACCTTGACCTGCGCCGCCGCCGCATCTCTGGTAGCGGTCAGTCGGTCGACATCTGCCGCGCTCACAAAACCACGGTCGACCAGCTTCAGCGCCCGTTCGAGATTCGATTGGGCCAGCCGCGCATTGGCCTGCGCCACCTGCACCTGCGCATCGGAACTGAGCGCCTGTTCATTCTGAACCGAACGATCAATCACGGCCAGCACCTGACCGGCTTTGACCCACTGACCAGCATCGACCGGTACTGCCACGACCCGGCCGCCTTCACCGACAACGCCCACCGGCATGCTGCGCCGCGCGGCAATGGTGCCGGTCGCAACGATTTCACCTTGCACTGTCGTACGGCCCGGTTCGATGACTGTTATGCTGGGGGACTGGTCAGTATCGCCACCGGCGGCCACCGACGGGGCTTCGCCGACGCGCAGCAGATAGAAAGCGGCAGCGACAAGAAATATCAGCCCGATAACGGACAGAATGATAGTGCGCCGGCTCACAGACCGCAGGCCGGAACCAGCCGACAGCGTATCCCCTGCCAATGCGTCGCCATCATCTGCAGTGATGGGTGTTTCATAATTCATTATGCGACTGCCTCAATCACCAGCCGACCAGCACGCCGGCATCCGAAATGGTGTATTACCCATATAAACCACCGCGCGCAAGCGCGGCTTGCAGCTTGCCCTAGTCAGCAGGCTGGATGCGAGCAATATCAGTCTCGACCGGCGACGTATATAACCGACGAGCGTATCCACTATCCCTATGGAAGCGCGCGCCGCCCAGGCAGCGCGCCTGCTGGGCGGACTGTTACCTGACCCGGCCCCGCTGCACCAGGTTCACAATTCCCAGCAGCACCACTGCGCCGACAGTCGCGGTAATCAAATACATGATCGATCCAGCATCAGTCGTCAGGAATCCGGTGTACTTGCCAATGAAGCTGCCAATCATGCCGCCGACTACGCCGACTATGATATTCCAGAATATCCCCATCGAGGCATCCCGGTTCATCACCATACTGGCAAGCCACCCGGCAATGCCGCCAATGATGATTGTCGCGATCCAGCCCATAGTAATCCTCCTCGGTTATCTTCCCCCGCTTGCGCAGGCGATCGCTGCACTGAGCGCAGCGCTGCTCCAGTCAAGGCGACCGGATAAGTTACAGCTTATTACAGAAATGGAGAATTGGCCAATCGGACAGTCCCGATCAGCCTGAGGCGACCAAATTGCGGGATCAGTATTTAAGCTGGCGCTCGTAGAGATCGCGGTAATGCTGGATACGCGTGACCCGCAGCCCCTGCATGCCCGACCGGTCAACGGCGCGCTGCCAGGAGGCAAATTCTTCGAGCGTAAGATTATACCGCTCCAACACTTCGTCGATCGTGAGCAGGCCGCCGTTCACGGCGGCAACCACTTCGGCCTTGCGGCGCACAACCCAGCGTTTGGTGCTGGGCGGCGGCAAATCCTTGATGGTCAGTGGCTCACCAAGGGGGCCAATCACCTGGGCGGCTCGGATTTTCTGGTTTTCGATCATCATATCTCTCGGTCGCCGTGGGCCGCGTCGAGCGCGGGAAACGATGTTATAGGGCCGCGCCCTTTGCCATCAGCTAAAGTATCAAGGTTAATAATGGCGCCTGGTTCATTAACCGACGCTCCCTGCGCCATTTCATCTGGACCGCAATTGGCAGTCGCAAAACTGCTGAAAGCGGCTGAAAGCGGTCCTCTGCCGGTTCCAAATGCCCGCCGAAATTCATTGGCGGCAGCCAGACGCGCCACAACCTCCGGCCACGACAGGGGCCGTAAAACCGAATTTTCAGGCACACCATCAAGGGCTGCAGGGGTAATCAATGCTTCAATCATGCGGCCCCCTTTAGCGGCAATATGGTCAAGAACTGGTAAAGCCGCGATTTACTCATGGTTAGGATTGCACCGCCGAGGTGGCAGAGCGGTCATTCTGTGTGTAAGGGCGCTACCATGAATATCGCGGCCACTTTTGATTCTGCGCTTGATCCAGCCAGTTTGTTCGACTTGCCCCGACCAGCCAGCGAATGCCGGATTGTGGTTGCCATGTCTGGCGGGGTCGATTCGTCGGTCGTCGCGGCTCTGGCTGCCGCCAGCGGGGCAGAAGTAATCGGGATCACACTTCAGTTGTATGATTACGGCGCCGCAATCGGGCGTAAAGGCGCTTGCTGCGCTGGTGATGACATCAGCGATGCGCGCGCCGTGGCCGACCGCTTGGGGATTGCCCATTATGTGTTCGACCATGAAAGCGCATTTCGTGAGGAAGTGGTCGAAAATTTTGCGGATGATTACCTGCAGGGCCGCACGCCGGTACCGTGCATTCGCTGCAACATGGGTCCCAAATTCACCGATTTGCTACGCATGGCGCGCGAACTGGGTGCCGATTGCCTCGCTACCGGCCATTATGTTCGACGTATGATTGGCGCTTCGGGTGCTGAATTACACCGCGCACTCGACCCGGCGCGTGATCAGTCCTATTTTCTTTTCGCAACCACCGAAGCACAACTGGACTTTCTGCGCTTCCCGCTTGGTGGATTACCCAAGGCTGCGGTGCGCGACCTGGCGCAGCAAGCGGGGCTGCGCAATGCCGCCAAGCCTGACAGTCAGGATATCTGCTTCGTGCCTGACGGTGATTATGCCAAAATAGTCAAATCGCTGCGGCCGGAAGGCGCGCGGCCCGGTATGATCGTGCACGCGGCGACAGGTGAAACATTGGGCGCGCATCAGGGTGTGATCCATTTTACCGTGGGGCAGCGCCGCGGGCTCGATATCGGCGGCCAGCCAGAACCGCTCTATGTCATCGGCCTGGATGCCGAAAAGGCCGAGGTGCGGGTCGGCCCCAGGCAGATGCTGGCCGTGTCAGCCGCTACCGTCATTGAAACCAACTGTATTGGTCCGCTGCCAGAGGCCCCATTAGCCGATACCCTGCTGCCCGATGCCCTGCTGCCCGATGTCCCGCTGACCGCCAAAGTGCGCAGCCTGT
>JAHEAW010000140.1 GCA_024642545.1 Erythrobacteraceae bacterium
AACCATGCATCCCTTTGGTATACCAGCCGAGGTGCTTTCGGGCGACTTTGACCCCGACATCAGTGCCATAAAGTTCCAGCATGCCACGATAATGTTCGATCAGGACAGAAAGCTGCTCGCCAAAACTGGGGCTAGGCAGGGCTTCACCGGTGTTCAGCCAATGCATGATCTGGCCCAGTAGCCAGGGTTTGCCGTAAGCACCCCGCCCCACCATCACGCCATCAGCTCCTGACTGCGCGATCGCAGCAGCACTATCAGCGATGCCACAGATATCGCCATTGGCGATAACCGGGATCGAAACCGAATCCTTGACTTTACGGATAAAACGCCAATCCGCTTCACCCTTATACATCTGGTTGCGGGTGCGACCATGAACCGTTATCATCTTGGCTCCCAAATCCTCGGCAATATGGGCCAGTTCGGGAGCGTTCAGCGATGCATGATCCCACCCCATCCGCATCTTGACAGTTACCGGCACATCGACCGCTTTCACTGTCGCTTCAATCAAGCTGGCGGCAAGCGGAAGGTCACGCATGAGCGCGGAACCGGCATCACCATTGACCACTTTTTTCACCGGACAGCCCATATTGATATCGATAATCGCCGCGCCGCGGTCAGCATTCAGCTTGGCTGCTTCTGCCATTTCGGCAGGACTACAACCTGCAAGTTGCAGCGAAACAGGCTCTTCTCCAGGATGCCAAGCGGCTTTCTGAAGCGACTGACGGGTTTCCCGGATCATTGCCGGGCTGGCAATCATTTCAGTCACGTTGAGGCCCGAACCATACCGGCGCACCAAGGATCGGAACGGCATGTCGGTGACCCCCGTCATGGGCGCGAGCACCACTGGGCAGTCAATCGTGACTGGTCCAATGTGGATTGGCTTGAGCGCCGGGGGGGGAATAACTGGGTTCATTGCCGCAGACTGCCTAAAATTTGGGCAGCGCATAGTGGATTGCAGCACGCGGTGCAAGCCGCTAGCGGGCACAGCGATGGAAGACCGCCCTTCCCCAATCGCTGCGCCAGATCGCCCATTTGCTGCAATAATTGTGGCAGCCGGAAAAGGTATGCGCTCAGGGCAGCCTTTGCCCAAGCAATTTGCCCACTGGTGCGGCAAGCCTGTGTTGCGCCATTCACTTGAAGCGTTAGCGGCTGCGGGAGCGAGGCCGATCCTTATCGCAATTCCACCCGGGTGCGAGGAACTGGCCGCGAGTGCAATCCTTGGAATTGAGCAAGCAGAGACATTAGCGGGCGGCGCAACACGGCAAATGTCGGTCAAACTGGCGCTTGAGGCACTAGCGGGCCGATGCCCCAATCAGGTCCTAATTCACGACGCAGCGCGGCCAATTTTGCCGCGAGAGGTAATCATCAGCTTGCTTGATGCGCTTGAAAGCTCAACCGGCGCCATCCCGGTTCTTCCCGTGGTCGATAGCTTGTGCATTGATGACCAAGGGCAAATGTCAGGATCCGCTGACCGTGACAGGCTACGGCGGGTCCAGACACCGCAGGCGTTCCACTTTGCTGAAATTCTTGCCGCACACCGTGCCTGGTCCGAAGATTATATCGCAGGCGACGATGCGCAGGTTGCGCTCGCGCACGGCATGAATGTGAAACATGTGGCCGGAGACGAGCGGCTTAGAAAGCTGACTTATGCAGAGGATTTCATGACTGACCAACCAGCAACGCGTATCGGTATCGGTTATGACGTGCACCGATTGGTTACGGGAGAAGAACTGTGGCTTGGCGGCATTCAGATTGCTCACGACAAAGGCCTTGCTGGCCATAGCGATGCCGATGTTGCGCTCCATGCAATTGTTGACGCGTTGCTCGGAGCGATTGCTCAAGGAGATATCGGCGATCATTTTCCACCGAGTGACCCGCAGTGGAAGGGCGCGTCATCATCCAGATTTGTCGAATTTGCCGCCGAACTAGTCGCCCATGCAGGGTACCGGATTGGTAATGTCGACCTGACAATTATCTGTGAAGCCCCCAAGATTGGCCCGCACCGTGAAACCATGCGCAAACACATAGCGGCCTTGCTTGGCGTTGACTTGGCGCATGTAAGCGTGAAAGCCACGACTACCGAACGGCTTGGCTTTACGGGCCGGGGGGAAGGAATAGCCGCGCAGGCTGTTGTCACGGTGGTCACTTAAATTTAGCGGGGCGACCTTTGCTGCCGCTACATTATGTCCGGCCGGCTTAAGGGAAACTGTCATGGATGAATCAATGCTTCCGGATAATATGGTCGCTTTGGCGAAGCAGGTAGTGGAAGAAAATGCCGCCGCTGGGCGCAAAATAGCGCTGGCCGAAAGCTGCACCGGGGGCTTGGTAGCCGCCGCCTTGACCGAAATTCCGGGGTCTTCAGCCGTGTTCGATCGCAGCTTTGTGACCTATTCAAATGAAGCCAAGATGGAAATGCTCGACGTGCCGAGCGATTTGATCGAAACCTTTGGCGCCGTTTCTGTGGCCTGCGTCTGGGCCATGGCAAAGGGCGCGTTGGCAAACAGTCACGCCGATGTTGCAGTGGCCATCAGCGGCATCGCGGGACCAGATGGTGGAACATCTCTCAAACCGGTTGGCACAGTGGTGTTCGCGCGCGCTCTGCGCGGCAGCAAGGACGAACCAGAAGGTGAAATGAAGTATTTTGAAGGCGGTGATCGCGCCGATATTCGCTATCAAGCCGCGTTATGGGCGCTTGAACTTTTGCTACCGTAAAGCTCATCTGCCCGCGCTTCGAATGCTGCCATCATTTTGCGGAACGCTCGGTCGAAATATTGACCAGCCAAGGCTTCAAACACCTTGTTCTTGAAAGTGAAATCGACCGAAAAATCGACCAGACAGCCGCCCAGACCGGTCGCTGCAAACTGCCAATGATTATCGAGATCGCGAAGCGGCCCATCAATATAGTGGACCTCGATCGACTGGGGCCGCAGCTTGACGACGCGCGAAGTGAATTTTTCGCGCAAATTCTTGAATCCGACCACCATATCCGCAGTCATCTCTTCCGCGCTATCCGCGCGCACCCGGGTCGCCACGACCCACGGGAGGAATTCTGCATAGCGATCCACATCTGCAACCAGATCAAACATCTGATCACAGCTGTAAGGCAAATTCCTTTGTTCGCGGATACCCGGCATCAGCGGCCTTGCGCTATCTTTGCCTCGCGCGTCGCACGCATCTGCGCAAAATCATCTCCAGCATGATAGCTTGATCTAGTCAGCGGTGACGAGGCCACCTGCAAGAATCCTTTGGCCCGCGCGATTGCACCGAAGGCGTCGAAGGCTTTGGGGGTAACGAAGTCAGCGACTACGGCATGTTTGGGTGTAGGCTGCAAATATTGGCCCATGGTCATGAAATCGATATCGGCGGTGCGCATATCGTCCATCACCTGATGTACTTCGAGGCGCTGCTCGCCCAGACCAAGCATGATCCCTGACTTTGTAAAAATCATCGGATCGTGATGCTTGACTTCTTCCAGCAGCCGCAGTGACGCATAATAGCGCGCACCGGGCCGAATGGTCGGATAAAGCCGCGGCACGGTCTCTAGGTTGTGGTTGTAAACATCTGGCCCGGCTTCGCAAATAGCTTCGACCGCTGGCCGCATCTTGCCGCGGAAATCCGGCGTAAGAATTTCGATCGTCGTGTTCGGCGTTTCACGCCGCAGGGCCTGAATGACTTTTACAAACTGCCCGGCACCGCCATCAGGCAAATCGTCTCGGTCGACCGAAGTTATGACGATATGTTCAAGCCCCATCTTCGCCGCTGCGGCTGCGGTATGTGCAGGCTCCAAAGGATCGACCATGCGCGGCATGCCCGTTTTCACATTGCAAAACGCGCAGGCTCTGGTGCAGACATCGCCCAGGATCATTACCGTCGCGTGTTTCTTGGTCCAGCACTCGCCAATGTTTGGACACGCTGCCTCCTCACAAACCGTATTAAGGTTGAGGTCTCGCATTAGTTTGCGTGTTTCATGATACCCTTTGCTGACGGGTGCCTTGACCCGAATCCAATCGGGCTTGCGGACCCGGGCTTGAAGGCCTGGCGCGGAGCTTGGTGCAGTTGCAAGATCATTCATTCAAGCCATTTAGGCGGACACTGCCCAAGCCGCAATATGCACAGCGGTCAAAGCTTGATTACAGGCGGAAATATGTGCAGAGGCGCGCAGATGAAGGACTTTCAAAATTTGCTGGAAGGTTACCAGCAATTCCGCTCGCATGACTGGAAAGTCCAGCATGATCGCTGGGCAGAACTGCGCGAAGGCCAGTCGCCTCGGGTGATGGTTATCGCCTGTTCGGACAGCAGGGTCGATCCGGCGCAAATTTTTGCTGTAAATCCAGGCGAAATCTTTGTGGTTCGCAATGTCGCTGCAATGGTTCCGCCGTTCGAGACAACGCCCGGTCGGCATGGAGTTTCCGCAGCGCTTGAGTTTGCGGTTCAGGTCCTCAGGGTAAGCGAAATCGTGGTCATGGGCCACGGCATGTGTGGCGGCTGCAAGGCTGCATTGACGCAGGAAATGCATGGCACAAAGCCCGGCGAAGGCGGCTTTGTTGCTGACTGGATTGCCTTGCTTGATGAAGCGCGCGAGCCAATTGCACGTGAGCTGGGCACCGAAGGGCGTGAAGCGGAAAGGGCCATGGAGCACGCAGGGGTTAAGGTCAGCCTGGCGAACTTGCGAACCTTCCCTTGCATCCAGCACAAGGAAGGCCGGGGCACGCTAAAGCTCCACGGCGCTTTCTTCGCGATTTCGGATGGGGTCCTGCATGTACTGGACGAAGCGACCGGCGAATTCAGCCCCGCCTGCTGACCAATCG
>JAHEAW010000050.1 GCA_024642545.1 Erythrobacteraceae bacterium
ACCGCGCCTGCGTCATTGAACATGACCTCTGCAGCGGGAAAGCCAGGAAAAACCATCACTCCCAGCCCTTCGGCCTGTTCGCCCAGCCAGCGGGTAAGATTGCCCAGGGAGCCGGTATAGCAGCCTTTGTTGGACAGGAACGGCGGCATCATCAGATGTGGCAGGGCATAATGCTTGCCCTTGCTCAGCACCCAATGCCAATTATCGGTCACCGGCGTTTCCGACATCGGGCAATCCATGTCCCGCCAATCAGGGAACAATTCGTCGAGTGAGCGCGGGTCGACCACCGCACCCGACAGGATATGCGCCCCAATTTCGGAACCCTTTTCCAGCACCACGACTTCGAGATCTTCATTGATCTGCTTGAGCCTGATCGCCGCAGCGAGGCCAGCCACGCCGCCCCCCACGATGACTACATCGCATGGCATCGATTCGCGTTCACTCATCCCCATAAATCCTTCGCATCATTTGCGGGTCAAATCTGCTGGAAAGCCTTGATTGCTAGGGCGCGGCAGGTCAAGACCACTCTTAGTGATGACCAGCCCTCCATCCCCGCCTGAACGCTCTACGCTGGCCGAAGAATTCGCTGCCGCGCAGGAATGGTGGCGCGATGCCGGGGTCGATTATGATTATGCAGATGATGCGGCTCAGTGGCTGAGTGGCCCTGCCGCCTCAGATACTGGGCCAGCCCGTCAATCTCCACAGAAACAGCGGCAAGAGCAGCCGCAGACGCCAGGCAATGAAGAAGCCAAACCGGTTACACCCACGATGCTTGGCGGCGAAAAGCAGAACTGGCCGACCGATCTGGCGGCGTTCCAAAACTGGTGGCTGGCAGAGCCAGGTCTTGATGGCGGTGGGTCTTTCCCGCGTGTTGCAGCGCGCGGGTCAACCGGCGCAGCGCTGATGGTGATTGTGGCAGAACCCGAGCAAACAGATACAAATATCCTGCTTTCCGGACCGCAAGGCCAGCTGTTGGGCAATATACTGGCGGCAATGGGAATCCCGCGGGAAGAAACATATCTGGCTGCGGCTTTGCCCCGCCACACACCCATGCCCGATTGGGTCAATTTGCAAGCTGCCGGACTTGACATATTGCTCCATCATCACATCGCATTGGCAGCGCCGCAGAAGATATGTGTCCTTGGCCGAAACATTTGGCCGCTTTTGGGACACAATTTGGCGCATGCCGCTGCTAATTTACCAGATTTTAACCATGACAGTCGCAGCGTCCCCGTGATGGGGGCCGAGGGGCTTGCAGAACTCCTGCGTTCGGCGCCGCGCCGGGCCCGTTTCTGGAAACGCTGGCTTGAATGGACGGATGGATAAATTGAAACGCACACCTGGCTTCAAACTGCCGCTTTTCATGGCTGGTGCATTATGCGCGGCCGTGCCTCAGGGAGCGGCACTGGCCAATAGCGCTTCTGCAGTCTACTTCACGGCTCGAGCGCACAGCAATTCGGTGCCTGACTTGCTGAGCCGCGCGGACCACGATTATTACACCGCCTTGTTCGCCGCCATCAACCAGAAGGACTGGACCACCGTCAACACCATGCTGGCACAGCGCAGCGACGGCCCTTTGCAAACTGTTGCGGAAGCAGAATATTACCTCGACCCTAACAGTCCCCGGGTCGACCTTCCGGCAATAACAGCCTGGCTTGGCCAGGGTATAGACCTGCCGCAGGCTGACCAGATGGTTCGCCTGGGACTCAAGCGGGGGCTTGAACAGGCCCCGCCTTTGCCGCAGCAACAACAGCTTGTGCCGCAACCTTATGCGTCCAAGCGCGTGCGGCCGCGCAGCATTGACGATGGTACTATGCCCGACGGCATCAAATCGGCGATCCTGGATCATATCGTCAACGATGATCCTGACGGTGCGCGCCAGCTGCTCGACGGCATCGACGCCAGCTTAAGTTCGGATGCGCGGGCCGAATGGCGCCAGCGCGTAGCATTCAGCTATTACATTGAGAACAAGGACCCCGCCGCGCTAGCGATGGCCGAAACCGTCAAGGATGGTTCCGGGCCGTGGGTTGCAGAAGGTGACTGGGTTGCCGGGCTTGCGGCATGGCGGCTTGATGATTGCGCGGCGGCGGCCAAGGCCTTTGAACGCTCTGCCAAAGGATCAACCAACGCTGAACTGACTGCCGCTGCCTATTACTGGGCCAGCCGCGCGCATATTCGTTGCCGCGAACCGGAAAGGGCGCAGGATTTGCTTCGCGGTGCAGCCCGAATGGATGAAACGCTCTATGGCATGCTCGCCGCAGAGCAACTCGACGAACGCCTGCCGCGCGCCAATCAAGCGCCCGACTTCACGATGCAGGACTGGCAGAAGATCCGCGATGTTGACAATGTGCGCGCCGCAGTGGCTCTGGCTGAAATTGGCCAGGACAAGCTGGCCGATGAAGTGCTGCGCTATCAGGCGCAGATCGGCGATCCTGATCAATATGACGAATTATCCCGTCTCGCGCGGGAGCTGGGCCTGCCATCCACGCAGTTGTGGATGGCACACAATGCCCCGCGCGGCGCGCATGCTGAACCTGATCTGCGCTATCCGGCGCCGCGCTGGCAGCCTGCCACGGGGTGGAAAGTCGATCCGGCGCTGGCGTTTGCGCATGCCTTGCAGGAATCAAATTTCCGAACCGCAGTGGTCAGCCCGGCAGGCGCGCAAGGGCTGATGCAGATCATGCCGATTGCGGCGCGGCAGGAAGCCGCCTCGATCAACATGGATGCGCGCTACGCCAATTTGTCTGATCCCTCGGTCAATCTCGCCTTTGGCCAAAGCGCGCTGGAAAATCTGCGCAAAAGCCCTGCCACTGGTGGATTGCTGCCCAAGATCATGGCTGCTTATAATGCCGGCCTTGGCCCGGTTACCCGGTGGAACAGCGAAATAAACGACCGAGGTGATCCGCTGCTTTACATGGAATCGATTCCCTATTGGGAAACACGCGGCTACGTTGCCATCGTGATGCGCAATTACTGGATGTATGAACGCCAGGCAGGCGGCGCTTCGGAAAGCCGACTGGCATTGGCGCAGGGTATGTGGCCGACCTTCCCTGACCTTTCAGGCGGCGGCGCAGTGCGGCTGAGCGCGCGCGACTGATGGCGGTCGATCCCGAAAGGGTTTTCAAACCAATCAATATTGCGGTCCTGACCGTCTCAGATACGCGCACGGCGGAGAATGATACGTCGGGAGATATTCTGGCGGAGCGAGTCAAGTCCGCAGGCCACCGGCTGTCCGCCCGCGTCATTGTGCGTGACGATGTAGCTGCGCTTGTCGACAAGATCAGCAACTGGGTCGACGACCCCAAAGTCGATGCAATTGTCACAACGGGAGGAACCGGCTTGACCGGGCGCGATCTAACGCCCGAAGCGTTTGACCGGGTCAAAGCCTCTTATCAAGGCCGCGACATCCCCGGCTTTGGCGAATTGTTTCGCATGATCAGTTATCGCAGTATTGGCACCAGCACTGTCCAGTCCCGCGCCTGCGCGATTGTTGCCAATGGCACTTATCTCTTCGCTTTGCCCGGCTCAAACGGTGCTGTGAAGGATGGGTGGGACGGTATTTTGGCAGAGCAGCTTGATAGTCGGAACCGGCCCTGTAATTTTGTCGAATTGATGCCCAGACTGCGCGAGACCTAACCACTTTCCAAACCCATTTGTTCCTTGTATGTTCTGAACAATGGAACAGCGGAAACTCCCTCCTGTAAAGGGCCGCGGCGCACAATCGGCGCTTGTGCCGCAGCGCTTTGGATTGGCCGCCCGGGAAGAAGATGGCGATTGGCGTGATGCCGCGCAGTTTATTGATGGACCACCAGTTAAACTGCGCACCACGGTGACCGAGGAACATCCCCGGACAATCCTCAGCTACAACACCTCACCCGATATTCCGTTTGACCGCTCGATCAACGCTTATCGCGGGTGCGAGCATGGCTGCATTTATTGCTATGCGCGCCCAACGCATGCGTTTCATGATCTCTCGCCCGGTCTCGATTTCGAGACCAGGCTATTTGCCAAACCTGAAGCGGCAATGTTGCTGCGTGCAACTCTGGCCAATCCGAAATACCAGCCCCGATGGATTGCAATGGGGACCAACACCGATCCGTATCAGCCGATTGATGCGCGGTACCAAATCACCAGGCAGGTGCTGGAGGTGTGCCTTGAAGCGCGCCATCCGGTGACAATTACGACCAAATCAGACCGCGTGTTGCGTGATCTGGATTTGCTGGAGGCGCTCGCCCGGCGGCGGCTGGTGGCGGTCGCGGTTTCGGTGACGACGCTCGATGCTCGTCTGTCGGGTCTGCTGGAACCGCGCGCCTCGGCCCCGGCCAAGCGGGTGGCGGCACTTGGCAAGCTGGCAGAAGCAGGCGTGCCAGCGCATATTTCGGTCGCTCCGGTCATCCCGGCAATCACTGATGAATTCATGGAAGGCCTGATCGCGCGGGCGGGTGCGCTGGGCGTCGGGTCGGCCAGCTGGATCCCGCTGCGCCTGCCACACGAAGTCGCCCCGCTGTTCCGCGAATGGCTCAACGTCCACTACCCCAACCGCGCGGGCAAGGTGATGAGCATTGTCCGCTCCATCCGGGCCAATCGCTACGGGGGCCGCGACAACGATCCCGATTTCTTCACCCGCATGAGACCGAGTGGTGTGTGGGCCGACTTGTTCCGCGCGCGGTTCAACCTTGCTTGCAAACGTGCAGGCATTGCTCAAGCTCGGTTCGAGCTGGATTGTTCGCACTTTAGACGACCGGAACTTGGCGGACAGATGAGGTTGTTGTGAATGTCTGGAATTAGGGTGGGTGGCGGTCGTTAGCAAAGTTTTCGCTAGTAGATGGCTATTCGCTCACCATGACGAGGGAGAATCAGAAGTCTTACCCTGGCGAGTTAGCTTCGCCCGCGTTGATCCTTCAGCTTGCGAACGAATATCGGTTCGCGGCTGCAGAGTTGGCGAAGACTGAACGTCGGCGTAACCCGCTATCTCGCGCTCCTTTCAGGATGGTGGCCATTCACGCGATTGAACTATACCTCAACGCCTTATTGGCTGCAGCGGGTCACCCAGCCATCAAGATTAGGGGTATGCAACATGATTTGGGCGCTCGAACCAAGTTGGCGCTCGCTGCGAAACTCAACCTAAGGAAGCGTACTGTGGCTCATTTGAGGGCAATCTCGGAGACGCGCGAATATTTGCTCGCACGATACGATCCAGCCGCGACAAGGGCATCTGAATTGAACCGGCTGGAAGCAACACTTGCAGAGCTGGCTGAGAAAGTCCCTTCGTGGTTCAACTCCCATGTCCCCAGCACCTAACGTCAGCATTTGGGTCGTTAGCTGCTTCAGCCGAACCAACCACCGCCCTCACTCGGCGCGAAGCGGATCAGGCGGCTGTCAAGCACGGCAGCGCTGCGGTTGACCACCGCCTTTTGATACTCCGGATCGGTAATCATCTCCAGAAACGCACCTGCATTGGGATAGGCGGCGACAAATGCATCTTCCCAATGCTTGTCATCTGGCCCAGTCACCATCGCCTCCCACGTGCCGCGCCAGATGATGGTGCCGCCGACACGCTGGAAGATCGGCCCGCTGGTCTTGCCATATTCCTGATAGGCACGTTTCCCGCTCCAGCCCTTGGCGGCGTTAGGATGTCCTGCGGGATATTCAGCCGCATCGCGGTAACGCAGCAGGTTGAGCATGTGAATGGGCGTATCGCGCGGCAGCGACTTGAAGAATTCAAACGTCTCGCGTGTGGGGTTGACATAGGAAGTCATGAAATCATCCTTTCCAGCTGCGCGCGACATGACGCGTAAGCACGGCGGCCACGACAAGTCCAACTGATCCTGAGACAATTACCATCGGGACGTCAAATTCACTCGATTTGGCATATAAATCACTAAAATAGATAAGCATAACCGTGACCGCAAAGATCACACCCACAAAATACGCCATCAGCAGGAAGATGACGATAAAGATCGCGGCAAGTATTATGTGGCGGCCGTATTTCATCATTCCGCCAGCTTGTAATCGGAAAACCGGTCGCGCAGATCCTTTTTCGAAATCTTGCCAGTTGCCGTGTGCGGAATATCATCAACAAACTCGACCGCATCGGGCAGCCACCATTTGGCAACCTTGTCGGACAGGTATTCAATCACCTCTGCCGCCGAACAGTCCGCGCCGTCCTTCTTCACCACGAACAGAACCGGGCGTTCGTCCCATTTGGGGTGCGGCATGCCAATCGCGGCAGCTTCAGCAACGGCCGGGTGACCGACCGCGGCATTTTCCAGCTCAACCGAACTAATCCATTCGCCGCCCGATTTGATGACATCCTTCGTTCGGTCGGTCAGCTGTAATGTCCCGTCGGGGTGGATTACCCCAACATCACCTGTGTCGAACCAGCCATCGGCGGTGGTCGCATCTTGGTCCGCCTTGAAATAGCGTTTGATCACCCACGGTCCGCGAATTTGCAGCGCACCGCTGGTTTTTCCGTCGCGCGGCAGTTCCTTGGTAAAGTCATCAAGATCAACCGTACGCAATTCCACCCCGAACACCGGGCGGCCCTGCATCGCGACGATTGCGACTTGCTCGTCAAAGCTCTTGTCCGCCCAGTCATGCGTTGGCGCGCCCACCGTGCCGATCGGGCTTGTTTCGGTCATGCCCCAGGCATGCGCCACGCGGGCGCCATTCTTCATCAAACGTTCGATCATGAATTTGGGTGCGGCTGATCCGCCAATCGTGGCCACATCCAGCTTGGGCAGCGCAGTGCCGGTGGCGTCACAATATTGGAAAATACCCAGCCACACCGTCGGCACACCAGCCGAATGGGTTACCCCTTCATCAGCCATCAGGTCGCACAGCACCATGGGATCATTCACCGCCGAATAGACAAATTTCAGGCCAGCTGCTGCTCCGGCCCACGGCAGGCCCCAGCTCGCCGCATGAAACATCGGCACAACCGGCAGCATCACCGAATTAGGGCGGAAATCAAACGCGTGCGGCTGCAATCCAGAGATCGCGTGCAGCAGTGTTGACCGGTGTTCATACAGCACGCCCTTGGGGTTGCCGGTGGTGCCGCTGGTATAGCACAGCATACACGGGTCACGCTCACCCACTTCGGCCCATTGCGCGTTGCCATCATAGCCTGCAATCCAGTCTTCAAAGCTGGTCGCATGTTCGCCGCTGTCATAACAGATGTAGAGCTCAACGCTGGGCCACAGTGCCTTCATCTTGTCGATGATCGGCTGGAAAGCTGCGTCATACAGCAGCACTTTGTCTTCCGCGTGATTGACGATGTATTCAAGCTGGTCATCGAACAGCCGAGGGTTGATCGTATGCAAAATGCCGCCCACCCCCACCGCGCCGTACCAGCTGACCAGATGGCGGCTGTGGTTCATCGCCAGAGTCGCCACCCGGTCTTCCTTGCCGACACCAGCAGCGCGCAGGGCCTGAGTCATTTTCAGCGCATCGCACCTGATCCCGGCCCAATTGGTACGGGTCTGCTGGCCATCAGCCCAATAGGTCACAATTTCGCGCGTTCCATGCTCTCGCGCGGCATGGTCAATCAGGTGGGTGACCAAAAGGTCCCAATCCTGCATCGCTCCCAGCATTCAACTCTCCCCTCGGCCTGTGTCCGGCAATTAGCTGCGGCCATCATTCGCGATTGCGCGCGGCGGCGCAAGAGGGGATCAGGCAACCAGGCGCAATTGCGCAGGCCCGCGCCGCGTGGTCAGCGATATATTTGACAAGCCGTCAATGCATTCCAATTTGTCGGGCAGCTCGCCGTCCAGCAGAAAATCGCGGCCCAATCGGATCTGCCGTGAATGTCCGTTGGCCGTTTGCACGCAGACCAATACTTCGCCGCGCCCTTCGCTCGCCACAGTGAGCATGTCTTTAAGCTGTTTCAGCGCGTCTGCCTTGTGCAAATCAAGCTGCAGCACCATCCGCGCCCCAAGTGTGACTTCGTCCAGTGGTCGCCCACCGGTTACCGTAAAGCGTGGCGGTTCGTCCGGGTTGGGCGAATCCAGTTCAACATTGAGCAGGACGCAGGTACTTTCTGCAGCCCATTTCAGAAAGTTTTCAACTAGCGTTTCTTCAAAACATGCCGCTTCGAATTGTCCGCTTGTGTCAGAGAAACTGGCGCGCACAAAGTCCTTGCCGCGCCGGGTCTTGCCGCGTTTCACACCTTCAACCATCACCGCCATTACTGCCGGGGCGCGCCCCCCGGCAGGGGCACCTGCGGCAATCAGGCTGGCATAGCTGCGCGCGCCGTTGGCACTGGCGATCGCGCGATATTGTTCAACCGGATGCGCGGAAAAATAGAAGCCGAAATTCTCCCGTTCTCTGGCCATGCGGTCACCGCGGCTCCATTCGTCAGTGTCCGCCAGCCGCATTGGTTCTGCTGTGTGGTCATCTCCGCCAAACAAACCGCCCTGCCCACTGCTGCGTTCGCGTTCTGCCGCATCGGCCACTGCAAGCAACATATCGGTATTTTCGAATATCTTGGCGCGATTGGGCTCAAGCGCATCGAGCGCTCCAGCGCAGGCAAGACCTTCAAGTTGACGCCGGTTCATCGAGCCAGGCGGTACACGTTCAAACAGGCTCTGCAGGCTCTCGAACCAGCCATTCGCCTCGCGCTCGGCAGCGATCGCTGCCATCGCCTTTTCGCCCACATTGCGGATGCCCGCGAGCGCATAGCGAACCGCATAGCCATCATCGGTTCGCTCCACGCTGAATTCCGGCTCCGATCGATTGATGCAGGGAGGCTGCAGATCATATCCTGCACGGCGCAAATCATCGACAAAAATAGCCAGCTTTTCAGATTGATGCATATCAAAGCACATCGACGCAGCGTAGAATTCGTGCGGGTAATGCGTCTTCAGCCAAGCCGTCTGATATGCCAACAGCGCATAAGCGGCGGCGTGTGATTTGTTAAAACCGTAGCCGGCGAACTTGTCGATCAAGTCAAACAGGTCATTCGCCTGCTTGGGAGCAATAGCGGACACCTCCTTGCAGCCATCGACAAAACGCTGGCGCTGCGCGTCCATTTCAGCCTGCACCTTTTTGCCCATCGCGCGGCGCAGCAAATCTGCATCGCCCAGAGAATATCCAGCCAGCACCTGCGCTGCCTGCATCACCTGTTCCTGATAGACAAAGATACCATATGTCTCTGCCAGAATGCCTTCCAGCTTGGGATGCGGATAGACAATCTCGCTCTCCCCATTCTTGCGTTTGCCGAACAAGCCAATGTTGTCCATTGGACCCGGTCGATAGAGCGAGACAAGTGCAATGATATCGCCAAAACTGGTCGGCTTCACCGCTGCCAGCGTGCGCCGCATGCCTTCCGATTCGAGCTGGAAGACACCCACTGTATTGCCCGACTGGAGCAATTTATAGACCGCAGGATCGTCCCAGCTAAGCGTAGCCAGGTCGAGCGCAATCCCGCGGCGCTGGAGCAGCTGGACTGCCTTTTGCAGGACCGACAGGGTCTTGAGTCCAAGAAAGTCGAATTTGACCAGACCAGATGTTTCGACATGTTTCATGTCGAATTGTGTAACCGGCATGTCAGAGCGCGGATCGCGGTATAACGGCACAAGCTGGGCCAGTGGGCGGTCCCCAATCACTACGCCAGCAGCATGGGTTGAACTGTTGCGCGGAAAGCCTTCCAGCTGCATCGCCAGATCGACCAGTCGCTTCACTTCCAGATCAGAATCATACTCACGCTTGAATTCCGCTACCCCGTTGAGCGTGCGCGGCAATGTCCACGGGTCAGTAGGGTGGTTTGGCACAAGCTTGCACAGCCGGTCAACATGGCCATAGCTCATCTGCAGAATACGGCCGCAATCGCGCAAGACAGCGCGCGCCTTCAGCTTGCCAAAGGTGATGATCTGCGCAACGTGATCGTTACCATATTTCGCCTGCACATAGCGAATAACCTCACCCCGCCGCGTTTCGCAGAAGTCGATATCAAAGTCCGGCATCGACACACGCTCTGGGTTTAGAAAGCGTTCGAACAGCAGGCCCAGCCGGATTGGATCAAGGTCGGTTATGGTCAGTGACCAGGCGACCAGCGAGCCTGCGCCTGATCCGCGCCCTGGCCCCACCGGAATGTCATTGTCCTTGGCCCATTTGATAAAGTCGGCCACGATCAGGAAGTAACCGGGAAAGCCCATTCCGGTGATGACGTCGATCTCGAACGCCAACCGGTCATCATACACCTTGCGCTGTTCGGTTGTGAGCCCTTCGTAATTAGCCAGCCGCGCTTCCAGCCCTGCCCGTGCATCTTCGGCCAGCATCCGCGCTTCGCCTTCAAGGTCGCCGGCAAGGCTCGGTAGAATTGGCGCGCGGTCGGGCGGCGCAAAGCAGCAACGCTGCGCCACCACCAAGGTATTGGCGGTCGCTTCGGGCAAGTCACGGAAAAGTTCGGCCATCATCGGTGCAGATTTGACCCAGGCTTCCGGGTTGGAGCGTCGCCGCTCCTGTGCTTCGATATGCGTCGATGCGGCAATACACAGCATCGCATCATGCGCCTTGTAGAAATGCGGATCGGCGAAATTGGCCGGATTGGTCGCGACCAATGGTAAATCGCAGGCATAGGCAAGCTCGATCAGCGCTGCATCTGCCTGGTCTGCGACGGGCCCACTCTTGCGCGCAATTTCGACATAGAAACGGCCGGGAAACAACTCTTGCAAGTGGTCACACAGCGCCTGCGCATGACTGTGCTGCGCTTCGGCCAAAAGCCGCGTCAACGCGCCCTCTTCGGCGCCGCTCAGCGCGATCAGGCCGTCAGTATGACCGTCAAGGTCCGCCAGCGAGACGTGCGGATCCAGTTCCAGCGGGCGTTCCAGATGCGCCCGGCTCACCAGATGGCACAAATTGTCATAGCCCGTTTCATTTTGCGCAAACAGCGGCAGATAGTCGATCTGCTTGCTCTCTACATCGCGCGCAACGCCCAGTAGCGTGCCGATAATTGGCTGCACCCCTTCGGCAAAACAGGCCGCAGCGAAGGCAACCACGCCGTACAGCCCATTGCGGTCACAAATTGCAACAGCTGGAAAGCCGCGTTCCTTGGCCAGCCGCGCGATCGCCTTGGGATCAATCGCGCCCTCAAGCAGCGAATAGGATGACATGACACGAAGCGGGACAAACGGAGCGAATGACATGAGCTGATTATGCGGCGATGTGGCAGCAAATCCAAGCCGCTGCGTGAAGCTTTCCCCTGCCCTTTGGTCTGACCTGTCAGCAGGCCTCGTCTTCTCTGGCTCGCGCTATTTTCTTGCGGGTCTGGTGGATCTGCGACCATGCGCCATAGACCACCAGAACTGCCAGAAAAATCCATACCCAAAGGGGGATATTGTGCCCGGCTATCGCAAGGTAGAGATAAGCGGAAACGAAAAAGAAACCGGCGCACATGGCCGGCCAAACAGTCGGCTTGTGGGTGCGCGCATTGCGCACCAACCAGCCAATCGATGCCAGAAAGAACGGGATCGCGCCGACATAGATCGCCCCGAAGATGTAGGGATTAACCCCATAATCCTTGCCGAGAGACAGAAACCACTGATTGATCGCTTCAAACATTAATATTGCCCCCCTTTACATCTTTATAGAGGTGAGGCCGCTAAGTTACAGCAGCTTTTCAATATCCTTGGCAATAGTTTCGGGCCGGTCTGCCGGGGCATAGCGGCGCACGACCTTGCCATGTCGGTCAATCAGGAATTTGGTGAAATTCCACTTGATCGCCTTTGAGCCCATCAGCCCAGGCGCTTCTGCTTTCATCCAGTCGAACAGCGGGCTGGCTTTGGCACCATTGACGTCAATTTTCTGCATCAGAGGAAAAGTTACGCCAAAATTGACCTTACAGAATTGATCGATCTCATCCGCCGTTCCTGGCTCCTGCCCCCCAAACTGGTTGCAGGGAAAACCCAGCACTTCAAAGCCCTGATCGCTATATTTACGAAAGAGCGCCTCAAGTCCGTCATATTGCGGCGTAAAGCCGCATTTGCTCGCGGTGTTGACCACCAGCAGCACCTTGCCGAGCTTTTCCGACAGGTCGATTTTGTTGCCACCGGGCAGTTCGGCGGTAAAGTCAGCAATCGTGCTCATGGTGCAGCATCCTTGTGCGACCGGTAGATCAGATCAAAACTGTCGGCCCAGCGCAGCCCATAGTCAAATGATACCTCGCCACTCTGGCGGCACTCTTGTGCGTCGGGCAGCTGAGCGCGGAAAATCACCTCGTGCGGCGAGCATCCTGATTTCTGCCGGTCCAAATCGGCGATCACCTGCCTTTTCAATTGCATAATGCATTTGCTCCGCTTCGGGGAGCAAGGTTACATGGCGGATAAGATCAGCAAAAGTGCCGCTGCGCAGCATCTTGCCGCCGCTAAACATCCCGCCACCATCATCAATTCGGTGAAGGGCAGCACGGTCATCCCACCCGATTGAGTCTTTGGTATCGGGCGCCGAATGGCTGGTGCTCGGATGGATGGGCATAGCGGTTCTCCTCCACTCTGCCAACGCACGAGCGCCGAAATGGTTGCCTATTGCAGCAACCCCTCGTGCAAGCGGAACACGCGGTCCATTTTGGCAGCCAGCCGCTCATTATGTGTGGCGACCAGTGCTGCACTGCCTTCACCGCGGACCAGTTGCAGAAACTGCGCCAGCACCTTGTCTGCCGTGGCTTCGTCAAGATTACCGGTTGGTTCGTCCGCCAATACCAAATTGGGCCGGTTGGCCAGTGCGCGGGCAACCGCAACCCTCTGCTGCTCGCCGCCTGACAACTGACTCGGCCTGTGCTCCTTGCGCGCGCCCAGCCCCAACGCATCGAGCAGTTGATCGGCCCGTTGACGGCATTCATCACGCGCCTTGCCTGCGACCAATTGCGGCAGCACAACATTTTCCCGTGCATTGAAGTCAGGTAGCAAGTGATGGAATTGATAGACAAATCCCAGATGGTCACGCCGCAAAGCAGTGCGCCCGTTGGCGTTCAGCGTTGTTGCGTCAACCCCGGCAATTGCAATCCGCCCGCCAAACCCGCCTTCAAGCAAGCCGATTGCTTGCAGCATGGTCGATTTGCCAGAACCCGAAGGGCCCAGCAAAGCGACGATTTCTCCCGGCTCGATCGCCAGATCGATCCCCCGCAGAACATCAATAGTGACCCCGCCCTGCTCGAATGAGCGGGTCAGTCCGTTCAGTTTAACCACGGGGTACGGTGAAGCGTTATTCATAGCGAAGTACCTGGACAGGGTCAGTACTGGCCGCCTTTAGCGCGGGGTATAGCGTGGCAAGGAAACTGAGCACCAGCGCCATGACGCATATTGTCAGCACTTCCCAAGGGTCAGTTCGGGAGGGAAGTTCGGACAGGAACCGGATGGAAGGGTCCCAGAGTTGGATACCTGTAACCAGCTGGATGCCGTTTACGACTGACTGACGGAAAAACAGGAAGGTAAAGCCAAGCGCCAGCCCGGCCACCGTGCCCAGCGCCCCGACCACAAAGCCGGTGGTCACGAATATCTTCATCAGGCTGCGGCGGGTTGCCCCCATTGTCCGCATGATAGCAATGTCGCGCGTCTTGGCGCGTACCAGCATGATCAGCGAGCTGAGAATGTTGAACACAGCCACCAGCACAATGATCGATAGCACGACAAACATGGCCACCCGCTCAACCGCCAATGCCTCAAACAAGCTGGCGTTGATGGTTTTCCAGTCGGACACTACCACACGCCCCGCCAGTTCGCGTTTGATCGGGGCGAGGATCTGTGTGACTTTGTCGGCATCGGTAGTCTTCACCTCGATCATACCGATCGTATCGCCAGTCAGCAGCAATGTCTGGGCATCCTGGATTGGCATGACCACAAAGGATTGGTCGTAATCATAGACCCCAACCTCAAACAAGGCAGCGACCCGGTAGCCGACCTGGCGCGGAACAGTGCCGAACGGGGTCGAGCGTCCCGCTGGATTGATTATAGTGATCGTATCACCCACGCGTGCGCCAATATTTTCTGCCAGCCTGGCCCCGATTGCAACTTCGCTTGCACCGGGTTTCAGCTGCGAAATATCGCCCGCGACAACCTTGTCCTTGAGCCGGGCGATATCCGACTGGGTGTTGCCGCGCAGCAGGATTGCTTCCACCCGGCCATTGAAGCTGGTCAGGAGCGGCTGCTCTATCAGCGGGCTGGCGCGTACCACGCCGGGCGTCTTGCGAATATCTTGCAGAATATCCTGCCAGTTATCCAGCTTGCCACCATAGGCCTGCACGATGGCATGGCCATTGAGGCCAACGATCTTGTCGAGCAATTCGGCGCGAAAACCGTTCATCACGCTCATCACGATGACCAGTGCCGCTACGCCCAGCATAACCGCAGCCAGGCTGATCCCGGCCACCAGCGCAATAAAGGTCTCACCGCGCCCGGGCATCATGTATCGCTTGGCGATGGTCCATTCGAAGGGGGTGAGGATCAAGGGCGCCTGCTTCGCTTGCTATTGGTCTGGGAATGCTTGTGGCCGCGTTTAGGGGGGCTTTCCTGTCGCTGCAATGAAATCTGCTGGTTTTTTGCAAAGACAATTGGCGGCAATGTCTGGTCTTTGGGTTGTAATGTTGCTGCAACATCGCCATTGAACGCCGCATATCCCGATGGCTGCGGGCGACCCGACCGATGAATGTTACTCACCCGTTTTTTGATGAGCACGGCGACAAGCTGCGCGAGGAATGCGGAATCTTTGGCGCAATCAACGCCAGCGATGCCAGCGCCCTGACGGCGCTTGGCCTCCATGCGTTGCAACATCGCGGGCAGGAAGCTGCCGGAATCACCAGCTTTGACGGGAAGGAATTTTTCACCCGCCGCGGCACAGGCCATGTGGCGGAAAATTTCTCCTCCCAAGAAGCCATCGCCGAATTGCCGGGCCACATGGCGGCAGGCCATGTGCGTTATTCCACCACCGGCGGTTCGGGCCTGCGCAACGTGCAGCCGCTGTATGCCGATCTGGCCTCTGGCGGCTTTGCAGTCGCGCATAATGGCAACATTTCCAATGCGCTGACCTTACGCAAGGAACTGGTTGAACGCGGCGCAATCTTCCAATCCACTTCCGATACCGAAGTCATTATCCATCTGGTGGCAACCAGCCGGTACCCGACCACGATTGACCGCTTGGTGGACGCGCTGCGGATGGTCGAAGGGGCCTATTCGCTGATCGTCCTGACGCCAGAGGGACTGATTGCCTGCCGCGACCCGTTGGGGATTCGCCCGCTGGTAATGGGCAAGATTGGCGACAGCATTATTTTTGCGAGCGAAAGCGTGGCATTCGACGTGATCGGCGCAGAAATGATCCGAGAGGTCAATCCGGGCGAACTTGTCCATGTCGCCTTCAACGGCAAGATCGAATCGCTCCGCCCGTTCGGCAATCCCAAGCCGCGGCCATGTATTTTCGAGCATGTCTATTTCAGCCGTCCGGATTCGATTTTCGCCGGTAAATCGGTGTACTCTGTGCGCAAGGAAATCGGGGCGCAGCTGGCGATCGAAAGTCCAGCGGAAGCCGATCTGGTGGTGCCGGTCCCCGACAGCGGGGTCCCGGCTGCAATCGGTTACGCCCAGCAATCGGGTATCCCGTTCGAACTTGGCATTATCCGCAGTCACTATGTCGGACGCACATTCATTCAACCGTCCGACGGCGCACGCCACAGCGGAGTGAAGCGCAAGCACAATGCCAACCGCAGTCTGGTCGAGGGCAAGCGGATCGTGCTGATCGACGATTCGATCGTCCGCGGCACGACCTCGATGAAGATTGTCGAGATGATGCGTGAGGCTGGCGCTGCCGAAGTGCATTTCCGCGTTGCCAGCGCGCCATTCGCGCATAGCTGTTTCTACGGCGTCGATGTGCCTGAGCGCACCAAACTGCTCGCCGCCCGGATGGAGCTGGAGCCGATGCGCCAGTTCATAAAGGCCGATAGTCTGGCATTCGTATCGATAGACGGGCTTTACCGCGCGGTTGGCGCACAGGGCCGTAATGCAGATTCGCCCCAATTCTGCGATGCCTGCTTTACAGGTGAATATCCCACCTCGCTTACCGAC
This sequence comes from Erythrobacteraceae bacterium, assembly GCA_024642545.1. Lineage (GTDB taxonomy): Bacteria > Pseudomonadota > Alphaproteobacteria > Sphingomonadales > Sphingomonadaceae > Allopontixanthobacter. The sequence continues at coordinate 16,047 of JAHEAW010000050.1, forward strand.
CTCGCGCAGCGCAAGGCGAAAGACGCGCAGCTCTCCTTCGACAAGGTTGCCTGATGTCAGACAATTCTGAAGCCCAGCCGCTCGCCGGACGGATTGCACTTGTGACCGGCTCCAGCCATGGGATTGGGGCGGCAACCGCGCTGGAACTGGCCAAGGCTGGGGCACATGTGGTGCTAACCGGTCGCGATGTAAAAGCGCTGGAAGCAGTTGAGGATGCTATTCACAGCGTTGGTGGGCAGTCCACCATTGCGCCGCTCGACCTGACCGAAAATGATTCTATCGCGCGGCTTGCGTCAGCCATCGCCAGCCGGTGGGAGAAGCTCGACATTCTCGTCATGTCAGCGGCTTATCTGCCAATGTTGACACCTGTCACACAGATCGACCCAAAGCAGTTCAATCAGGCGATCATGACCAATCTGCTCGCCGCTCAAGCGCTGCTGGCAGCGTTTGACCCGCTGCTAAAGCGCAGCGGCATTGGCCGCGTCGTTGGCCTCACCAGCAGCGTGGGATTGCAGCCCCGCGCCTTCTGGGCTGCTTATGGCACAACCAAGGCGGCCTTCGAATCGCTGTTGGATAGCTACGGACAGGAAGTTGAGAAAATCGGCGGCGTCAGGGTGGCACTGGTCGACCCCGGCGCCACCCGCACAAAGATGCGGGCGAAGGCCTATCCGGGCGAAGATCCCCAAACGGTCAAAGAAGCGGCAGTGGTTGGCAGGCATATCGCCGCCATGCTTGCGCAGGACTTCCCCACCGGCCACCGCGCGCGGATTGACGGTTGAGCGAGCGCGCAAGCGCGGTTTATAGTAAAATTTTCCTAACCATATCTCGCAATTGGTCATCAAGCAGACCCCGTCACAGTGTGCAAAGGTTAAGGGAAAATACCCCCTTAAGCTGTAACCATCCCAGCAACTGGTCAAGATAGGGGCATATATCGATGATGACCGAAACCCACGAGCGGTATGAAATTGCCGCGCAGGAAGACCGCTGCGGTGCCCGCACGAAGCTGACCATCCCGGGTCAACTGCGCGCGTCAGGTGGCCGTGCTTTCCAGACAGTGGTCCACGACCTTTCAATTTCGGGCTTTTCCGCTGCTGCGATCAATCGCATGCATGAAGGGCAAGTGGTTTGGGTGACCCTGCCGGGTCTCGAATCGCTGCAGGCCGAAGTCGTCTGGTGGGACAATTGCATTGTCGGCTGCGCTTTTAAGGAATTGCTTAGCCCGATCGTACACGACAATATCGTGTCGCGTTATATGGGCGGCGGCGTTTATCGCAGCGCCTGCTGACCTTGCTGGATTACCCGGCCGGTCGACTTGAACCGGCCCGGGCATCCACTGCCTGCTGCACCGCATGATAGAACGCCTCACGCTGTGCGGCGCGTTCAGCATCCTGCGCCGTTGGCCAATCGCCGTTCGTCGCAATTACCAGTTTGCGCGCGGGATCAATAAATATACCCTGCCCAAAAATGCCCTGCGCTGCGAAACTGCCATCATCATTGGTCCACCATTGAAAGCCATAGCCGCGCCCCTCCCGGCCGGTGGAGGCCTGTTTCACGGTAGCTTGCGCCAGCCAGTCATCCGGTACGACCTTGGCCCCGCCTGCCACCGCGCCTCCCAGAATGAACTGGCCAAAGCGCGCAAAATCGCGAGTTTCAGCCTGGATGCAGCAACCAGCGATTTCATGCCCAGATGACCCCAGCAGCCAGGTGGCATTCTGCTCCATACCGAACGGCGTCCACACCTTTTCAGAAAGATAATCAGCCAACTTCTTGCCGGTTGCTTCGCTAACCAGCACGCCAATCAGGTTGGTTTCACCCGTCTTGTAGACCCACTTGCTACCCGCCGGCACTTCACGCGGGAGCATCTTCATATAAGCGACCGTAACATCTTCGCCCGGCGGGGCCTTGAACTCATTGAACTTTGCCACATCCGAATTGGGGTCGGTATAATCCTCGTTCCACTTCACGCCGCTGGTCATGGTCAGCAGCTGGCGAACCGTGACATCATCATAAGCAGACCCTTTAAGCCCCTTGATGTAATCAGTCACCTTGTCATCGAGGCTCTTGATATAGCCATCCTTGATTGCAGCGCCGACCATAGTTGAGGTA
>JAHEAW010000141.1 GCA_024642545.1 Erythrobacteraceae bacterium
GAGGCGGCGCTGACCGAGGCGGATTGCCAGTGGTTCGGCAACCGGCAGGAACGGATGTATGCCGCGCGCCCGACCGGTGTGCCGGACCCTTTTCAGCAGAGCGGCGATGACGAGGCCGAGTTGGCGCAGATATACGCCTTCGAGGCCGGGCTGGCGGAATGGTGGCTGATCCTGAGCTACGCCGAGCTGGACGCGCGGCTGGATGCAGCATTGGCCGACGAGCCGGGCGGGGATGCGGGCGGGGATGCTTATGGAGCGGCGGACGGGGAGGGGCGCGCGTGATGCTGCGCCATCTTGCAAGGCCCGCGGCAAAAGCGTATTTTGCCAATCCGGCCCGCGCGCACCATGCGCTGTGTAACGCCGCTGTGGAGGATACCGATGAAAAGGACTGTTGTTGCCGCCGCCATTCTCTCGCTCGCCGGAGCCGCGCTGAGCGTCAGCCCCGTGCGCGCCGCCGCGCCTGATGACGCGCAGGCCGACCCTGACCAGCCGCTCTATCTCTTCTCCGATCTGGAAGGCGCGAATGAAGTGGGCGGGGGCGATGCCAAGGGCTATGGCGACCTGTCGGTTGAGCTCAAGTTCAAGGAAAGCCAGTTCTGCTGGGAACTCTCCGTCGGTGACTTAAGCGATGTGACCGCCGCGCATGTCCATGCGGGCAAGGAAGGCGTCAACGGCGCGCCGGTGATCACCATTGGCGTCACCGGCGAAGGCAACCAGCAATGCGTGGCCGCCGATGCAGGCCTGCTCAAGCAGATCGCGGCTGCGCCGAGTGACTATTACGTCAATGTGCACACCAAGGATCATGGCTCGGGCGCGATTCGCGGCCAGTTGCAGGAATAGCCAGTTGCAGGAATAGGCGGAGGATTGGCGCGCGCAGGGCGCAGCGTGCGGGCTCAGCTGTCGGCCAGGGACAGCTCGACCGTGCCGTGGCCGCTCTGGACGAGGCCAATCTCCTCCGCAGCAGCGCGGCTGAGGTCGATCATCCGGCCGCGCGCGTAGGGGCCGCGGTCGTTGATCCGCACGGTGACCGACTGGCCCGTGCGCGGGTTGGTGACCAGCACGCGGGTGCCGAACGGCAGCGTCTTGTGCGCTGCGGTCAGTTCAGTAGGGTCAAACCGCTCGCCGCTGGCAGTCATCCGCCCGGCAAAGCGTTTGCCATAGAAGCTGGCGGTACCGGTGCCGATGATGGCGCCAGTGCGCGGCTCTTCAGGCTGAGCCTCGACCGGGGTTGCAATCGCGGCAATGTCGACCGCGCCGGGCGGGGTGGTGAAGGTGCGGCTCGGCCCTGGCAAGGCGGCAAAGCTATCGGCAAAGGCAACCTTGTCCTGCGCAATCAGCGGCCCGCCAGATGTTGCCGGCAAGACTACCAGCGCAGCCATCGCCAGCATGCGCAGATGCTGGGGGCAATATAAGGAGCGAGACAGAGCCATTGTGCGATCTCCTTTACCCGCAGGAGCTGCCCTCTGAAACCTGGCCAGCAGCCTCTCGTCCCGTTCGCGCCTCCGCTCGGCGTGGATTCGCGCGGCGTTAACCATGTTGAGGCCGCGAAACGGCAAAGGCCTGTCCTACTTAGTTGATCGGTGGCACCGTTCGATCCGCGAGTCGCCGGGCTGCACATCAACAGTTTGTGCGATGGTCTGATGCAGCACCCAGATGCGGTATTTTCTGGCAATCTGTCGTGGCCAAAATGCAAATGGGGCCGGCATTGCTGCCGACCCCACTCTCACCCGCGCGTGGCCTTTCGAAAAAGGACTTGGCGCCATGTGTTCCACCTTCGTCCGGCTTCTTCTGGCTGGATTGCTCCTGCCCGATTGGCCCGAATGATGGCTTTGCACCGGCGCTCGCACCGGCATCCGGTTCTCTTGGTTACCGGTTCCAGTCCGAAGACTTTTCCCTTCTCCGCCAGTTCCGAGACCGTTTGTTCCTTGTTGGCCAGTCCCCTCAATCGGTTCCTCATGTGCCGAAGCCCATACGGTTCCATCGGTCGCTGGCCGGACTTCCCGGCCCATGGCAGCGCTACTTTCGCGTTCCGATCAACAGGTTTTCCGCTTCTGGCCGAAGCCTTCAATCGGTTGCCCTTCTGGACCGCGTGGACAGACGCCAACATGTCATCTGAGTTAAAGTTTCCTTCAAATACCAGTCGTTAGACTGGTTCTTGAAGAAGGACTTTCACCCTTCCGATGACTTGAGACTGCGCTGCAAAGCCGAGTTGGGCAAGCGAGTTATCCACCGCAAGCCGATTGAGCGGTGGACAAAGGTGGATAAGTCAACGCTTCGCCGCAACCTTACGGAAATATCAGCGGTCGCGCTGCGCCAGCAGCCGCAAACGCAGCGCATTCAGTTTGATGAAGCCGCCTGCATCCTGCTGGTCATAGGCCCCGGCATCATCTTCGAAAGTGACATGCGCCACGGAATAAAGGCTATCGGGCGATTTGCGGCCCACCACCGATACGCTGCCCTTATACAGCTTGAGCCGTACCGTGCCGCTGACCTTGGTCTGACTGTGGTCAATCGCGGCTTGCAGCATCTCGCGCTCGGGACTGAACCAGAAACCGTTATAGATCAGCTCGGCATAGCGCGGCATCAGCTCGTCCTTGAGATGCGCCGCGCCGCGATCAAGTGTGATCTGCTCGATCCCGCGATGCGCGCGGGCGTAAATTTCACCGCCAGGCGTTTCATACATGCCGCGCGATTTCATGCCGACAAAGCGGTTTTCGACCAGATCGAGCCTGCCGATGCCGTGCTTACGCCCCAGATCATTAAGCGCGGCCAGCAAAGTGGCAGGGCTCATCACCGTGTCGTTCAGTGCCACGCCGTCACCGCGTTCGAAATCGACCGTGATATATTCGGGTATGTCGGGCGCATTTTCCGGGTTGACGGTGCGCGAATAGACATAGTCGGGCGTTTCATTCCACGGGTCTTCCAGGACTTTGCCCTCGCTGGAGGTGTGCAGCAGGTTTGCGTCGGTCGAAAACGGGCTCTCGCCGCGCTTGTCCTTGGGTACCTGAATCTGATGTGCTTCAGCCCAGGCGATCAGCGCGGTGCGGCTGGTCAGGTTCCATTCGCGCCACGGGGCGATGACCTTGATATCGGGGGCCAGTGCATAAGCGGAGAGTTCAAACCGAACCTGATCATTGCCCTTGCCGGTCGCGCCATGGGCAATCGCATCTGCCCCGGTTTCACGGGCGATTTCCACCAGCCGCTTGGAGATCAGCGGGCGGGCGATGCTGGTACCGAGCAGATAATCGCCTTCATAGCGGGCATTGGCGCGCATCATCGGGAAGATGAAATCGCGGGAAAACTCTTCGCGCAGATCCTCGATGAAGATATGTTCATCGGGGATGCCCATCGCGCGCGCCTTGGCCCGCGCAGGTTCGATTTCTTCGCCCTGGCCCAGATCGGCGGTGAAGGTGACGACTTCGCAGCCGCGTTCCACATTCAGCCATTTGGCGATCACGCTGGTGTCGAGACCACCGGAATACGCAAGGACGACTCGTTTGATATCGGACATTGGGGCTTCGCTCCGCGGAAAAATTCAGCGCGCCGGTATCAGCCCGCTGCGCGCGACGCAACGATTGCCGTTACTGGAAGCGCCAACGGCTGCGCCGATGGGCCAGTAAGTCATTATAATTTGATACAAGTTTTAGAAACTTGGGGTGATCGCACAACGATGAACAGACCAACGATCCCTGGCGGTCCCACTCGATCAATGAGGAACTCTACGCCAATTGACCTTGCTGCCCCCTCAGGTTTTACGACGGTGCCTTACCAATGAACCGTGACCACCTTTGCGCCAAGCGCAGGACCGAGCGGGCCAGCATTTTCTTTGGGCGGGTTCTCCTATTCCGCGGCCTCGGCAAGGCTCCATACAGGAGCAACGTCAGCATCGCGCAGGCGCGCGCTTTCCTCTGTCATGAAATCGCGGGTCATCGGCAAAGCGGCTCGGTCCTTCACATAGACCAGCTGCCAGTTCACCATCGTGCCGTGGCGGAAACTCTGTTCTGCCCCGCACAAATAGAATTGCCACATGCGGTAGAAAGTCTCGTCATACATATCGACGATCTCATCCTTGTGCATCACGGTGCGATTGTACCATTCTTCCAGCGTATGGCTGTAATGGAAGCGCATGGCTTCGACATCCATCACTTGCCAGCCAGCCTTTTCACTTTGCGTCACCAGTTCGGACAGGGCCGGGATGTAGCCGCCGGGAAAAATATATTTGCGGGTCCAGGCATCGGTGGCGCCCGGGCCGCCTGCGCGGCCGCAGCAATGGGAGAACATCACCCCGTCAGGTTTGAGCAGTTTGTAGGTGTGCTGGAAGAATTGCGGGTAATGCGGTGTGCCGACATGTTCGAGCAGGCCAACCGAGCTGATCCGATCAAACTCGCCTTCGACATCGCGGTAATCCATCAGTTCAAACTTGACCTTGTCGGCCACGCCCGCCGCTTCGGCGCGTTCCTTGCAGAAGGCGATCTGGTCGGGCGCGAGCGCCACGCCCAGCACTTCGCAGCCGTAATGTTTGTTGAGATAAAGCGCAAAGCCGCCCCAGCCGCAGCCGATGTCGAGCACTTTCATGCCGGGCTTGAGATACATCTTGGCAGCAAGATGGGCTTTCTTGTCGAGCTGGGCCTGTTCCAGACTTACGCCGGTGTCGCGGTAATAACCCATCGTATATTGCCGGTCCTCGTCCAGAAACAGCTCGTACAGACGTCGGGTGAGATTATAGGTG
>JAHEAW010000051.1:0-10898 GCA_024642545.1 Erythrobacteraceae bacterium
CGCAGGTTGGCGATGACGCCGTAGCGGCGGGTGCGCGTGTGGCTCGGCTGAAGAATGGTGACTGCGTCGAGCAAGTCACCATCGCCATTAAGATCAACCCCTGTATAGGGTCTGCCGCCAACAAAACCGTAAACGGTTGTTGCGCCTGAACCGCACCGCCCGTTGCTTGCCAGGCGGCAGCCATATTCATAGCCAGTGGTGGTGCCTCCGCCATTGGCCTTCACAAACTGGTAGCTGGGATCAACCGTCAGCACCAGATTTTCCGCTAGGGTGAACTTTGACGAACCCCGGATATTGCCGGTGTTGGACGGGTTGAAGCGCCGATCGAATTCGGTGCCGCAACTATTGGGCGAATCCGCCACACCGGGAGTCGCAGCTGCGGTTTGACAGGGGTAACCGATGGTATAATTGCGTTCATCTGCATTGGCCGGGAAACGGTTGCTGCTCGACGAACCGACCGTCCGGTTTGGATCGTTGCGAAGCGGCAGCGAACCAAAGAAGTTGTTGCGGTTAATGTTGAGATTACCGGCGACCGCAATGAAATCGCCATTATCGCCGATCGGCTGATAAATCTTGGCGTTATACTGCTGTTTGTTGACGCGCCCGTAATTGTTGAACGGGTTGTCATTGGTCGCGCGGCTGGCAGCAAACCATGCCCGCGTTCCGCTGGCGGTCAGATCGCCGGTTTCAACCTTGGCGAACATGCGCATGAAGCTGTATTCACCAGCCGAACCGGACAGATACACGCCGAAATCGTGCGATGGTGTCAGCGAACGGTAGTTGACCGTGCCGCCAACAGCCGAAGCAGTCGGGCTGTCGACATCGGTCGTGCCGAGGTTGACGTTGACCTGCTCGATCAATTCTGGGTCCAGCTGCTGGTTCGAATAGATCGCATAGTTACCCGAATCGTTCAGTGGAACGCCGTCGAAGGTCAGGCTGATGCGGCTGGAATCGAAGCCGCGAATGGTCAAATTGCCGCCCGACGAGCCATAGGCATCGTTGTTCTGGAAATTAACGCCCGGGATCAGGTTGATTGTGTCGAGGATGGTCTGACCAGGGTTCTGCTGGGAAATGATTTCCTGCGACAGGACTTGTTTGGCCTTGGAGGAATCGGGGTTTTCGATACCATCCACGCTGGTCACGCGGGTGCCCGAAACGATGATGGTGTTGCTGTCGAAATCAACCGAACCGGTTGACTGGGCCATGGCCGAAGTCGGCGCCAAGGCAGCTGCGCTTATGCTGACAGCGCTCGCTGCCAAAAGATATTTGAGTTTCATTTCAACGGTCCCTCACATTGCGTATTTCAAAGATAAAGTCGAATAACCCGTTTTTGGTACGGATGATGAGAGACGCTAGAAAGTAAGTTTTGTTACCAGTTGGTGACAAATTCGACAGGATTTGAGGATGCGCATCGGAACGGCCGAAAAAGCACGGTTTTCTGCGGGTTTGGTAGCTGTTGCTGCGATGCAACAATGATAAAGATTCTCGATTCAGCACCCAAGCCGGGCCGATTGACTACGCCAGATTGATCTCTCGCAGGCGCTGCAGCAGGAATTCATGGCTCGAAATCGGCTCCGGAGCAGCTTCTGCCGAATCGCTTTCGATGCAGCTTGGCAGCGTTTCAATCACATAATCGGGCCGAAAGTGGAGAAAGAACGGCATCGAATAGCGCGCCCGGGTCGCTGCCGCGCCCTTGGGGTTCACCACGCGGTGTGTGGTGGAGCGCAGCTTTCCATTGGTCAGCCGGTCAAGCATATCGCCAATGTTCACCACCAGCGCCCCGGCGGGGGGATCAACCGCCAGCCACTCCCCCTGCTTGGTCAGCAGTTCCAGCCCTGCTTCTTCGGCGCCAAGCAGCAGCGTGATGGTGTTGATGTCGCCGTGCGCTGCTGCACGAATTGCCCCTTCGGCATCGGCGCTATCGAGCGGCGGATAATGCAGCAAGCGCATCACCGAATTGCCGTTGAATACCGTCGGCACGAAAAAGTCTTCCGCCAACCCCAGATGAATGGCAATCGCCCGCAGGATAGTATCACCTGCGGCATCAAACGCTGCGTAAAGTTCCTCAAAAGTGTTCTGAAAGCCGGGCACTTCGCTTGGCCAGACGTTGGGCGCCATATAATCTGCCAGCGCGTCACCGGGCGGCAAATCGCGCCCGACATGCCAAAACTCCTTCAGATCATGGACCGCCGCATCCTTGGCCCTTTCAGTTCCGAACGGCGTATAGCCACGCGCACCGCCGCCGCCTTCAATTTTATATGAAAGCTTTACCGCTTCGGGCAGGGCAAAGAAGGCTTTCGACATTTGCTCCGCCCGCGCAATCAGATCGGCAGGGATGCCGTGGTCACGGACAATGCCGAAGCCAAACTCGGCATAGCTGCGCCCCAGTTCATCGGCGATTTCCGGCAACGGGCGGGCTAGCGAAACAGAAGCAATGGCAGTCATGTCAGGTCTCAATAGGGCAGGAACAGGCCGGCCAACGCGGCGCTCATCAGATTGGCCAGCGAACCAGCCGCAAGCGCACGCAAGCCGAGCTTGGCAATAACCGGCCTCTGGTTCGGTGCCAAGCCGCCCGTCACCGCCATCTGGATCGCAATCGAGCTGAAATTGGCAAAGCCGCACAGCGCAAAAGTCACAATCGCGCGGCTGCGGTCAGACAGGACATCGGGGCCCATCTGCCCCAGTTCGATAAAGCTGACAAATTCGTTCAGCACGATCTTGGTACCGAACAGGCCCCCTGCAGTGCCCGCCTCATGCCACGGCACGCCGATCAGAAACATGAACGGTGCGAACACCCAGCCGAGCACTTGCTGGAACGACAGGTCCGGAAAGCCGAACACGCCGCCCGCTGCCCCAAGCAGCCCGTTGGCCAGCGCCACCAGCGCGACAAAAGCCAGCACCATCGCGCCCACTGCCACTGCCAGCTTGACTCCGGTCTGCGCGCCTTGTGCAGCAGCTTCGATGATATTGGCAGGCCGTTCGCCATCCTCGAAGGTTTCGGCAATTTCCACTTCATGCGCCTTGCCCCCTTCGGTCAGAACGGCCGGGCCTTCGGCGCTGATCCGGCTCTTGGGCAGAGCAATTTCGCCTTCATCAACCGGTGGTTCCTCATCTTCATCGGGCATGATGATCTTGGCCATCAGGATCCCGCCGGGCGCAGACATGAAGGCAGCGGCCAGCAAGAAGGGCAGATATTTCGCCCCCAGCAGCCCGGCGTAAGCGGCCAGAATGGTGCCTGCGACCCCGGCCATGCCGACTGTCATCAAAGTGAACAGCCGCGCCGGGGTCAGCGCCGCCAGATAAGGCCGAACCACCAGCGGGCTTTCCGACTGGCCGACGAAAATATTTGCCGCTGCGCCAAGCGATTCGACCTTGCTGATCCCGGTGACCCAGCCAATGGCCCCGCCTACCCAGCGCACCACCTTCTGCATGATCCCCAAATAATAAAGGATCGACACCAGCGACGCGAAGAACACAATCACCGGCAATGCCCCCAGCGCAAAGGTATTTGCCAGCGGATTGTCCGCCCCGAACAGAAATTCAGTGCCCTTGTTGGCATAAGACAGCAGAGCAGCGACGCCTTGTGACATGCCAAGTATGGTGGCCCGGCCCCACGGCGTGCTAAGCACCAGAAACGCCATCAGCAATTGCAGTGCAAACGCTGCGCCGACTATCCGCAGCTTGATCCGCCTGCGTCCAGTGGACAACAGGAAAGCAAGGAGCAGGATCGCGGCTATGCCGGTCAGGCTGGTAAGAACGTGCTGCATAGAATCTTTCGCGGTCCCTTCAGAAGGACTGCTCTTCGCCTTTTGCGCAGCGAAGGTCAAACCTGCGCGCACTGTTGATCACCGCTGCGTAAGTGCTTCCCTTTTTCAGGCCGAACAAATAGGCATCGTACGATGAACGACACACCCGCTTCGCCCGCTATTCCCCGCTCGCTATTTGTTTTCGCGCTGATCTATGGCGGCATGACCGTGATCGCCGGGGTGCTGGGGTTCAAACAGGTCGCGCTGGGTCCACTTGCCGTCGAATCCGGTATCTTTGCTTTCCTGATGCTGGTGGTGCTGTCGAGCACCATCGCGCAGGTGCACGGCCAGGCGATTGCCAACCGGCTGGTGTTCTGGGGCTTCTTGCCGCTGGCCGGGTCCGCCCTGCTGGTGCTGCTGGTGCTGCAATTGCCGCCTTCAGCCAATATGCCGGCGGAAAATATCGCCGCGTTCGTGCGCGTCTTGTCGCAAACTCCGCGGATCATGGCTGCAGGACCGGTGGCTTACGGCGTATCGTTGCTGCTCAATATCTGGATCTTCCAGAAATTGCGCGGAACCTCGGGCGGTTCGGGCACCGGCGCGCTGATGGTGCGCGGCGCGGTCGCGTCCGCACTCAGTCAGGCGATTGATACGCTGATCTTCGTCACGCTGGCGTTTTATGGCGAATTTCCGATTGGCTCGCTGATCGTAGGGCAAATGATCGCCAAAGTGGTGCTGTCACTGGTGCTGGTACCGTTCCTGATTACGCTTTTCGTAAACTGGGCGCGCACGCTTGACGCCAAGCCGCTCTAGGCGGTCAGTACAACCACTGCGCCGGGCGCCAGTATGCGTTCGCCCAGCACCAATTTACCAGTCAGTTCAGCAGGCACAGAGCACTGCACCGTGCCGTAGTTGAAGGCAAACACATAGCGTCCACTGCGCCGGATCCGCATCCCTTCTGGCAGCGCCATAAGTGCCAGCCCGGCATCCTGCGCCGCGCGCGCAGTCAGCTCGTCGATCAAAGCGCCTTGCGGCCAGGCGGCAAGGTAACGCACCCGGCCCTGCCGGTAACTGGCAATAGTTCCATCATCTGCAACCATCTCGGGCGATGCGGCTGTCTCGATATGGTCAAGCCAGCCGGCCGCTTCCCACCCCTTGGCCTGATGCACCAGACCCGGCCGCAGGCTTTCACTTTTGCTTACTGTGCCATTGAAGATTGACCGCAGCGCGCCGGGCGGCAAACCTTCTGCGATGGCAAAATCGGCGGTCTTGCTGCCTGACCGGGGACCAATGATGATCTGCCCGGCAAATCGCTCCAATTGAGCAGCGAACTCGGCGCTGGCAATCGGATGGCACGGCACGGCGACCAACCCATAATCATCCAGCGGAGTGCCCGGCGCAATTATATCAACATTGAGCCCCAGCTTGCGCAGCGCGCTGTAGCAATCAAATGCGGCCCATAATGCTGAAAGTCCCTGCCCTTGCGGTTGGATGTTCGTCACCCATTCCGACTCATAGGCAAACACCAGTGCAGCCTGTTTAACTGCGTTCCCAGCTGCACCAAGCGCATCAATTTCGTCCGCCGCCTGCACCACCTCGGCCAGTGCCGGGGCGGGCGTGCCATCGGGGCGCAGCAAGCCGGCATGCATCTGTTCCTGCGCAAAGGGTGCCTGCCGCCAGCGAAAATAGCTGGTCAGCTCTGCTCCATGCGCCATTGCTTCGAGTGTCCAGAGCCGGACCATCCCCGGCATTGGTGCAGGATTATGGCGCGCCCAGTTGACCGGGCCGGGTTGTTGCTCAAGCACCCACCAGCGCCCGCCTTTGGTGCAGCCGCGATAAAGGTCGTGATGAAACGCGGCAATATCCGGGTGGCCCTGGCGCGCATAGGCCAGCTTGTCCGCATCGCTGAAACGGAACATTTCGAGGAAGCCGAGCGGATAGGAATCCCACCCCAGAACGTCGAGCTGCGCACCCAACTGGTGATGATCGTAATCGGTGAAAAAGCCCATGGCATTATGGACGACATCGCGGCCGGGCGAACAGGCGCGCAATATATCGCTTTGCAAACGGTCAAACTCCAGCACTTGATCAGACGAGAACCGGCGGAACGCCAGCCAATGCGCCGGATTGGCCTCGGTCACCGTCAGATTGGGCAGCTCCACTTCGTCAAAGCTGCGGTATTCCATGCTCCAGAAGACATTGCCCCATGCCTGATTGAGCGCCTCGATCGTGCCATAGCGCTGCGCCAGCCAGGGACGGAAACGGCCGCGCGCAGCGGCAGAGTAGCTCAACACAGTATCGTGGCAGCCATATTCATTGTCGGTTTGCCATGCGGCCACGGCAGCATGCTGACCATATCGCTGCGCCAGCGCGCGGGTGATGCGCGCCGCTTGCTTGCGGTATCCTGCATGGCTGAAGCAATAATGCCGCCGCGATCCGAAGCCGCGCGTGCGCCCTTCGCGGTCCAGCGCCAGCATATCGGGCATCAGATCGACCAGCCATTTGGGCGGGGTGGCAGTAGGTGTGCCCAGAATGATGCTCAGCCCCGCCTGCGCCAAGGTTTCGATCGCATCATCGAGCCATTGCCAGTCAAACTGGCCGGGCTGCGGCTCAATCCGGCTCCATGCAAATTCACCGATCCGCACCCGCGACAGGCCAGCTTCTGCCATCCGCCGGGCATCATCAGCCCACCTCGACTGCGGCCAGTGTTCCGGGTAATAGCATACCCCCAAGGCCATCTTGTCCGCTGGCATAATCTTCCCTTCGCCGCCCAACTTTGCCGGGCCGCCACAACATAGATTGGCAGTCCGTCTGCAAGCGGGTAGGCGTTGTTTCGGGGAGAGAAAAGCAATGTTCGGCGATACGGCGCAATTTACCAGCACTTTGCAACTGGCGATCTTTGCCGGGCTGACCGGGCTGGTCGGCCTGCTCACCTGGCTCAAGGTCAGCAAGGCCAAGCGGCACGATGGTTCCGAACAGGATGTTTATCTCGCAGGCAAGGGCCTGACATGGGTGTTTGTGGCCGGTTCGATCACGCTGACCAACCTGTCGACCGATCAGCTGGTCGGGATGAACGGCAACCAGATGCTGCTGCTGGCGTGGTGGGAAATTGCCGGATTTGCCGGGCTGATGTTCCTCGCCTTCATCTTTGTGCCACTTTATTATCGGTACAATTGCACCACTGTGACCGAATTGCTCGAACGGCGTTATGACGGGCGGTCAATCCGGACGTTGATTTCGGCACTGTTTCTGCTTGGCAATGTGCTGATTTATCTGCCCGCTGCGCTGTATAGCGGCGGGCTGTTTCTTCAATCGCTGTTTGGCGGCAGTATTCCGCTGATTTTCTATGCGCTGGCGCTGGCGCTGGTGGGGGCCGCTTACACCGTATTCGGCGGTCTGCGTGCGGTTGCCGTGATGGATACATATTCGGGTGTTGGGGTGCTGGGGCTGGCGTTGCTGATTGTATTCCTTGCGCTGCGCGCGGTGAATTTCGACCTTGTCAGCGGTGTACCGGTGGAACGCTTGTCGATGATTGGCGGCACAGATTCGCCGATCCCGTTCCACACGCTGTTCACCGGCATGGTCTTTATCCAGATTTTCTATTGGTCGACCAATCAGAACATTACTCAGCGGGCGATGGCTGCACCAAGCGTGGCCGAAGCGCGCAAGGGCGTACTTGCAGCCGCCGCCATCCGTATCCTGATTGTGCCGCCAATCGTGGTCGTTCCCGGAGTCGTTGCTTACAAATTGTTCGGCAATGTCGGGGACAAGGCCTATGGCATGCTGGTAGCGCAAGTGATGCCCGGCTGGCTGGCCGGGGCCTTTGCCGCGATGGTGGCGGCGGCCGTGATCACCACCTTCAGCGCGGTGCTCAATTCCTCTGTGGCGCTCTATTCAGTCGATTTTCACGAGCAATTCATTGGCAAAGTAACCAATCACTGGAAGCTTGGCGCGGGCATATCGCTCCTGCTTACAGCAACCTCGATCCTGCTGGTGCCGCTGTACCAGAATGCAGTGAGCATCATCAATTTGCTGCAACAACTGAACGGCTTGCTGTCGATGCCAATTCTGTCGGCTTTTGTTGCCGGGCTGCTGTTCCGAGGGGTCGGGGCCCGCGCTGCGATTGCCGGGGTGATATGGGGCGTGGCGCTATATGCCGCTTTCACCTTCTGGTGGCAGCCCGCCGGACTGATCACACTGCATTACATCGATTTCATGGTTGTCACGCTGGTCACCTCGATCATCGCTGCATTGGCGTTCAACCGCTTTGCGCTGGGCAGCCGCGCCCAGTTCATCGGTCTCAACCTGTTTCGCCGGGGCGGGGTGGAGACGATCTAATCCGTTACGCCAGCAGCCAAGACAGCCAATTTTGGCGGTCTTGACAGGCTGAGCCGGCAGGTCACCAAATTGTAAAGTGCATAATCTGCTGAAACTGTCTAAGCTTGACGCTCCTTTTGAAAAGATGCGTGAGGATTGTTTGCCGGGCCCCGATGTAACATTAAGAATGCGTTTGCCCGCCAGATTCCGCGCATTGATCCCGGTCATGTTGCTGACGCTGAGCGGCTGCGCAACCTATCACCGGGCACCGCTTGGTGACCCGTCTCAAGCACTGGCACAGACCGAGAATGCGGCGCTGGCCAATCTGACCGTTGCTATCGACCGCCCCTACCTTTCCAGCAAACCTGTCGACTTATCCGCCCCGCTGGACCGCGATTCCGTCGCCCTGGTCGCATTGGCGCAAAATCCTGATTTGCGCGCATTGCGCGATCGGCTTGCGGTTTCAAAAGCACAATTGTTCGACGCCGGTTTGCTGCCTGACCCCTCGGTCAACCTCAATGCCGACAAGGTGATTTCAGGGCCCGTATCTGCGGTTGCAGGAACCATCGGCGGGCAAATCCTGCAAGATATCAATGCCCTGCGAACACGCAGTGTCCGGCGCGAAGCGGCGCGGGAAAATTTCCGCCAAGTCCGGCTCGATCTAGCCTGGGCCGAATGGCAAGTGGTGGAAGGTGCGCGGCTTCAAGCCACGAAGGTCTATTATCTGCAGCAGCAAGCAGGCCTTGCCGCGCAGAATCGCGAGGCAGCGCAGGACTTGCTGGACCGCAATATGCGCGCAGCAGGGCGCGGCGATGTCAGTTCAGCGCAGGTTGATAGCGCCCGGATTGGCTTGGTTGACGCAGTGGACAAGGCAAATGGCCTCGCGCTTGCTTTGACCCAGGCTCAGGCTGACTTGCGGCGGACGACTGGTCTTGCCCCTTCGGCCGATCTCAAAATCGCCACGCCAGAGCTGCCCAAGTCCGTACCATCATTGCAGAAACTGTCGGACTTTGCAGTTCAGAACCGGTTCGATCTTGAAGCCTTGCGGGCCGGCTATGCCTCGCAGGAAGCCGTAGTCCGCAAAGCGATCATGGACCAGTTCCCGACGCTTAATCTGGGCATCAGCTTCAGCCGCGACAACAGCAATAATGGCTTCCTTGGCGGACTGGTCGATTTCACTCTGCCGCTGTTCAACCGCAACCGCGGCCAGATTGCGATTGCCCGGGCCACCCGTACCGCGCTGCATGCTGAATATGATGCGCGCCTGTTCCAGACCCGGGCCGATCTTGATGCGGCGCTGTCGGGAATGCAGGAACTGCGTAAGCAGCAGCAACGCCTGTCGAGCGAACTACCGGCGCTTGAGCGGTACGCCAGTTCAGCAGCCGCTGCTGCCAAGCGCGGCGACCTGGCCCCGGCCACGGCGATTGCAGCCGCCCAAACCGTGCGCGACCGGCAATTGCTGCTGCTGGGCGCACAACAATTATTGGCCGAGCAGGCCATCGCCGCCGAAATGGCGAGCCTTTATCCGTGGGAGCTATGGCCTTGATGAGATTTCCCCTCCTGATTGCTCCGGCAGTTCTGGCGCTGGGCGGCTGCGCAGGCAGTGCCGATCAAACTGCGCCGACGCCGTCGGCCGCGGTCGACATCGTTACGGCACGTTCGGGTCAGATCATTCGCGATCTGGTGGTCTATGGCGATATCACCGCAGATGCATCATCGCGGCAGGATTTTGTCGCTCCGGTAGAGGCGCGGATTGCCCGTATCGCGGCACCGCTGGGCAGCGTGGTCAGCCGCGGGCAGCCGGTGATCTATCTCAGCCCCAGCCCGCAAGGCAGCCTTGATCTGGCGCAGGCCAAAACCTCTGCCAGCCAGGCCAATGCCGCACTTGAACGTGCACGCCGGTTGCGGGCCGACGGACTGATGAGTGATGCAGATGTCGAGGCCGCACAGGCTTCCGCCCGTACCGCCAGTGCATTGCTCAAGAGCTTGCAGACGCGTGGCTATGTGCTGCGCGCTTCGGCCAGCGGCACCATATCGCAGGTCAATTATTCGGTCGGCGGTATTGTCCCGGCAGGAACCACAATCGCAGCACTTACAATTGATGGCGATGTGCGGGCGCGTTTCGGGATCGACCCGGCGCTGGCCCGGCTGGTCCATCGCGGCGATCCGATCACGGTAACCCCGACCAGCGGCGGCCAGCCGATCGCCAGCAGCGTGATCGCCGTTGACCCGGTGGTCGATCCGGTCAGTCGTCTCGCCTCCGTCTATGCCCGCGTTCCCGCGCAAGCGGAAATTGCCCCAGGCGAACCGCTGAAGGGCGCGATCACCGTTGCTACGCATGATAATGCCTTGACTGTCCCTCACGAAGCACTGCTCGATGATGGCGGGCAGAAATATGTGTTCACTGTGGTCAAGGGCAAGGCCAAGCGGGTCGATGTCAGCACCGGAGCGGGCACTAACGGTCAAGTTGCGATCATGACTGGCCTCAATGTTGGTGATCAGGTCGTAACCAACGGGGCCGCCGGAGTAAGCGATGGCATGGCTGTGGCGCAGAGCAGACCAGCATCCAGCGCGAGCGCCAAGCCTGCCGGGGTCAGCAAAAAGTGAAGTTGCCATTGGAAAGACAGCGCGCGGCAATCTGGCTGGCAGCGGCGCTGGTCACGATTATCGGACTGGTCGCCGCCACGCAGCTGCCGGTCAGCCTGTTTCCGTTTATCAATTACCCGCGCGTCGTCGTCTCGATCGATGCGGGCGAGCGCGATCCGGCTGAAATGGCCGCTGGCATCACGCGCCCGGTTGAAATTGCCTTGCGCGCAATTCCCGGCGCCAAGAGCG
>JAHEAW010000051.1:10919-17861 GCA_024642545.1 Erythrobacteraceae bacterium
TCTGCCGAAGTTGCGGTCGACTTTGCGTGGGGTCAGGACATGGTCGCCGCCACGCTGCAAACCGAAGCTGCGATTGCCACGCTAATGCCCGATTTGCCGCCGGGTGCAAAGTTCAGCGTCCGCAGGTCCGACCCAACGATTTTCCCGGTGCTCGGCGTTGCGCTGACATCCGACACCTTGTCACCTGCAGACTTGCGGCAGATTGCCGAACTTCAATTGTTGCCTGATCTGATCTCCGTCAACGGAGTGGCAGGCGTTGATATCCTCGGTTCCTCGCCGCGCGAATTTTCGGTGTCAATTGACCCTGCACGGATGGGCGCGCTGGGTCTGAGTCTGGCCGATGTTACCGCTTCACTTGCCAAGCAGAACACGATTACGGGCACTGGCCGTGTCAGTGATTACCACCAGCTCTATCTGGTGCTGGTGGACAACCGGATTGGCGGGATCGACGCGCTGCGCGATACGCCGATCACCATTCCCGGCCAGACCAAGGTCGGCGGCGTGGTGAGGCTGGGCGATATTGCCACAATCAGGAGCGATCTGGAGCCCAATTATACGCTGGTCAATTCAGGTGGGCAAAACGCGGTGTTGCTCAATATCCGGCAGGCCCTTGGCGGCGACACGGTGAAGATCGTTCAGGAAACGCAGCAACGATTGAAATCAGCCAATATTCCCGCCACTGTCAAAGTGACGCCGTTCTATGACCAGTCCGAACTGGTTCTGGGCGCCGCCAATGCCGTGCGCGATGCCATTATCATCGGGGCGTTGCTGGCCGGCGCGGTGCTGTTCGTGTTCCTGCGGTCATGGCGGCTGACCGTCCT
This sequence comes from Erythrobacteraceae bacterium, assembly GCA_024642545.1. Lineage (GTDB taxonomy): Bacteria > Pseudomonadota > Alphaproteobacteria > Sphingomonadales > Sphingomonadaceae > Allopontixanthobacter. The sequence continues at coordinate 11,741 of JAHEAW010000051.1, forward strand.
CACCGGGTTGATGCTGCCTGCCGTTCTGGCCGCCGCTTGTCTGGCTCTGCTGGTGCTGGGCCTGGGCTTCAACATGATGACGCTGGGCGGAATGGCTGCCGCCGTGGGACTGGTGATCGACGATGCAGTGGTGGTGCTGGAACATATGGTGCGCCGCATGCAGGAAGCGGGCAAGGCGCAGGCCAGTACGCTGCTTCAAGGCGCGGCTGAAATGGGCAAGCCGCTGCTGGGGTCAACCACTGCCACCATCGTGGTGTTCATGCCGCTTGCCTTCATCAGCGGAGTAACTGGCGGCTTTTTCAAATCGCTCGCGGTAACCATGGTTGCCTGCCTTGCCGTATCGCTTCTTTATGCCCGCTTTGTCGTCCCGCTGATCGCGGCGCGCTGGCTGACGCAGAAGGATGCCGAGCAAGTTGAGCGCGGCGAAAAGGTGATGAACCCACTGATCCGGTTTTATCACCGGCTCAGCCTGCGCGGCATGGCGAGGCCCGGGCTGCTGGTGGCAGTGGTGGCCGTGCTGCTGGGCACGTCAGGCGTAGTCGCGTTTCAAAACGTGCCATCGGGTTTCATGCCGGCGATGGATGAAGGCGGCTTTATCCTCGATTACAAGGCCCCGCCGGGAACCGCGCTGCAGGATACCGACCGGATGCTGCGGCAAGTGGAAACGATCATTCGCAAGACACCCGAGGTGGCGAGTTATTCGCGGCGCACTGGCTTGCAGCTTGGCGGGGGGCTGACAGAAGCTTCAGAAGGCGATTATTTCATCCGTCTGAAAGGCGGGAGCAGGCGCAATATCGAGCTGGTGATGTCCGATATCCGCGGCCAGATTGGACAAAAGGTCCCGGCGCTGAGCGTGGAGACAGCCCAGCTGATGGAAGACCTGATCGGTGACCTTACTGCGGTTCCGCAACCCATTGAAGTCAAACTGTTTTCCACCGACGAACAGCTACTCGAAGCAACAGCAGCCAAAGTCGGGACAGCAATTGCCAAAATTCCCGGCGTGGTCGAAGTGGTTGATGGCCTGCGCGTGGCAGGCAGCAGCATCGACGTGAAGGTAGACCGCGGTGCCGCCCTGCAACAAGGGCTCGACCCGCAAGCGATTGCAGATCAGATGTCCGCCTTTATTGATGGACAGGTCGCCACGCAGGTACGAATTGGTGAACAACTGATCGCCGTACGGGTTCGGGCGCCGGCCGATCTGCGTCAGCAGGTGGACCAGATCCAGAACTTCGTGCTGCGCGCGCCTGATGGCCATGCAGTACGGCTGGCGCAAGTCGCCACCGTATCGGTTCTGGGCGGCCAGAAGCAGCTTACACGAGAGCAATTGGCACCATTTATTGGCGTCACCGCACGGCTTGAAGGCAAAAGCCTGGGCACTGCGATGGTGCAAGTGCAGCAGGCGGTTAATGGGCTGCACCTGCCCAATTCAGTCAGGGTCGAATATGGCGGGTTGTTTCAGCAGCAGAAACAAAGCTTCCGCGACCTGACAATGGTCTTTGCCGCCGCGCTGCTGCTCACCTTGTTGCTGATCACCATTCTTTATCGCCGCTTCTACTGGGGTGTCGCAGCAATTTCGACCATTCTCCTGGTCGCTTGCTCTGGCCTGCTGGGCTTGTGGGCAACCGGAATTGAACTCAATATTTCGGCGTTGATGGGGCTGACTATGGTGGTTGGAATGGTCGGCGAACTGATCATCTTCTATCTTGCCGAATTACCAGAACAGGACCACTATTCACATGAAGAACTGCGTTCTGCTGGCGAAAAGCGCTTGCGTCCAATTGTCATGTCGGCGCTGATCGCCATCCTCACCTTGCTCCCGCTGGCGGTTGGATACAGCCGCGGTGCGGGCCTGCAACAGCCGCTGGCAACTGCAATTATCTTTGGTCTGGTTGCGGCTGTACCGCTGGTGCTGGTGTTCCTGCCATCGCTGTTGATGCTGGAACCTGGAATGAAGCCCAAGAGGCCCCTGGCTACCAGCTAATCGGTACATCGCTGGCATAAGCAGCCGGCCCGGCTTCTCGGGTCGGGCCCCGAGCGTGTGCCCGCTGCAAGCACAGGCCCATTTTGCATGAACGGTCAGCGCCACTGCCGGCGTGACCCGCGAATTCGGAGGTGCGATCATTGACGTTGCCATCAGCAACGATTATACAATATATGTAAATCATAAATTGAGGTGATTCGCAATGGATGCTCCCGATTTGAAAGCGGCGCCTGCCGATGAAGCACTGGGCGTCGCAGCGACAATGATCGCAGACACGCAGGCAGGCGCACTGCCGCTGCCGGTGGTAGCCAGTTTTTTCGATGAGCCGACTTCGACCGCAAGCTATGTCGTGCACGATCCGGTAACCCGCAAATGCGCAATCATCGATTCCGTGCTTGATTATGACGCCGCAGCCGGACGACTTTCGCACACCAGCGCAGATGTAATCGTGGCCTATGTCGAACAGCACGGTCTGAGCGCCGAATGGCTGCTCGAAACTCATGCCCATGCCGATCATCTGTCAGCCGCGCCCTATTTGCAGGACCGGCTGGGCGGCAAGCTGGCCATCGGGCGGGAGATCATCACGGTCCAGAAGGTGTTCGGCACAATCTTCAACGAAGGAGCCGATTTTGCCCGGGACGGATCGCAGTTTGACCAGCTGTTTGACGATGGCGACACATTCCAGATCGGATCGCTCACCGCTACTGCGCTGCATGTGCCCGGCCATACCCCGGCTGATCTTGCGTATGTTATCGGCGATGCGGTGTTTACGGGCGATACCTTGTTCATGCCCGATTACGGCACTGCCAGGGCCGATTTCCCCGGCGGCGATGCCAGCCAGCTTTATCGATCGATCCGTCGCCTGATGGCATTGCCGGATACGACGCGGCTGTTCCTGTGTCATGATTACAAGGCACCGGGCCGCGATACCTTTGCGTGGGAAACCACTGTCGATGCGGAGCGGACCGGCAATGTCCATGTCCATGAAGGGGTCAGCGAAGATGCCTTCGTCAAGATGCGCACCGAGCGCGACGCGACGCTCGATATGCCCAAGTTGATCCTGCCTTCGGTGCAGGTCAATATCCGGGGCGGTTACTTGCCCGAGCCGGAAAGCAACGGCACCCGTTACCTCAAAGTTCCCTTGGATGTGCTATGATGCCTGAATATGCGATGCCCCTGCAGGGGTTGGTCGGCGGCCTTTTGATAGGCGTAGCAGCAGCCATCATGCTGCTGGGCAATGGCCGTATTGCCGGTGTCAGCGGCCTGGCGGCGCGCGCAGTGGGCCTGTCGCCAGGCGGCCCGCCCCGCTCGCTCGCCTGGGCCTTCGTCATTGGCCTGCCGCTTGGGGCGCTGACTGTGCAAGCGCTTGCCGGACCGGTGGTATCCCGTTTCCCGATGAGCGGGACGGTGATTATTCTTGCCGGTCTGATTGTCGGTTTTGGCACGCGGCTCGGCTCAGGCTGCACCAGCGGGCATGGCGTATGCGGCATGTCGCGCCTGTCACGACGGTCGATCATCGCAACGCTGACCTTCATCGCCTCAGGTGTGATTACCGTCGCTATCGTCAACGCAATCGGAGGGGGCTGGTAATGCGCCGGATACTTATCTCCCTATCGTCAGGCACCTTGTTCGGTGCCGGTCTGGCTGTGTCGGGCATGCTCGATCCAGTGCGCGTGCGCGGCTTTCTTGACCTGTTTGGACGGTTCGATCCCACACTGGCCTTTGTGATGGGCGGGGCCATGCTCCCGATGGCAATCGCCTGGATCGCGACGCGCGGAATGACCAGTCCATTTGCCGATGAAAAGTTCTATTTGCCTGACACTCGCCAACTGACACCATCACTTATTGGTGGTTCAGCGCTGTTTGGCATTGGCTGGGCGCTGGCTGGCCTGTGCCCCGGACCCGGTATTGCATCGCTGGCGACCCGCCCGCGCGAAGCCGGGCTGTTCGTGGTCGCCATGCTGGCCGGTTTTGCGCTCGCCGTGCTTGTAGCGCGCAAGCCTGATCAACCATCGGCACCGCTTTCTGGAGAGACCGCATGACCACCCCGGCACAGGCCAATGCCACCACAGATTTCGATGTCGTCATCGTGGGCGGCGGATCGGGCGGCCTTGCCAGCGCAGCCTCCCTGCTGGCGCGCGATCCCAGGCTGGCCATAGCTGTGATCGAACCGCGCAGCGAACATTACTATCAGCCCGGTTGGACAATGGTCGGCGGCGGCGTGTTCGACCGGGAAGTGACGTGCCGCCGCGAAGCCAGCGTGATCCCACGCGGCGTCAAATGGATCAAAGGCGCTGCTGCCAGCTTCAACCCCGATGGCAATGCGGTGACGCTGGAAGATGGCAGCACTCTGACCTACCGTGCGCTTATCATTGCCGCTGGCAATTTCCTCGACTGGGCGGCGATTGAAGGATTGCCCGAAACACTCGGGAAAAACGGGGTGACGTCAAATTACAGCTTCGATACCGCGCCCTACACCTGGGAACTGGTCAATGGCCTAAAGCAGGGCACCGCATTGTTCACCCAGCCGCCCATGCCGATCAAATGCGCCGGGGCACCGCAAAAGGCGATGTATCTATCATGCGACCACTGGCTGCGCAGCGGCGCGCTGGGCGATATTGATGTTGCCTTCCACAACGCTGGCAGCGTGTTGTTTGGCGTATCGGAATATGTCCCCGCGCTGATGGCCTATGTCGATTGCTACGGCATCGACCTTGAATTTGAATCCATTCTGGTTGCGGTCGATGGCGCGGCGCAGATGGCCACGTTCAAACAGCAGGGTGGTGAAGTGACCAAGGCGTTTGACATGCTGCATGTCACGCCGCCGCAAAAGGCGCCGGCCTTCATCGCCCGGTCGAGCCTCGCCAATGAAGCGGGCTATGTTGATGTGGACCAATATACGCTTCAGCACGTGCGCGTGGGCAACGTTTTTGGACTGGGCGACGCGGGATCGACTCCCAATGCCAAGACTATGGCCGCGGCACGCAAACAAGCCCCTGTCGTCGCGGAAAACGTGATTGCAATGCTCAGCGGCAAGGAACCTGATGCCCTTTATGATGGCTATGGCTCTTGCCCGCTCACGGTAGAACGCGGCAAGATCGTGCTGGCCGAGTTTGGCTATGGCGGCAAATTGCTGCCCAGTTTCCCCACATGGCTGATCGATGGTACCCAGCCGCGCAAACTGTCGTGGCTACTCAAATCCGAAGTGTTGCCGTGGATTTACTGGAATGGGATGCTCAAGGGCCGTGAATGGCTTGCCCGCCCGGCTCACCGATCCGAAAGTTGATGTCAATCTAACCAAAGGCCCGCCGCCCGATGCTGGATACTCTGCAATATGTTCTTGGCGCATTTTCAGGTGCGCTTGTCGGTTTCACTCTGGGCCTGGTTGGCGGTGGCGGTTCGATTCTGGCGGTACCGTTGATGGTCTATCTGGTGGGTGTGCCCAGCCCCCATGTCGCGATCGGGACCAGTGCTCTTGCCGTTGCGGTCAATGCCGCGACTGGCCTCGCCAGCCATGCCCGCGCGGGCACGGTCAAATGGCGATGTGGCTTTATGTATGCCGGTGCCGGGATCTTGGGCGCTATCGCCGGGTCAACCGCAGGCAAAACATTTGATGGTCATAAACTACTGTTTCTTTTTGCGATTGTGATGATTATTGTCGGCGTGATCATGTTGCGCGGACGCAAGGATCAGGGCATCGAAGGGGCGGCCTGCACGCGTGAAAATGCTCCAAAAGTGCTCAGCTTTGGATTGGGCACGGGCATCTTCTCGGGGTTTTTTGGCATTGGCGGCGGCTTTCTGATTGTACCGGGACTGGTCGCCTCAACCAGAATGCCGATCATCAACGCAGTGGGCACCAGCCTGATCGCGGTTACGGCTTTCGGGCTGACGACGGCGGCCAATTATGCCCTGTCCGGTCTGATCGACTGGCCGCTCGCAGCGATTTTCATTGCCGGCGGCGTGGTCGGCGGTTTCGGCGGGACGGTGCTGGCCAAGAAGCTGTCGGGCAAAGGCACGTTGACCACAGTGTTCGCCGTGCTGATCTTCGTGGTCGCCGCCTATATGATGTGGAAGAGCGCAGCTGCGTTTTAACGGCTCAAACATCTCACTTCGCTCTATCGAAACTGGAGCGGGTGAAGG
>JAHEAW010000052.1 GCA_024642545.1 Erythrobacteraceae bacterium
GGGTAGTAACCTGGCAGCTCGAAAGTCGTCGCGGCACTGCTCGCGGCGCGCGCGAGCGTTCCGATGTTGCCCGTACCGGCAAGAAGTTCGGCAAGCAGAAGGGTGGAGGTACCGCCCGTCACGGTGACCGTGCTGCGCCGATCTTTATCGGTGGTGGTAAGGCGCATGGTCCGCGTGTTCGTGACTTTAATCCGTCGCTGAACAAGAAGATCCGTGCGCTGGGCCTGAAGATGGCCCTGTCGAGCAAGGTGAAGGACGGCCTCGTGGTTGTCGACAGCCTCGATCTGAAGGATGCCAAGACCAAGGCTTTGGCAGCAACCTTCGGCAAGGCCGGCTACGCAGGCAAGGTGTTGGTGATCGATGGCGACAGCGTGAACGATATGTTCAAACTGGCCGCCAGCAACATCCCCAATGTCAATGTGCTCCCGGCCATCGGCGCTAATGTCTATGACATTCTCAAACATGACACGCTGATCCTGACCAAGGATGCAGTGGCCAAGCTGGAGGCACGTTTCGCCCTCCCGGGAGGGGCTAACTAATGGCTAAGAAACAGGACATTGCGGCACGTCATTATGACGTCGTGCTGTCGCCGCACATCACTGAAAAATCGACGCTGTTGTCTGAGCATGACGCGCTGATCTTCAAGGTGGCGAATGACGCGACCAAGCCGCAGATCAAGGAAGCAGTGGAAGCAATCTTCGACCGCAAGGTGAAGAGCGTCAACACGATTGTCCAGAAGGGCAAGACCAAGCGCTGGAAGGGTCGTCCCTACAAGCGTTCCGACTTCAAAAAAGCGATCGTGACGCTGGTTGACGGGCAAGACCCGATCGACGTCACTGGCGCGGTCTGAGGGCAAGACAGATGGCACTCAAGAATTACAAACCGACCAGCCCCGCACGACGCGGCCTGATCCTTGTCGACAAGTCCGGCCTGTACAAAGGCAAGCCGGTAAAGTCGCTGACTGAAGGCAAGCGCAAGACCGGTGGCCGGAACAACAAGGGCCATGTCACTTCGCGCGGCATTGGCGGTGGTCACAAGCAGAAGTATCGCTTCATCGACTTCAAGCGTCGCAAGTGGGATATGCCAGCTACGGTTGAACGGATCGAATATGATCCGAACCGCACGGCTTTCATCGCGCTGGTGAAGTATGAAGATGGTGAAGTGAACTACATCATCTGTCCGCAGCGCTTGGGTGAAGGCGATACTATCATCGCTGGTGAAAAGACCGACACCAAGCCAGGCAACGCCATGCTGCTGAGCCAGATGCCGGTCGGCACCATTTGCCACAACATCGAGATGAAGCCAGGCAAGGGCGGGCAGATCGCTCGCAGTGCCGGGACTTACGTTCAGCTTGTCGGCCGTGATCGCGGCATGGTGATCGTGCGTTTGAACTCAGGCGAGCAGCGTTATGTGCGCGGTGATTGCATGGGTACAGTTGGTGCAGTGTCGAACCCCGACAACTCCAACCAGAACCTTGCCAAGGCCGGCCGCAAGCGTTGGGCCGGGCGCAAGCCGCTGACTCGCGGTGTTGCCAAGAACCCGGTCGATCACCCGCATGGCGGCGGTGAAGGCCGCACCAGCGGTGGCCGCCATCCGGTGACCCCGTGGGGCAAGCCGACAAAGGGTGCCCGCACTCGTAGCAACAAGCAGACGGATAAAATGATTATCCGTTCGCGTCACGCCAAGAAGAAGAGGTAAACGAGATGGCTCGTTCCGTCTGGAAAGGTCCGTTCGTCGACCTGAATCTGCTCAAGAAGGCAGAAGATGCGCAGGAAAAGAGTGCGCGTGGTGCGATCAAGACCTGGTCGCGTCGCTCCACCGTCCTGCCGCAGTTCGTCGGCCTGACGTTCAGTGTCTATAATGGTCACAAGTTCATTCCGGTATCCGTGAATGAGGATATGGTCGGTCACAAGCTTGGTGAATTTGCGCCCACGCGCACCTTCCCCGGCCACGCTGCCGACAAGAAGGGCAAACGCTAATGGGTAAGGCAAAATCCCCCCGCCGCGTCGCCGATAACGAGGCGCTGGCAGTTGGCACGCAGATCAAGGGCTCAGCGCAGAAGCTGAACCTGGTGGCGGCGCTGATCCGTGGCAAGAAGGCCGAAGACGCGCTGAATATTCTCGCATTTTCGAAGCGTGCGATGGCGCGTGATGCTTCCAAGGTACTGGCATCGGCCATCGCCAATGCGGAGAACAATCATGACCTCGACGTCGATGCGCTGATCGTATCCGAAGCAAGCGTCGGCAAGTCGATCACCATGAAGCGTTTCCACACGCGTGGCCGCGGCAAGTCGACCCGGATCCTGAAGCCGTTCAGCCGTCTGCGGATCGTGGTCCGCGAGCACGAAGAAGAGGAGGCGTAAGCTATGGGTCAGAAGAGCAATCCGATCGGCCTGCGTCTGCAGATCAACCGCACCTGGGACAGCCGTTGGTACGCCGAAGGGCGTGACTATGCACAGCTGCTCAAGGAAGACATCGCGATCCGCAAGTACATCGTCGAAACGCTGCCGCAGGCGGCAATTTCGAAAGTAGTGATCGAACGTCCGGCCAAGCTGTGTCGCGTTTCGATCTATGCTGCACGTCCCGGTGTCATTATCGGCAAGAAGGGCGCAGATATTGAAAAGCTGCGCACCAAGCTGGCGACCATGACCGACAGCGAAGTGAAGCTGAACATCGTTGAAATCCGCAAGCCGGAAGTCGATGCCAAGCTGGTGGCGCAGGGCATTGCCGATCAGTTGATCCGCCGCGTCGCTTTCCGCCGTGCGATGAAGCGCGCCATGCAGTCCGCCATGCGCCTGGGTGCCGAAGGCATCAAGATCGTTTGTGGCGGCCGTCTTGGCGGTGCAGAAATCGCCCGCGTTGAACAGTATCGCGAAGGCCGCGTTCCGCTGCACACGCTGCGCGCCAATGTCGATTACGCCGAAGCCGAAGCCCTGACTGCCTATGGCATCATCGGCATCAAGGTGTGGGTCTTCAAGGGAGAAATCCTGGCCCACGATCCGACCGCTCAAGACAGGCTGATGATGGAAGCACAGACTTCCGGCGTCCGCCCTGCTCGTTGAATAGGTAAGAGCAATGCTGCAACCGAAGAAACACAAGTTCCGCAAGGCTTTCAAGGGCCGGATCAAGGGTGACGCCAAGGGCGGCACGACGCTGAATTTCGGCTCCTATGGCCTCAAGGCCCTGGAACCGGAGCGGATTACCGCACGCCAGATCGAAGCGGCTCGCCGCGCCATCACGCGTCATATCAAGCGTCAGGGCCGCCTCTGGATCCGCGTCTTTCCCGATGTGCCGGTGACCAAGAAGCCTGCCGAAGTCCGTCAGGGCAAGGGCAAGGGTTCGGTCGAATATTGGGCAGCACGGGTCAAGCCCGGCCGCATCATTTTCGAGCTGGACGGTGTGCCTGGCCCGCTGGCAGCAGTCGCTTTCGAGCGTGCCGCCATGAAGCTTCCCATCAAGACCAAGGTCGTTGCCCGTCTGGGTGACACCACCCACCTGGAGGGTTGATCATGAACAAGATGGAAGACCTGCGCACCAAGACCGACGATCAGCTCGACACCCAGCTGACCGACTTGAAGCGCGAACAGTTCAACCTGCGTTTCCAGTCCGCGACCAGCCAGCTTGAGCGGCCCGCACGGATCAAGGAAGTGCGCCGCGCAATTGCGCAGATCAAGACGTTGCAGACCCAGCGGTCCGCGGCGGCAGCGAAGTAAGGATAGCGCAATGCCGAAACGTATCCTCGTCGGGACGGTAACGTCCGACAAGATGAACAAGTCCGTGACCGTGAAGGTCGAACGCAAGGTGAAGCACCCGCTTTACGGGAAGATCATTCGCCGTTCGAAGAAGTATCACGCGCATGACGAGAACAATGTCCACAAAGTGGGTGAGACCGTTCGGATCGAGGAGACCAAGCCGATCTCCAAGACCAAGACGTGGCGCGTTCTCGACACTGTGCACGCTAGCAAGGGTGTTGCTGTCGAAGCCGATATCGACGTCGAAGCCGCTTCTGCCAGCAACACGTAAGATTTTTTGGAACTGCAGGACTGGTTCCTGCAAGCCGTTAAGAAGGAACTGAATCCATGATTCAGATGCAGTCAAATCTAGACGTCGCGGATAATAGCGGCGCGAAGCGCGTCCAGTGCATCAAGGTGCTGGGCGGGTCCAAGCGCCGTACCGCCAGCGTTGGCGACGTGATTGTGGTTTCCGTCAAGGAAGCCCAGCCGCGTGCCAAGGTCAAAAAGGGTGATGTTCACCGTGCCGTAATCGTGCGGACCCGCAAGGAAGTGCGCCGCGCCGACGGCAGCGTGATCCGTTTCGACGGTAATGCTGCGGTGCTGGTCAACAAGAACGAGGAGCCGATTGGTACCCGTATCTTTGGCCCCGTCGTCCGCGAATTGCGCGGGCGTGGTTTCATGAAGATTATCTCACTCGCGCCGGAGGTATTGTAATGGCCGCCGCAAAGATCAAAAAGGGCGACAGCGTCGTCGTGCTCTCGGGCAAGGACAAGGGCCAGACTGGCACTGTCCAGAAGGTTTTGCCGAAAGAAGGCAAAGTCGTCGTCCAGGGCGTGAATATTGCTGCGCGCCACCGCAAGCCCAGCCAGACCAATCCGCAAGGTGGCATCGACCGTTTTGAAGCGCCGATGTTCATCTCCAAGGTTGCTGTGGCTGACCCCAAGTCCGGCAAGCCGACCCGCGTCCGCTTTGAAGAGCGTGACGGCAAGAAGGTTCGTGTTGCCGTGAAGTCCGGAGAGACGATCGATGGCTGATTATACGCCCCGCATGAAGCAGCGCTATGACGATCAGATCGTCAAGGCGATGACGGAAAAGTTCGGTTACAAGAACCGGCTCGAAGTGCCGCGCCTCGACAAGATCACCCTCAATATGGGTGTGGGCGAAGCCAGCCAGGACAAGAAGAAGGTCCAGACGGCGGCTGAGGAAATGGCGCTGATTGCTGGCCAGAAGCCGGTTATCACCAAGGCCAAGAAGTCAATCGCTCAGTTCAAGCTGCGCGAAGGCATGCCGATCGGTTGCAAGGTTACCCTGCGCCGTGAACGCATGTATGAATTCATGGACCGTCTGATCACGGTTGCAATGCCCCGCATTCGAGACTTCCGTGGTCTGAACCCAAAGAGCTTCGATGGCCGTGGCAACTATGCGATGGGCCTGAAAGAACAGATCATTTTCCCTGAGATTTCCTACGACAAGATTGACGTAGTTCGCGGGATGGACGTGATCATCACCACCACGGCGAAGACCGATGACGAAGCACGTGAATTGCTGCGTCTGTTTGGCTTCCCGTATCCGGCTGAAGAAGCCGACGAACAGCAGGCCGCGTGAGCGGTAAGGAAGAGAGAGCTTAAGTCCAATGGCGAAACTGAGTTCCATTAACAAGAACGAGCGGCGCAAGAAGCTCGTGAAGAAGTATGCGGGGAAATACGCCCGTTTGAAGGCTGTGGCCGACGACAAGTCGCTTGATGAAAGCGAACGTCTGATGGCGCGCCTCAAGCTGGCAGAGATCCCGCGCAACGCGAATCCCACGCGTGTGCGCAATCGCTGTGCAACCACCGGCCGCCCGCGCGGCTATTACCGCAAGTTCGGCATCAACCGTATCGAACTGCGTAATCTTGGTAACAAAGGCCTTATTCCCGGCCTGACCAAGTCGAGCTGGTAAGGATTAGCAGATGGCTATGACCGATCCCCTGGGTGATATGCTCACCCGCATCCGCAACGGCCAGCAGGCGAAGAAGGATTCTGTCCTCACGCCTGCTTCCAAGCTGCGTGCAAACGTCCTCGAAGTACTTCAGCGTGAAGGCTACATCCGTGGCTATACCGAAGATGCTTCGGGCAAGCACCCCGCATTGCGGATTGAACTGAAATATTTCGAAGGCGAACCGGCGATCAAGCACGTCGCCCGCGTCTCCAAGCCGGGCCGCCGCGTCTATTCGGGTTCGAAAGAACTGCCGACTGTACGCAACGGCCTTGGCATCACCATCGTCTCGACCCCGCGGGGCGTGCTGTCGGATATCGAAGCGCGCACTCACAATGTCGGCGGCGAAGTGCTGGCGGAGGTGTTCTGATGAGCCGCATCGGTAAACGGGCCGTCGCGATCCCTGGCGGGGTCACGGCCAATATCGAAGACAGCACGCTGAGTGTGAAGGGCCCTAAGGGGACTCTTTCGATGGGTATGGTCGATGATATCGACTACAAGATCGAAGATGGCGCGATCAGCGTTATGCCTGCCAACGATTCCAAGCGCGCTCGCGCGTTTTGGGGCATGCAGCGCACGCTGGTGGCCAATCTGGTCGATGGTGTCAGCGAAGGTTTCACCAAAGTGCTGGAAATAACCGGCGTGGGTTATCGTGCTTCGGCGCAAGGCCAGAAATTGAAGCTGCAGCTTGGCTACAGCCACGATGTCGACCTCGACGTGCCTGAAGGTATCGAAGTGAAAACGCCTGATCAGACTACGGTCGAAATCAGTGGTAATGACAAGCAGGCAGTCGGCCAGTTCGCTGCCGAAGTCCGCCAGTGGCGCAAGCCGGAGCCTTACAAGGGCAAGGGCATCAAGTACCGCGGCGAATACATCTTCCGCAAGGAAGGGAAGAAGAAGTAAGATGGCCAAGCTCTCTCTTTTCGAACGCCGCCGCCGCCGTGTGCGCACGGCTCTGCGGTCCCGCTCGGGCGATCGTCCGCGTCTTTCGGTGCATCGCACCGGGCGCCACATCTACGCGCAGATCATCGATGACAAGGATGGCCGCACGGTCGCCGCTGCATCGACGCTCGGCGCAAAGGCTTCGGGTGCCAATGTCGATGCCGCCAGCCAGGTGGGCAAGGATATTGCCGCAGCCGCCAAGAAGGCCGGCGTTACGACTGTCGTGTTCGATCGCGGTGGTTTTCTGTTCCATGGCCGCGTGAAAGCGTTGGCCGAAGCCGCCCGTGAAGGCGGGCTGGAGTTCTGATGATGGCTGACGACAAGCAAACCCCTGAAACCGAAGCGCCGGCAGAAGCCGCTGCGCCAGCGGTTGAAGCAACGGCTGCTCCGGCAGAAGTAGCAGCTACGCCGGCCCCGGCTGCAGAAGAAGCAGCCCCGGCTGCAGAAGCTGAACCCCAGCGCGGTGCGCGCGGTGGTCGCGGTGGGCGCGATAACAACCGTGGTGGCGGCAATCGAGATGGCGGGCGCGAAGGCGGCCGTGGTCGCGGCGGGCGTGACAACAACCGTGGTGGCCGTCAGGAAGAAGACGATGGCATCATCGAGAAGCTGGTCCACATCAACCGCGTTTCCAAGACCGTAAAGGGCGGTAAGCGCTTTGGTTTTGCTGCATTGGTTGTGGTTGGTGACGGCCAGGGCCGCGTGGGCTTCGGTCATGGCAAGGCGCGCGAGGTGCCGGAAGCCATTACCAAGGCAACCGCTGCTGCCAAGAAGAAGATGATCCGCGTTCCGCTCAAGGATGGTCGTACCCTGCACCATGATGGCCGCGGCCGTTTTGGCGCAGGCAAGGTTGCGGTTCGTTCAGCACCTGCCGGGACGGGCATCATCGCAGGCGGACCGATGCGTGCTGTATTCGAAAGCCTCGGCGTTGCCGATGTGGTGACCAAGTCGATCGGAACGTCGAACCCCTACAACATGATTCGCGCCACGTTTGACGCGCTGACCAACCAGACTTCGCCGAAGTCGGTCGCTCAGCGCCGGGGCAAGAAGGTCGCTGACCTGCTTGGTCGTGGCGGCGCGAGCGAAGCCGAGGCAACCGCCGACGCTGCTGCGCTGACGGAGTAAGACAGATGGCCAATGCAAAAACTATTCGGATCAAGCAGATCGCTTCGCCGATCCGCCGCCCGAAGCAGCAACGCGCAATGTTGATTGGCCTCGGCCTCAACAAGGTGGGCAAGATTGTCGAGCGTCAGGATACCCCTGAAGTGCGCGGCGCAATTGCCAAGCTGCCCCACATGGTGGAAGTGCTGGATTAAACCAGAACCGGCGCGCCGTTGTTCCGGTGCGTCATTTTTCAAGCGCGAACAAAGCGAAAGCGAGTGCATATTATGAAACTGAACGAACTCCGCGATAATGATGGTGCCCGTAAGGGCCGGATGCGCGTTGGCCGCGGCATTGGCTCGGGCAAGGGCAAGACTTCGGGCCGCGGCCAGAAGGGCCAGACCAGCCGCTCGGGCGTGTCGATCAACGGTTTTGAAGGCGGCCAGATGCCGCTGCACATGCGTTTGCCAAAGCGCGGCTTCAACAATCCCTTCGCCAAGGATTATGCTGAAGTGAACCTGGGCATGATCCAGAAGTTCATCGATGCCAAGAAGATCGATATCAAGCAGGTCATCGACCACGAAACGCTCAAGGCTGCTGGGCTGGCGCGTGGCGGCAAGGACGGTGTTCGGTTGCTTGGCAAGGGCGAACTGACCGCCCAGGTGAAATTCTCCGTTGCTGGTGCATCCAAGGGTGCGGTCGCAGCGGTTGAAAAGGCCGGTGGATCGGTAGAAGTGCTCAAGCCGACCAATCTCGAAGTGAAGGCTCTCAAGGCTGAAGCAACCGCCAAGCGGCTCGAGAAGAAAAAGAAGTAAGTTCAAGGGTCCCGGTGCGCCGGTGGTTGCATCATGGGCACAGTTGCCTGTGGAAAGCACCCATTAGAGCGCCGGGGATCCATGTTTTTGCCGGTGCAGGGTTCGACATTCGGACACATCCACCTTATGTGACCAGCGATCGCCGGAACTGTCCGGCTCCAAGTCAGGGTTCACAATAGAAAATGGCTTCACGCGCCGACAACATCGCGAGCAACATGAGTCTCGCCAACTTCTCGAAAGCGACCGAGCTCAAGAACCGTATCTGGTTCACGATCGGCGCGCTGATCGTGTTCCGTTTCCTCAGCTTTGTCCCGCTTCCCGGGGTCAATCCGCTGGTGCTGGAAAGCCTCTATTCAAAGACGCAGGGTGGGATCCTTGACCTGTTCAACACCTTCTCTGGTGGCAGCCTGCAGCGCATGAGCCTGATTGCGCTTGGCGTTATGCCCTATATTACCGCATCGATTGTGGTTCAGCTGGCATCTTCGCTGCATCCGTCTTTGGCGGCGCTGAAAAAGGAAGGCGAAAGCGGGCGGCAGAAGCTCAATCAATATACCCGCTATGGCACCGTATTTCTGTGCGCAATCCAGGGCTGGTTCCTGGCCGCCGGGCTTGAAGCTTATGGCGCGCAGAGCGGGCTGCAAGCGGTGGTGCAGCCAGGCTATATGTTCCGCGTGGGCGCAGTGATCAGCCTGGTTGGCGGGACCATGTTCCTGCTGTGGCTGGGTGAACAGATCACCAGCCGCGGTATTGGCAACGGAGTTTCGCTGATCATTATGGCGGGCATTGTCTCGCGCTTCCCCAGTTTCGGCTCCAACCTGTTTGAAGGCGGCCGGACCGGCTCGATCAGCGCCGCTGTCATCATCGGTTTTATTGCCATGGTGGTGGTGCTGATCCTGTTCATCTGTTTTATGGAGCGGGCGCAGCGGCGTTTGCTGATCCAGTACCCCAAGCGAGCGAGCGCCAAGGGCATGATGCAGGCAGATCGCAGCCATTTGCCGCTTAAGATCAACACTGCTGGTGTGATCCCGCCAATTTTTGCCAGCTCACTGCTGCTGCTGCCGCTGACCATCACTCAGTTTGCGGGTAATTCGGTCAGCACGGACAGCACCACTGGCGTGATTTTGCAGCGCGTGTTGCAATATCTCCAGCATGGCCAGCCGCTCTACATGACGCTGTATGCAGCGGGGATTATCTTCTTCTGCTTCTTCTACACGGCGGTTGTGTTCAACCCGGAAGAAACAGCGGAAAATCTGAAGAAGAATGGCGGCTTCATTCCGGGTATCCGTCCGGGCAAGCGGACCGAGGATTATCTTGATTACGTGCTGACCCGTATCACTGTGGTGGGCGCGATTTATCTGACAATGGTCTGCGTCATTCCGGAATATATGATCGCGCAAACGGGTATCCCGCTGTTCCTTGGCGGTACCAGTTTGCTGATTGTGGTCAATGTAACGGTCGATACGATTAGCCAGGTCCAGTCGCATCTGCTGGCGCATCAATATGGCGATCTGATCAAGAAGGCGAAGCTGAAGGGCCGCTTGCGCTAAGCCGCAAAGGCATGCGATTGGTCAGCGAATCGGGTTGAGGGGACGTCGGGCGTGAACATTATTCTTTTGGGGCCTCCGGGTGCAGGCAAGGGCACGCAGGCCGCCCGGCTGGTCGATCATTACAAGATGCGCCAGCTTTCCACTGGCGATATGCTGCGCGCGGCAGTCAAGGCCGGGACTCCGGTCGGGTTGCAAGCCAAGGCCGTGATGGAGCGCGGTGAACTGGTTTCTGACGAAATCGTCTCTGCGCTCATAGATGCCGAACTGGAGGCTATGCCGCCAGAGCAAGGCGCAATTTTTGATGGCTATCCCCGGACCAAGCCGCAAGCCGCTTCGCTGGAACAGATTCTCGCTCGCCACGGCCGCAAGCTTGATCATGTGATCGAACTGGAAGTAAACGAAGACGCGCTGGTTGACCGGATCACTGGCAGATACACCTGCGCAAATTGCGGTACAGGCTATCATGATCGCTATCATCAGCCCAAGGTGGCCGGTGTATGCGACAAATGCGGCTCGACCGAATTCAAGCGCCGACCGGATGATAACGAAGAAACCGTCCGCATGCGGATGCAGGAATATCGCGCCAAGACTGCGCCGATCCTGCCGGTCTATGAAGAACGCGGAATCGTCAGCCGGGTTGATGGCATGGCCAGCATTGGCGATGTAGCCGATGCGCTGGATGCGATCCTGAAATAGCACGCCGCACAGGGCATTTGCCCTGATCTGCTCTTCCCCTTTGGCGCGCTGCGTGGAATAGTGGTGTTCTTGTTGGAGAGCATCTGATGCCCGGTAAACGCCCTACTTTCATCCATGCCTGCGGATTTGCGGCGCTGGCACTATCCATGCAGTTTTCTGCTCCGCTGTCCGCCAAAGTGATCGATCAGGGGGAGGGCAGTTTTGTCACCCGTGATAGTGTGACGGTCACGGCTACCCCCTATGAAACGTGGCAGGCGCTGATTGCGCCGGGTAAATGGTGGAACGACAGCCACACCTGGTCGGGCGATGCCAAGAATATGTATATCAGCCCGCAGGCCGGTGGCTGTTTCTGCGAATTATTACCGATAAGACCGGGTGCGCCCGAAGGGGTGATGCGCGGCAGCGCCATGCATATGGAAGTGCTGTTTGTCGATCCGCCTACTGCGCTGCGGATGCGCGGCGGGCTGGGGCCGCTGCAAAGTGAACCGGCTGAAGGGGTGCTCACGATTACGCTCAAGCCCGTGGCGGCGGGCACACAGATCGTGTTCGAATATGCGGTGGGCGGGTATATGCGTTACAAGACAGCGGAAATTGCCGTGGCCGTTGACCGGGTGATGAGCGAGCAGATGAACGGTCTTGCGCAATTGCTCGGTCCGGCCGCGCATGGTGCAGGGTCGCTGGAATTGGTGACCCCGACCGACGAAGGTGTCAGCCCTGGTGCAGCGAAGAAGCCCGCAAAACCAGACAAGAAGTCCCCTTCGGTCGATGATGCATTCAAGGATTTGAACGCGCCGCCGGGCCGCTGACCTGGCCATTGCTGCACTTCTTGGCGCTGGCGAAAGCGGCTGTGGCAGCAAAATGAATACATGCAGCCGCGCCTGCAAGGTGATAGGCTGCACGGCAAATTGGGACGCAAGGCAGGCCAGGGGTTACTTCCCCGGCATATCTTTGGGAGAAGGCGCTTATGGCTGTTACCGATCATGTGGATTTACCCACCTTCATGGAAGGCGTGAAGCGCCGTAATCCGCATCAGCCGGAATTTACCCAGGCCGTGCAGGAAGTGGCCGAAGACATCTTCGAATTCATGGAAGACAAGGAAGAGTATCACTCGCAGCAGATTCTGCGCCGCATTGCCGAGCCGGACCGGGTGATGAGTTTTCGCGTGTGTTGGGAAGATGACAAAGGTCATATCCGCGTCCAGCGCGGCTGGCGAGTGCAGAACAATAATGCCATTGGTCCCTATAAGGGCGGGATCCGCTTCCACCCCAGCGTAACCGAAAGCGTGCTCAAATTTCTCGCCTTCGAACAGACTTTCAAGAATGCACTCACCGGTCTGCCGATGGGTGGGGGCAAGGGCGGTTCCAACTTCAATCCCAAGGGCAAGTCCGACCGTGAAGTGATGCGCTTTTGCCAGAGTTTCATGACGGAACTATACCGCCATATCGGGGCGGATATTGACGTTCCGGCTGGCGATATCGGCGTGGGCGGACGCGAGATCGGCTACATGTTTGGCCAATACAAGCGGATCACCAACCAGTTTACCGGCGTACTCACGGGCAAGGGCATGGAATATGGCGGATCGATGATCCGGCCCGAGGCGACCGGCTATGGCGCGGTCTATTTCCTGGCTGAAATGCTCAAGCATCGCGGTGACGGGATCAAGGGCAAGGAAGTGGTGATTTCCGGATCGGGCAATGTTGCCACCCACGCAGCAGAAAAGATCACCCAGATGGGTGGCAAGGTGCTGACCCTGTCAGATTCGGGCGGCTTCATCCACGATCCAGACGGGATCGATCAGGCGAAGATTGACTGGGTCAAGGTCCACAAGACCCGCAACCGCGGGCGGATCAGCGACTATGCTGATGAATTCACCGGCGCCAGCTTCCACGAAGGCAAGCGCCCGTGGCATGTCAAATGCGATTTGGCCTTGCCTTGCGCCACGCAGAATGAACTCAATGAAGAAGAAGCCAAGGCGCTGGTTGCCAATGGCTGCATCGCTGTGTCCGAAGGGGCGAATATGCCCTCGACACTGGAAGCAACGCATGTGTTCAAGCACGCCAAGCTGATGTTCGCGCCGGGCAAGGCAGCCAATGCGGGCGGTGTGGCGGTGTCCGGCCTTGAAATGAGCCAGAATTCCGAGCGCCGTTCGTGGAAAGAAGAGGAACTGCAACAGATGCTGCTCGACATCATGCAGGGCATTCACCAGCGCTGCATTGCGTATGGCGATCAGGGCGGCGGCTATGTCGATTACGTCAAAGGCGCCAATATCGCCGGCTTCAAGAAGGTCGCCGATGCCATGCTTGCCTTTGGGGTGGTCTGACACGGCTGCGGGTTAGGCAGTAGCGGGGCTTTTGACGGACCCTGCAAGGTGGTGTAAACACCCCTTGTAAAGCACGAAAGAAACCCCAGGTTCCGGGGCGTAAGTGCTTATGCGCGCTTACCGGTTGACGGCGGGCGCGAATCGTCTTAAGCGCCCCCTTCATTCGAAATTGCGGATAAGTCCGGCAGGCGGCAGCCACAGCGTTCGCCATCCGGGCTTTATGTCGTTCTGACGCTCTGCAATTTTGGTTGTTAATCGCGATGAGATAGGGGCGCGCCCTTCCGGTCTTTTCGGAAATCCGCGTGTTTCCCTGTGGAGCATGGAGAAGTAAGTGGCTCGTATTGCCGGGGTAAATATCCCCACCAACAAGCGCGTGATTATTGCGCTCACCTATATTCACGGTATCGGCCGGACTACGGCTGTTCAGATTGCTGACAAGCTTGGTATCGATCATTCCCGCCGCGTGCAGGATCTGACCGATGCTGAAGTGCTGCAAATCCGTGAAACCATTGACGCTGAATTTCAGGTTGAAGGCGATCTTCGCCGGACCACCGCCATGAACATCAAGCGTCTGATGGACCTTCGCTCGTATCGGGGCCTTCGCCACCGTGCCGGTTTGCCGGTACGTGGTCAGCGGACCCATACCAATGCCCGCACCCGCAAGGGCAAGGCGAAGCCCATCGCTGGCAAGAAGAAGTAAGCCAGGCCCACGCCGAAGCTTACCCCACCTTCTTTAGAAACAGGATATACAGACCATGGCACGCGAACCACAGCGCATCAGGCGCCGCGAGCGGAAAAACATCTCCAGCGGCGTTGCCCACGTAAACGCCAGCTTTAACAACACCATGATTACCATCACCGATGCACAGGGCAATGCGATCAGCTGGTCCAGTGCGGGCATGATGGGCTTCAAGGGCAGCCGCAAGTCCACTCCCTATGCCGCTCAGGTGGCTGCGGATGACGCCGGCAAGAAGGCCGCCGAACACGGTGTGCGGACCCTTGAAGTGGAAGTCAAAGGTCCGGGTTCAGGGCGTGAAAGCGCGCTTCGTGCCCTGCAGGCCGTTGGTTTCACGATCACCTCGATCCGCGATGTGACGCCGATCCCGCATAACGGGGTTCGTCCGTCCAAGCGGCGTCGCGTCTGATCTGTAAGCTTGCGGTGGCCCGCGATCGTGCAGGCCACCGAATTTTCACGGGATCGGCCGCGGTTTAGCCCACAAGGCCCTGCACCGATCCTGCCCGAACCGAACACCAGGGGATATCCATGTCCGTCAACACCAAGAACTGGCAGGAACTCAAGAAGCCCAACAGCCTTGAAATCAAGGACGGTGGTCATGACAAGCGCAAGACCACTTTCGTTGCTGAACCGCTTGAGCGCGGCTTTGGCCTGACCTTGGGCAATGCGCTGCGCCGCGTACTGCTCTCTTCGCTGCAGGGTGCAGCAATTACCTCGATCAAGATCGAGAACGTCCTGCATGAATTCAGCAGCCTTGCCGGGGTGCGTGAAGACGTGACCGACATTGTGCTCAATGTGAAGCAGATTGCGCTCAAGATGGAAGGTGAAGGCCCTAAGCGGCTCCAGCTTTCCGCGACCGGCCCGGCCACTGTCAAGGCGGGTGATATTGCCGTATCAGGCGACATCGAAGTGATGAACAAGGATCTGGTGATTTGTCATCTAGATGAAGGCGCCAGCTTCAACATGGAACTGACAGCAGATACCGGCAGCGGCTATGTGCCCGCTGTTGCCAACCGCCCGGTTGATGCGCCGATTGGCCTGATCCCGGTCGATTCGCTTTATTCGCCGGTGCGTCAGGTCAGCTACAAGGTTGAAAATGCCCGCGTTGGTCAGGAACTTGACTATGACAAGCTCAGCCTCACCATTGAAACCGATGGTACGGTAACTCCGGAAGATGCCGTGGCTTACGCTGCGCGCATTCTTCAGGATCAGCTGACGCTGTTCGTCCACTTCGAAGATGGTATTCCGCAGCCACAAGGCCAGATGATCGGCATGGCCGCGCAGCCTGAAGAAAGCGACGCCAACCAGCTCAACCGCTATCTGCTCAAGAAGGTGGACGAGCTGGAACTGAGCGTGCGTTCGGCCAATTGCCTCAAGAATGACAACATCATCTATATCGGCGATCTGGTTCAGAAGACCGAAGCTGAAATGCTGCGCACGCCGAACTTTGGCCGCAAGTCCTTGAATGAAATCAAGGAAGTTCTGTCCAGCATGGGTCTGCGTCTGGGCATGGACATCCCCGGATGGCCGCCTGAGAACATCGAAGAAATGGCCAAGAAGCTCGAACAAGAGCTGCTGGGTTAAGCAAGGTGACGGCGGCGCGCCTTCAAAGCGCCGCCAGCTTTGGGCTACCTGACACGGGCCCTCATCGAACGAAGGATTGAATAATATGCGTCATGGTATTTCACAGCGTAAGCTGAGCCGCAAATCGGGCCACCGCAAGGCCTTGTTCCGCAATATGGCCGATGCGCTGATCAAGCATGAACAGGTCAAGACCACGCTGCCCAAGGCCAAGGAATTGCGCCCCTATGTGGAAAAGCTGGTCACGTTGGCCAAGCGTGGCGGGCTGTCCAATCGCCGTCTGGCCGCCGCCCGTATGAATGACGATGCGCAGGTCAAAAAGCTGTTTGATGAATTGGCCGCGCGCTATGCAGACCGCGAAGGCGGCTATCTGCGGATCATCAAGGCGGGCATCCGCGCCGGCGATGCTTCGCAAATGGCGATCATCGAATTTGTCGACCGCAATGTCGAAGCCAAGGGCCAGGACAGCGGTCCGGTCATGAACGAAGAAGAGTTCGAAGACGCATAAATCGCGGCTCTGCCAAAATCACCGAAAGGCCGGGGGGAAACCTCCGGCCTTTTTGTTTGGCGAAAGTGTTCGCACCCCCCCATTGCTATGTAGTACCAACCGGTTACAACCGAAAGCAGTCGCAGCAATCCTCCGGAGTTTTCGATGATCCCTTCACGCCTGTTGGCAGGTGCCGCAATTTTGCTGGCCGTGCCGTTTGCCGTAGTTTTTCCCGCAACACTTGCCGCACAAGAGGTCAAAGCCCCAATGTATCCAGAAACCCGCCGGGATAATGTTGTCGACGATGCGTTCGGGCACTCGGTTCCCGATCCCTATCGCTGGCTGGAGAATGACGTTCGCACTGATCCCGAGGTTGCCGACTGGGTCAAGGCGCAAAACGCGGCTACAGATGCTTATCTTGCCAAGCTGCCCGGGCGTGAATGGTTCAAGCAGGAAATTGGCCAGTTGCTGAATTACGAACGCTACGGGCTGCCGGTGAAGGCGGGCAGGCGCTATTTCTACACCTATAATCCGGGGCTTGCGAACCAGTTCCAGCTTTATGTTCGCGATGGGCTGCACGGCAAGCCGCGCCTGCTGCTTGATCCGAACGGCTGGGCCAAGGATGGGGCAACAGCGCTGGCGGATTACACACCATCAAAGAATGGCAAATATCTGACCTATGAAATTCAGGACGGAGGCACTGACTGGCGCACAGTGCGCGTGCTTGATGTCACGTCCGGCCAGAAGCTGGACGACGAGCTGGATTGGGCGAAATATGGCGCCAGCGTGCAGTGGTTGGGTGACAGCGGATTTTTCTATTCACGTTTCCCTGAAGTTACGCAGGGAGAGGACTATCACTCGCTATCCTATAATCAGGCGATCTATTTCCATAAGGTGGGCGCTCCGCAGAGTGCGGACCGGCTGGTCTATGCGACACCCGAGCACAAGGATTGGGGCAATAGCCTGACAGTTTCAAGCGACGAGCATTGGGCCATCATCACCACTTCAGTGGGGACAGATGCGCGCTACCAACTGCACGTGATCGATCTGACGAAGGGTTCGCCCGAACAGGGCTGGACGGCAAAGCCGCTAGTGAACGGATTTGATAACAGTTGGCGGCTGGTCGATACTATGGGGACTGCTGGCTGGTTTGTGACCAACAAGGACGCCCCGCGCTACCGCGTGGTCAAGGTTGATCTCAGCGCTGCCGTGCCGCAATGGACGACAGTGGTGGCCGAAAGCGAACAGCCGATCGAAGGTGCTTCGATCGCAGGCGACCGGCTGGTGCTGACTTATCTTAAGGATGCGACAACCCGCGCAGCAATCTATTCGCTGGCCGGGCAGCCGCACGGGGATATTGAATTCGGTACGCTGGGCACAGCGAGCGGGTTTGGCGGCAAGCCGGGTGATCCGGAAACCTTCTATTCCTTTACCAGTTTCACTCAGCCGGGCGCAATCTATCGGCTGAATGTCGAAAGCGGCGCACAAGAAGTGTTCGCGCAACCAAAGCTGACTTTCGACCCTGAGCGGTTCGAAACCAAGCAGGTATTTTATGCCAGCCGCGATGGTACCAAAGTGCCGATGTTCATCGTCCGCAAGAAGGGCCAGACTGGTCCCGCGCCTACGCTGCTCTATGCCTATGGCGGGTTCGATATTTCGCTCACGCCGGGTTTTTCCGCGACGCGCATGGCGTGGCTGGAAGCTGGCGGTACCTTTGCGCTCGCCAATATCCGCGGCGGCGGCGAATATGGCAAGGCCTGGCACGATGGCGGACGGCTGGCCAACAAGCAGAACGTGTTTGACGATTTCGCCGCAGCCGGGGAATATCTGAAGGGGGAGGGGTATACGACACAGCACGGCCTGGCCATCCAGGGCGGCTCTAACGGCGGGCTG
>JAHEAW010000142.1 GCA_024642545.1 Erythrobacteraceae bacterium
CACATGGGCTGCAGGAGGGCGAGTTCGAGCTGACCGAGGAAGGTTTGCGCGATCTGATCCGTTATTACACGCGCGAAGCAGGGGTCCGCACGCTGGAGCGGGAAATTGCGCGGCTGGCGCGCAAAAGCCTGCGCCAGATTTTGGAGAAAAAGGTCACCAGCGTGGTGGTCACGCCTGAAAATCTCGGCGATTTTGCCGGTGTGCGCAAATTCAAGCATGGCATGAGCGAGGAAAACGCCGAAGTCGGCCTCGTCACTGGCCTTGCATGGACCGAAGTGGGCGGCGAATTGCTGTCGATTGAAAGCGTAACCACGCCGGGCAAGGGCGAAATCAAATCGACCGGGAAACTTGGCGATGTGATGAGCGAAAGCATCGCGGCAGCGTTCAGCTTCGTGAAGTCGCGCGCGCCGGCATACGGGATCAAACCGTCAATCTTCCAGCGCAAGAATATCCATATCCATTTGCCCGAAGGGGCGGTGCCCAAGGATGGTCCCAGCGCCGGGGTCGGGATGGTAACCTCGATTGTCTCCACGCTCTCAGGCATTCCGGTGCGTCCAGATGTGGCAATGACCGGCGAGGTGACTTTGCGCGGGCGCGTGCTGCCGATCGGCGGGCTGAAGGAAAAGCTGCTTGCAGCCTTGCGCGGCGGTATCAAGACGGTGCTGATCCCGGAAGAGAATATGAAAGACCTGGCCGAGATACCCGATAATGTGAAGTCGGGTCTGGAGATTATTCCGGTATCGCATGTCGATCAGGTGCTGGAACAGGCCTTGACCAGCTCGCCGGTGCCGATTGAATGGACTGAAGCGGACGATCTGGCGAGCCAGCCTGGGGCTGGCGGCGCCGCATCTGCCGCTACCGATGGAACGGCTGTGCCTACTGCCCACTGATGATGCTGCGCCGCAGCGACTCGGAAAGGCGCGCAGGGCCGCGTCGTCACCAATGTTTGCTTAACATTGCAGTGATCCCTGTCATTCGTCGCAAAAAGCTGGAATTTGCCGCGAATTGGCGGTTTTTGGGCCGGATTGCCTTTGACAGCACGGGCAAAAATCCCTTCTATCGTGCGCCGTTGAAGAGGCGATTCACCGAATTCGTTTCAATACAAAAATAGGGGATTTCAAGCATGAACAAAAACGATCTGATCAGCGCGGTTGCCGATTCCAGCGGCCTGTCAAAAAGCGATGCAGCCGGCGCGGTCGAAGGCGTTTTCGATGCGATCACCAAATCGCTTTCGGGTGGCAACGAAGTGCGCCTGGTGGGCTTCGGGACCTTCTCGGTTGCCAAGCGCAAGGCATCGACGGGGCGCAACCCGCGCACCGGTGAACCCATGACGATCAAGGCTTCCAACCAACCCAAGTTCAAAGCGGGCAAGGGTCTGAAAGACGCGGTCAACTGATCTTGCCTTGGCCCTGCTACGCCCCGTAACGGAGTAAGCGAAAAACGCCGCACTTGTGACTAGCAGGTGCGGCGTTTTGTTGAATAGTTCAGGTCTGTCGGGCCCTGCTAATCAGCCAGCTTGATCAGCGCCATCGGCGCCGCCTGGGTTGTCGGTGAGACCGACCATTGCAGCACGGTTCCATCCGCCGATGGGCTTGGCCCTTCGTCAGTGTTGTTGGCCAATACAGCACCATCGGTCACAATCCTGAATACCCCGTCGAGCTTGGGCAGGGCGGGTGCCTGCTGGCCATCCTTATTGCTTCCGGCAGCGGCCAGTCCCGCCATCATCCCCGCCATTGGGCTGGCGCTTGACTGGGCAGAAAAGCCAGCGGCATCGACCCTGACATTGCCTTCCTTGCGCGCGGTTACCTGCACAAAGAAATTGGACATCGGGAAGCGTTCGATGGTCGGAAACAGGAAGTCATGATCAAGCCGCCCTGAAATCGCAAAGCTGACCACGAACAGGCCATCGCCCTTATATTCAACGCTCTTCCACCCGTCTTGGCGGCGGAGCCGGTCAGCGAGTTCCTCAGCTGCCTTTGGATCAGCGGGGTCGATTCCGCCCAGCATGCCGCGCATCATCTCCGCCTCTTCCTTTTTGGAACTGGCTTTGCGTTTTGCCTCTGCGTTCCAGTCACCCTTCTGCTGCGCCAACTCTTCGGCGGTGCAGGGGCGTTCCTCAAAGCTGTCCTCGGCGCGGCATGACTGCGGCTCGAATATCAAAGTGGATTCCTTCGACTTGTTCCCCATCTCCGCCAGCTTGCCCAGCGCCAGCAAGTAGATCTCACCGTCATAAGCATAGGCAAAGCTGCCATCCTTGTGCAGATTGAGCTGCGAGGTAAATTTGCCCGGAGAGAGCAGACAGCCAGCCAGTAACAACGCCATCGCTATCGCACTTGCGAGCATACCCAGCTTCGTGCCTGCATGCTGAACCGAAGTTTTGTGTGTCACGCCCCCTCCTTTCGCTCGCTATTCCTCGCGTGTTGCAACTGCGTAAAGTGCAATCGCTGCAGCGTTGGAGACATTCAGGCTCTCGATCGCATCCCTGATCGGCAAGCGCGCCAAGGCATCGCAGTGGCCGGATATATTGTGGCGCATGCCATCCCCTTCCGCGCCGAGTACCAGCGCCACAGGCCCGGCAGGCAACGCCTCGGCCAAAGTCGTCTTTGTATCACCGGTCAGGCCAATGCGCCAATAACCGGCCTCCGCCATCTGTTCCAGCGCGCGGGCCAGGTTGACCACGCGCACCCATGGCACCAATTCCAGTGCGCCAGATGCGGATTTCGCAACTACCCCCGATTCAGGTGGGGCGTGGCGGTCCTGCGTAACGATGGCCGCGGCACCAAACGCAGCTGCAGAGCGCAAGATTGCACCGACATTATGCGGATCGGTAAGCTGATCGAGCACCAGAATGGTCTGACCTTTTGCTGTTTCCAGTAATTCGTCGAGATGAACATCCTCCAGCGGGGCACATTCAAGCACCAGACCCTGATGCGGAGCGTCTCGTGCAACCAGCCGCCCAAGGTCAGCAGGCTGAGCATATTCAACCACAAAATTTTCCGGCAATTCGCCATCAAGAGCAGCGACCCCTTCGCGCGTAGCCCATAATTTCCGGTGAACGCGGTCCGGGTTCTTCAGCGCCGCTTCGACCGCGTGGTGGCCCCACAGCCGGACCTGCCCGGTGCTGGCCCGCCCGCTGCCCCGTCCGCCTTGCATGCGTCCGGCACGGCCGCGCAGCGCTCGCTTACCGCTGGATTTGGAACCGGGTTTGCGGTCGGACATAATACGGAAAGCTCCAGAAATCGAGGTGAGGACCCGTCCCATGCCAGTCGCCCCATTGACAGGCAAGCATCGCTTCGCCATTGGGGCGCCTCTCGGCTGGATGGCCCCGCAAACGGGGCTGCCCATATTGCGGTGCCATCATGGTTTTCCGCGTCAGGCAAGTCAGTGGACAGGTGGCCGAGTGGTTAAAGGCAGCAGACTGTAAATCTGCCCGCGCAAGCGTACGCTGGTTCGAATCCAGCCCTGTCCACCACTTGCCTTTTCTTTGTCAGATATTTGCGCTGCGCAGCCTGAGCGCGTTGGTTACGACCGAAATTGACGAAGCACTCATGGCTAGGGCGGCGAACATCGGGCTGATCCAGAAACCGAAAATTGGATAAAGGATTCCGGCCGCAACGGGCACTCCCAGCCCATTATAGATCAGCGCAAAGAAAAGGTTTTGGCGAATGTTGCGCATGGTTGCCAGGGCCAAGCGGCGCGCACGCACGATACCATCAAGATTACCTTTGACGAGTGTGAAGCCAGCACTTTCAATCGCAACATCGGCGCCCGTGCCCATTGCGATGCCGACATCGGCCTGCGCAAGGGCGGGGGCATCATTGACCCCATCTCCCGCCATAGCGACTCGCGCGCCGCT
Organism: Erythrobacteraceae bacterium; assembly: GCA_024642545.1. Taxonomy (GTDB): domain Bacteria; phylum Pseudomonadota; class Alphaproteobacteria; order Sphingomonadales; family Sphingomonadaceae; genus Allopontixanthobacter. Next base: position 3,857 of record JAHEAW010000142.1, read on the forward strand.
GCTTTGTAATTCGCGAATAATCCGGGCCTTGTCCTGCGGCAGAACCTGAGCGCGGATTTCGTCGATCCCAAGTTTGGCTGCAACCGCGCGGGCAGTGCGCTCACTGTCGCCGGTTGCCATGATAATGCGAAAGCCCAGCTCATGGAGTGCTTTCAAGGCATCTGGCGTGGTTTGCTTGACTGGGTCAGCCACGCAGATCAGCCCTGCAACCTTCCCGTTTATTACCACGAACATGACTGTTTCACCGTCATCGCGGCGGATATCGGCAGCTTCTTCCAAGCGCTTTGACCCAAGTGAGAGATCGCTTAGCAATGCGCTATTGCCCAAAGCGACACGAGTGCCGGACACTGTGCCGGTTACACCTTTTCCGGTGATCGCTTCAAAATCTTCGGCTTTTTGAAGCTCGATGCTCTGATCTTCAGCGCCGTTAACGATTGCCTCGGCCAGCGGATGTTCGGAACCCTTTTCAAGCGAGGCTGCTAGCAAGAGGATGTGATCCACTTCATATCCATCTTCGGCCAGCACAGTGACGAGGCGCGGTTTGCCTTCTGTAAGCGTGCCAGTCTTGTCGACTATCAACGTGTTGACTTTCTCGAAGCGTTCAAGCGCTTCGGCATTTTTGACCAATACGCCTGCCTGTGCCCCGCGTCCGGTGGCGGTCATGATCGACATGGGCGTGGCGAGGCCAAGCGCGCAGGGACAAGCGATGATGAGCACTGAAACGGCAGCGATAAGCGCATAGGACAGCGATGGGGCAGGCCCCCAGATTGCCCAGCCGATAAAAGCCAGCACGGCA
>JAHEAW010000053.1 GCA_024642545.1 Erythrobacteraceae bacterium
TCTCCCGCGGGGGGGGGAGGCACGGCATCCCGGCACCAAGCTCAACTTCAAAGCTTTCCTACTCTCCGCTAATCTGCCTTACTCTGGATCATGCAGTTCGCCGCGCCCTGCCTGACAAGCCCGCTGTCACAGCGTCAAAGCGGCACTGTGCGCACGGTGTTTTTTCTGTTTCAGGACCGTGTTCCATGTGTTCCATATTGTAGGATTTGTACGCGGCAATATGACGCGCAAGACCGCTCCGCGCCCGCTAGAGGCTTAACTTGCGAGCGGCCCCGCCGCGAAGCTTGCGCGGGTAATTTCGTAAATCACGTGGCGCGCTGGTTGGCCGTTTAGCATGGTGATGTCTTCCCGGTCAGTCAGCTCTCCGCCGATATTGGCCATCGCCCCGCGCGAGATAAGGTTGTGTTCCCCGACGCGGAATATCGCCCGTTCCACAAAGCGCAGCGCATGGGTCAGCATCAGCCGCTTCATCTCTGTATTGGCACCAGTGCCCCACAAGCGGCGGGCGAGGAAAGTCCAGCCAATTTCGACACTGCCGCCATTTGCGGCATCGTACCCTTGAAAGCGGGAAGATCCGGCAATCATTCCGCTGGAATGTTCAATCGCAGCCAGCGCGCCGCCCTGCGCCAGCGCATCATCGAAGAAGGTGCGAAACACGCTTTCCTGCCACCGGTCGTGCGCTGGATGCAGCTGCCAGATCAGCGGATCGGCAGCGACCGCAAACATGCTGGTCCAATCGTTTTGGGCCAGTGGCCGCAGCGTCAGCCGCTCCCCGCTAAGGACCGGCTGCCGGTCCACTCAGGCCGTCACCGCCGCCAGTGCATCGACGAACTTTGCGATATTGCCGCTGTGCAGCCCGGCCACATTGATCCGGCCCGACCCGGCCATATAAACAGCGTGGTCCTCGCGCAGGGCCGCAATCTGGTCCTTATTGAGGGCCAGCATCGAAAACAGCCCCTTTTGCCGCCCCACAGCCGCCAGATCGAGCGCGCCAACCTGGTTGGCCGCAGCCGCCATGTGCGCGCGCACGCTGGCGATACGGGCTCGCATCGAGGTAAGTTCAGCCAACCACTGATCGGTCAGCGCCGCATCGCGCAGCACATACCGCACTGCCGCTGCGCCGTGATCGGGCGGCATCGACCAGCTCGCACGGGCCAGCGCATTGAGGTTGGACAGGATTGCCGGCAATTGCGCGCTGTCCTGCGCCATCACATAAAGCGCGCCCACCCGGTCACGGTACAGCCCAAAGTTCTTGTCACAGCTATAAGCGATCAGCGCTTCGGGCACGGCTGCCAGCACACGGCGCAGGCCGTAAGCGTCTTCTTCCATCCCGTCGCCCAGCCCCTGATAGGCCAGATCGATAATCGGCAGCGCCTTGCTGACGCTCAGCGCTGCGGCAATTGCATCCCATTGGTCATGCGAATAATCAATCCCGGTCGGGTTGTGGCAGCAGCCATGCAGCAGCACTGCCTCGCCAAAGCCCGCATTAGCAATCAGGTGCAGCAACACATCCACTGCTGCGCTGCCATCAGCCGCCGCATGGTCAAACATGGACCCCGCGAGCGGAATATCAGCCAGGATCTGGGCATGGTTGGGCCAGCTTGGCGTACCCATATGGACTTTGGTGATGCCGGCTTTCCTGGCCACTGCAAAGGCCAGCCGCACCGCGCCAGTGCCGCCAGGTGCCTGCATCCCTTCGATCCGCCCGCCCATCGCTGCATCGCTGCCGAAAATATACGGCATCAGCGCATGAACGAAGCCCATATCTCCTTCTGGCCCGAGATAGCTCTTGCTGTCCTGTTCTTCGAACAGACGCCGTTCAGCACCCTTGATTGCGGCAAATACCGGAGTCGCGCCATCATCTGTGCGATAGACGCCAACACCAAGGTCGATCTTGTCGCTGCGCGGATCGGCCGCATACAGTTTGATCAGCGCCAGCAGCGCATCGGGGGATTGGGCGGGGAGTTGCTCAAGTATCATGAGCGCCCCATGCCGCGATGGGGCGATCCTCGCAACCAAAATTCCCTGTCATATGCCCTTGTTGGCCTTTGGCCGTTGGCGGGCGGCAGGGGTAAGTGCTTCCAGTGCGACCTAGAAGGGCAGCCAGCGCTGCTTTTTGCTAAACTTCATATATCCCGCATTGATACCCAGACGCAGGCCCGCGCCCACACGGATAGGGATCAGCACGATATTGCCGCGGCGCAGATAGCTTGCGGTCAATCCGCCAACCACATAGGCCTGCCCCTCACCCGCAGGGAAGCGTTTGAACAGATCGTCGGTATCGTAGAGGTTGTAGACCAGCACAAAGGTATTGGCCGCATTCGCCCCTGCATCAAAGCCAATCGACGGGCCGGTCCAGTAAACCGGCATCTTGCCTTCAACCTTGTGGTACAGTGTGCCCGAACCATAACGCACGCCGACCACAAACGCTCCGCCCGCTTCGCGGCCGACGATATAGGCGTTGGGTTCGCCCTGCTTGGCCAGCAGCCCCTTGATCATTTTGGCCAACCCTTCAGCGCCCTTGCCGAACACGCCTTCTGCTGCGCCGATCAGATCATCTTCGGCATAAGTATTGCCGTTGACGGCGGCCTGACCGGCCGCCTGTGCCGGGCTGGATGCGGCGGGCGGCGGACTTGCTGCCGGTGCCGGATCAGGCCAGGTCTGCGCCATGCTGGGCTGCGACGCAGCCGGTGCGGGCACGGCGCTGGCAGTTGCCGCAACGCTCGGCTGAGTAACCGGATATTGGTACGCTGGCTGCTGCCCGGGCGTTTCTGCCAGATCGCCGTCAATCGCTGCATTGGGATCAACCGTCTTTATCTGCTGCGCGGCCAGCGGCGCGGACAACAGTATGGCGGCACCTGCCAGCACCATCCAGCTTGCGTGGGCGGCCTTGCGCAGCGAAGTGGTAAATGCAGTAACGGTGATCATGATCCCTCCGGGGCCCTGTTGGAGCCGTTTCGAAGCGATCAGAAGCCTTTGGCGCTTAAGCGGCAATGAACCGGCGACGAATCGAATCCAATTTGCGGCGAACCGAGTCTGGCACGCGGCGGGGTGAGATTTTGACCCCTTCAGACAAATTTGCCACTGGTGCGAAGCATGGCTTGCCGCCACCACCTCGCCCCGTTATAGCGCCGCCCCATTGCCGCTGTGATCCGGAGACGTGGGTGAGTGGCTGAAACCAGTTCCCTGCTAAGGAACCATAGGAGTAATCCTATCGAGGGTTCGAATCCCTCCGTCTCCGCCAGCGTAGTCTATGGGTCATTATCAACCCGTTCGCTTAGCGCTAGCCATGCGGCTTCATGCTCTTCTAGCGCGGCGGTCAGTTTACCGCGTTTGCGTGACAGTTCGCTCATCGGCAGCTTCGCCAGTTCGGGTGCAGCGGCGGAAGGTTCGAACATTGCTTGGTCGATTGCCGAACATTCAGCCTCCATCCGCGCGATGTCCTGTTCGATGACGGTGATCTTCTGGTTCACAGCGCGGGCAGCTTCGCGCGCTTTAGCCGCGGTCTTGCGATCTTTCTTGACCACCTTGCCCTTGCTCGCACCCTCGCCGGCCTTTGGCTGATTCCGGCCCAGCACATAGTCGATATAATCCTCCATGCTGCCAGCATAATCCTGCGCCGTGCCCTCATCGACCAGCACCAGCCGATCGGCGGTCAGTTCCACCATATGCCGGTCATGGCTGATCAGAATAACCGCGCCTTCATAATCATTGAGTGCCTGCACCAGCGCCTCGCGCGCATCGACATCGAGGTGGTTGGTCGGCTCGTCCAGGATCAGCAAATGCGGTGCATCACGCGTGATCAGCGCCAGCGCCAGGCGCGCGCGCTCCCCGCCAGACAGCTTGGATACCTGCTGCGTCGCGCGGTCACCGGAGAAACCGAAACGGCCCAGTTGCGCGCGGACTGCGCCGGGCGGCTTGCCCTGCATCACCCGGCTCATATGTTCGAGCGGCGTCGAATCGCCTGCCAGCTCTTCCACCTGATACTGGGTGAAATAGCCGACCTGCATCTTGCCCGAGGCGTTCATCTCGCCGCCCATCGGGGCCAGCTGGGCAGCCAGCAGACGCGCCAGAGTGGTTTTGCCATTTCCATTGCGGCCCAGCAGCGCGATCCGGTCATCGGGGTCAATCCGCAAGTTGAGCCGTTTGAGGATCGGCGTATCCGGGGCATAGCCCACCGCAGCAAGGTCCAGCGTAATCAGCGGCGGTTTGAGCTCTGCCGGATTGGGGAATCCAAAGCTGAGCGAAGGGTCCTCCATCAGCGCAGCAATTGGCTGCATCTTGGCCAGCATCTTGGCGCGGGACTGGGCCTGGCGTGCGGTCGATGCGCGAGCACTGTTGCGCGCCACATAATCCTGCAATCGCGCGCGCTGCGCATCCTGCGATGCCTTGGCTGCGGCAAGCTGTACCGCACGCTCAGCCCGCTGGTGCTCGAAACTGTCATAGCCACCAGAATACAGCGTCAGCTTGCCACCTTGCAGGTGAAGGATATTGTCGACGACATTGTTGAGCAAGTCACGCTCATGGCTGATAACCACCACAGTCGCAGGGTAATTCTTGAGGAAATTCTCCAGCCACAACGTCGCTTCGAGATCGAGATGGTTCGAGGGTTCATCAAGCAGCAGCACGTCGGGCGCAGAATAGAGCAGCGCAGCCAGAGCGACACGCATTTTCCACCCGCCCGAGAAACTATCGAGCGGCTGGTTCTGCATATCTTCATCAAAGCCTAGCCCGGTCAGGATACGGGCAGCACGCGATGGCGCGGTATAGGCATCGATCGCAAGCAACCGGTCATGAATATCGCCCAGCCGGTGAGCATCTGTGCACCGATCTGCTTCTTCTAGCAGCGCAGCGCGTTCTGCATCGGCCGCAAGGACTGTTTCGGCAGGCGTTGCAGTGCCACTAGGCGCATCCTGTGCGATATAGCCAAGCCGGGCTGCCTTGGGCAGGTCGATCGAACCTTCATCAGGGTCAATCGCGCCTGTGATTACCTTCATCAGGGTCGACTTACCCGCGCCGTTGCGGCCGATCAGCCCGACACAGCTGCCTGGCGGGATCGTCGCCGTCGCACGGTCAAGGATGGTGCGGCCGCCAAGCCGCACGGTAATGGCGTTGATTCCAAGCATGGCGGCGCGCCTAACAGCGGATTGCAAAAACCCCAAGGGCCGAGATCATCTGCACCGCGAATCTATTTGCTGGGCAATGACTGGGGTTTAGTGCCAGCGGCAACTGATTCAGCGGCGGAAACGTGCGGCGTATGACCATTAGCGACTGGCGACCGCAGTGGATCGGGATCAGCTTCCAGCGTGATTCCGAAGTAGCCGGGTGCGCCAACCGTGCTGCACCTTGGCCCTATATCTCGCAGCAGAATTGGGAGGTTCTTGAGCACAGGAACAGCGCGAATCGCTGCGCCAATATCTTCTATCATAGCTGGCGGCGGCATGGCGTAGGCATAACTGTTGGGCGCATCATCGACATGCACCGCTCCGCCAGTCGAAGGCGCGATATGCACCGCTCCGCCGGGATGGCTGGAGCCGACCTCCGTACCAGCAATGCGGTCCCCAGCGGCAGCGTAATCGCCCGCTGCTTGCCCAACCGTTTGATAGAGAACAGGTTTAGGTTGATGAAGGGTAATAACCGCTATCCCCTGCGCCGCTGCCAATTGCGCAACAAGGGCCTGATCTTGCGACGGCCGATCGGGGCTATCCGTCAGCGCGCCACGGTAAAGGACAGAACCACTAACGTCACAGTCTGGATCAAAAGTTAGGTGTAACCGATCATCCAGCACCGGAAAAGCATTACCCGCATCATTCCGATGCACACGGAATAGGGATCTGACTTTGACGCCCGTCAGATCGCGCCGGGCCGCAAAAATGTCCTCCAAGGCTGCGGAGCGGGCCTCGCGCAAAGCCAGCAGCTCTGGATGACCTGCACCGCTGCCTGTATCACTGATTATCGTCAGCCGCCCTGCCCCGCAATAAGCGGCAATCGTTGCAGCGTTTTCGGCAGTTCTTATACCGTTCCATAATAGCGTAGCAGAGCCAGGGTTGAACTGGACCGACCCGATTGGTCCAAAGCAGGGAATTATGCCCGCCGGCGGGAATGGTTGCCCGGCAAGCAGCGGCAATGCTGGCGGTGGAGGCGGTGCGGGCGGCGGAAACTGATATCCAGCAGCATATTCATTCCCTCCGCTAAACCTCCGAAACACCCTATTCTTTCTGGCAAATCGTATGCGGACGGACCTGTTCCCGATTATCCTTGAAACGGATGGAACAACCGCGATTTGGCTAGGCTTCACCGGGTCCGCTGATGGAGTGTTTTGCTCGATCAGCGAGGTGTCAGACTGGCCGAATTCTGGGCTCTGCTTGTTTGGTTCCTTGCGTGAACATGCTGACAGCAAGAGCAACAGCCCAAGCGCAGAAGTGGCCAGCAGTGCGCCCCCCGCGAACTGACCATGGCCAGTGTCTGATGCTCGCTCAGTCCGCAAGTAAACCGGGCTTTCCCCCACAGCGTCCATAATTGCTCGCTTTCACGCAAGAAGTTACGCTAGAACTGCAAATTCGACAAGCGCGCGCCAAGTGGTACGAATAGGAGGGCAAGGCCCTGACTGAGAATGAAGCAGCAGCCCGGCCTGCCACCCACCCTGTGCCCGAACCGCTACCCAGCCCCCTCCTGTCGATCGGCGTCACCGGGCACCGAGCGGGCCACCCCTCTTTTCCGCAAGAAGCGAGTTCGGTGGAACAGGTTCTGCAAGCGCTGTTTGACCAGATTGAATCCGATCTGGCCGGTTGCGATGCAGATTTTTCCGATGGCGCGCTCGGTACTACGCGGTTGCTGACACTCGCTTGTGATGGAACCGATCAAATAGCCTCACATCAGGCGCTGGCCCGAAGCTGGGAGTTGGTGGTCCCTCTGCCGTTCGGGCAAAGGCTCAATGCGGCTGCCAATGGTGGGCCCATGACTGCCCAAGATGCCCGGGCAGTTCTGGCAGGCAAGCCTGCAACAGACCCGCAAGTTGCCCGTCGGATCGGTGCAATCAACCACCTGAGCGAACATGGCAAACTGTTCGAACTGGCCGATCAGGACGAAGCGATCAGCGCGCTCTTTCTCACCTCGCTTGATTATCCAGAAGATTCCGCTGCGCAGCGGCAATTTGCACTCGCCGCTGGCACGCGTTCCGCTCTGGCTGGACGAATTTTGGTGGAGCAAAGCGATATCATCATCGCTGTGTGGGATGGCAAATCCGTTGCTGATACCGGCGGCACGGGCCATACGGTCGCCACTGCGCTGGAACTTGGCGCGCCAGTGGTGTGGATCAACCCTAGCCATCCTGAAGAATGGCGGATCCTGCAAGCGCCCGAAGCGCTGGCTGATTGCGGCAGCAAAGCCACGCGTGCAGAAGACGAACGGCTGCTCAATACGATCATTCGCGGGGCGGTGCTGCCCGAGGCATCCAAGCTCGGCGGGATGAGCAGCGGTACAGCCGCACTCACCAACGCACAGTGGCAAGATCACAGCCAATTATCATCGCACGCTTTCCGGCGGGTGGAAGCTCTGTTTGGTCGCAAAAGCTGGGGCCGGCGGTTCGGGTCCATTACGCAAACTTACGAGCGGCCCGGTGCCATTGCGCGCGGCAGCGCGGCGCCGCTGATCGCAGGAATTGATGCGCTGCCCGACGGCGACCCTGGTCTAAGCAGACGAATCATAAACATGGTCCTGCGCCGCTTCGCCTGGGCAGATGGTATTTCTGCACTGCTGTCAGATCGATACCGGTCTGGAATGACGATCAATTTCCTGCTCGGCGCCTTCGCGATCATCAGCGGGATTATGTATCTGCCACTGGTCGGGGTGGAACAAAAATGGCGCTTCGCCACGGTCGAACTGATCCTGCTGCTGTTTGTTATTCTGGTTACTCTTCGCGGCACGCGCCAGCGCCTACATGGCCGGTGGTTCGAAACCAGACGCGCGGCCGAATATCTGCGCCATAGCCCGATCATGCTGGCTATGGGCGTTGCCCGCCCGCCCGGCGCTTGGCCGCGCGGCACCAAGAGCTTCTGGCCTGAATGGTATGCGCGCCATTCGCTGCGCGCTGTGGGCCTACCTGAGACGCGGGTCGACAAACCCTATTTGAAGAACGCACTGGCTTTGCTGCGGGACCGGCATGTCATGCCCCAGCGCGATTATCATCATGCAAAGGCGGCAGAACTTAACCGCGTGCACGAGGGGCTCGACCATTTGTCCGGTGGCATGTTCATCCTCGCAGTGCTATCGGTGGCGGCCTATCTGGGTCTGGTGCTGGCGTCGGAGATGGACTTCATTGGCGGCGATATTGTGGGGCATCTGGCCAAGCTGTTCACTGTTCTTGGCGTTGCCTTGCCAACGCTGGGCGGCGCGCTGACCGGTATTCGCTTCTTTGGCGATTTTGAGAGATTTGCGGCGATTTCCGAAGTCGCAGCGGAAAAGCTTGGTGTCGTTGCGGACCGGATTGAGCTGCTGCAAAGCGCGCCGATGGACCGGCTCGATTATCGCCATGTTTCTGAACTGGTTCACGCGGCAGATGAAATCGTCTTTTCCGAGATTCAGAATTGGCAAGCGGTCTTCAGCGGCAAAAGAATTACCGTTCCCGCGTAATCACAGGGACTGACAAGACCGGCATTTGCGCCTAACGCCGCAGCTGGAGATGCACTACCAAAAGGCGAGCAATGGACCGCGCTCAGATCGTTCATGACAATTTTCTGCGGCGGGTGGCTGACGGCGATTTTCCATCCGGAAGGCCGCCATCCGGGCCGCTTGATGACGATCTGGCTGTCTCCATCTTCCGTTCCGCTTGCCTGACTCGCGCGCTTGATCGGACCAGCAGGACGATGCAGGCCGCAGGCCAGGGGTTTTATACGATCGGTTCATCCGGTCATGAAGGTATGGCCGCAGTAGCAGCAGCGCTGCGCCCCAGCGACATGGCCTTCCTGCATTATCGAGATGCTGCGTTCCAGATCCAGCGCAGTAAACAGGTCCCGGGGCAGACTATCACCTGGGATATGCTGTTGTCCTTCGCCTGTTCTGCCGAAGATCCGATATCGGGCGGTCGGCACAAGGTGCTTGGGTCAAGCGCGCTTACCATTCCGCCGCAAACATCAACCATTGCCAGCCATTTGCCCAAGGCAGTGGGTGCAGCTTATTCGATCGGGCTTGCCGCGCGCATAAAGCCGGAGCACCAGACGCTGGCGATTGATTCGATCATTCTGTGCAGCTTTGGTGATGCCTCAGCCAACCATTCGACCGCGCAAGGGGCGATCAACACTGCTTGTTGGACCGCTTATCAAAAAGTCCCCATGCCGCTGCTGCTCGTGTGTGAAGATAATGGCATCGGCATATCCACCAAGACGCCTGACGGGTGGATCGCAAACAGCTTTGCGAACCGACCCGGCCTGAAATATTTCGCTTGTGACGGGCTTGATTTTTACGACACTTACCACGTGGCAAGCCAAGCGGTTGACTATGTCCGTACTCGCCGCAAACCTGCCTTTCTCCATGTTCGCACAGTCCGGCTTTACGGTCATGCCGGGGCTGATGTACCGACCACTTATCTGTCCAAGTCAGAGGTAGAGGCCGAAGAGGCGCAGGACCCGCTGCTCCATTCGGCCCGGCTGCTGGCAGAAGCAAGCGCTTTGCCGCGAGATCAAGCGCTGAAGATTTATACTGCCACCGCCGCTCGGGTAGAGCGGGTCGCCGTCCAGGCTGTAACGCGGCCGCGGCTCGAAACGGCGAGCGACGTGATGGCCAGCATCATCCCGCCGCCGCGCAAATGCCGCGCGACCAATGGCCCCTCGCCCGAAGCGCGTAAAGAGATCTTCGGGCCAGATCTGGCGGCAATGCAGCAGCCCCAAATCATGTCACGGCTGATCAACTGGGCGCTCACCGACCTAATGCTCGAACATGGTGAAATCGCCATGATGGGGGAGGATATCGGGCGCAAAGGCGGCGTTTACGGCGTGACTCAAAAGCTGAGCCAGCGCTTTGGCCGCGCGCGGGTGATTGATACCTTGCTCGACGAACAAGCAATCCTTGGGCTTGGACTCGGCATGGGGCAAAATGGCTTGCTACCAATCCCGGAAATCCAGTTCCTCGCCTATCTTCACAATGCTGAGGATCAGCTGCGCGGCGAAGGCGCGACGCTGCCGTTCTTTTCAAACGGGCAGTTTACCAACCCGATGGTGCTGCGGATTGCCGGGCTGGGTTATCAAAAGGGCTTTGGCGGGCATTTTCATAATGACAATTCGGTGGCCGTGCTGCGCGACATTCCCGGTCTGATCCTGTGCTGCCCGTCAAATGGGCCAGATGCGGCAAGGCTGCTGCGCGAATGCGTGCGGCTGGCCCGTGAAGAGCAGCGGCTGGTCGTATTTCTTGAACCGATTGCGCTTTATCCAATGCGGGATCTGCATCAGCCAGGCGACAATGGCTGGCTGGGCAGCTATCCCGAACCGGATGAGCGGATTGGATTTGGTCAGGTTACGACACATGGCGTGGGGCAAGACCTCGCCATCGTCAGCTTCGGCAATGGCGCCTATCTGGCACGGCAAGCGCAGCAGCGGCTGGCAGATGATGGCGTCGCCGCGCGAGTGATTGATCTCAACTGGCTATCACCGCTGCCTGATGCGGCGCTGCTCGAAGCCGCCACGCCCTGCAAACAGGTTCTGATTGTTGATGAAACGCGCAAAACCGGCGGGATTGCCGATGCATTGATGGCGCTGTTTACTGAATGCAGCCAACTGCCACATCATCGCATCAGCGCGCAGGACAGTTTCATCCCGACTGGGCCCGCCTATGCCGCGACGATGCCCTCTGCCGATGAAATCGTGCGGGTCGCCGTCGAGCTTGTCCAAGGTGCTGCATGACAACCGCTGTAGTGATCTGCCCGGGTCGCGGGACTTACAACAAGAATGAACTTGGCTATCTGACACGGTATTTCCCTGACCCGGCGCTGCTGTCTGCGTTTGACGCTGAACGTGCAGCACAGGGTCAGGAGACCTTGACCGCGCTGGACAATGCGGCGCGCTTCAGCCTTGCCAAACATACCCGGGGGGATAATGCCTCAGGCCTGATCTACGCGGCCACGCTAGGGGATTTTCTGTCGATCGACCGGGACGAGGTCGAGATTGTGGCGGTGACCGGCAACTCGATGGGCTGGTACTCCGCGCTTGCCTGCGCGGGCGCCTTGTCGCCCCGGAACGGTTTCATTCTCGCCAACACCATGGGCACGCTAATGCAGGAGGCGTTGATCGGCGGCCAGCTGGTCTATCCGTTTGTGGGTGAGGATTGGCGACCCAATTCGGGGCGGCGCGCGCACTTGCTAGAGCAGGTCGATACCATCGATCAGCGCGACGGGGCGGTACTGCGCTTGTCTATCGCGCTTGGCGGGATGCTGGTACTGGCGGGGAATAACGCAGGGCTAACTGCATTCGAGGCTGAGGTCGAACCGCTTCAGGACCGCTTTCCGCTGCGGCTAGGCAATCACGCCGCATTTCATACCGCTCTGCAGGAACCAGTCGCTGCCAAGGGGCGCAGTCTGTTCCCTGCCAGCCTCTTCACTCAGCCCGCACTTCCGTTGATAGATGGACGCGGTGCCGTATGGTGGCCCCATGCCAGCAATCTGACGCAATTGTGGGATTACACCTTGGGCGAGCAAGTCACGCAGACTTATGATTTCACCCGGGCTATCGCAGTTGCCGCGCGCGAATTTGCACCCGACTTGTTCATCGTTACCGGGCCGGGCACCACGCTGGGCGGCGGCGTGGCGCAATCGCTTATCCTCGCCAATTGGCGCGGCATGGCGAGCAAGGACGATTTCCGCCAGTTGCAGGAACAGGCCGGACTGCTGGTGGCGATGGGAATGGCAGAGCAGCGTGGGCGTGTGGTTCGATAGGTCAGTCGCTGCTTGAAATCAGATACTGGCGTTGACCACCCAATTGTGCTTACATCGCTGTCAATAGGAGAGATGACCATTGGCAAAAGCCCCCGATTTTGACGTCCTGATTGTTGGCGCCGGCATATCCGGCATCGGCATGGCAGCGCATATGGAAATGACGAGCCCTGATCGCAGCTATGCGATTGTCGAGCGGCGTCAGAACCTTGGCGGCACATGGGACCTGTTCCGCTATCCGGGCATCCGCTCTGACAGCGACATGCACACGCTCGGCTTTGTGTTCGAACCGTGGCGACATGACAAGTCAATCGCCGATGCGCCATCGATTCTCGAATACCTCAACCAGATTGTCGATGAGCGCGATATTCGCCGCCACATTCGTTATGGTCACAAAGTCGTTTCGGCTGACTGGCACAGTGCAGAAGCATGCTGGCATGTCACGGTGGAATTGGAAGACGGGAGCCAGACCGTGATGACCGCAGGCTTTGTCTATCTAGGCTCCGGCTATTACGATTATGATCAGCCGTATGATCCAGGCTTCGATTTTGGCGAGTTCAAAGGTCAGGTCATCCACCCGCAGTTCTGGCCCGAAGATCTCGATTATGCCGGCAAGCAAATACTGGTGATCGGATCCGGCGCAACAGCAGTCACGCTGGTTCCTTCAATGGCGCGCGGGGCATCTGGTGCCGCCCATGTGACTATGCTGCAGCGCACGCCCACATGGATGTTTTCGCGGCCCGCCAAGGACCGACTGGCCAATCTGCTGCGCAAGATCCTGCCATCCGAATGGGCCTACCGGATTACCCGGTGGAAGAACGTCAAAATGCAGGACTTTTCCTTCAAGATGGCGCGAGATAAGCCAGAGAAAGTCAAGACAGCGCTCAAGACCCGGATCGAGAAAGCACTTGGTGCCGATTATGATGAGGCCACCTTCACCCCGCCCTATAATCCGTGGGACCAGCGGCTTTGCCTCGTGCCCGATGCCGATCTGTTTGAAGCAATGAAGGCAGGCAAAGCCAGCATTGTGACCGGCAAAATTGCTCGTTTTACGCAAGATGGCGTCGAACTCGAATCGGGCGAGACGATCAAGGCCGATATCATCGTTACGGCAACTGGACTGAAGCTCGCCGTTGCAGGCAAAATTTCAGTCAGCCAGAACGGAGTGCCGGTCGATTTCAGCCAGCGATTCTATTACAAGGGCTGCATGTTCTCCAACTTGCCCAATCTGGCGGTGGTGTTCGGTTATCTCAATGCCAGCTGGACACTTCGCGCGGATATCATTTCGGAGTATGTCTGCCGGGTGCTCAACGAAATGGCGAAAAAGGGTGCAACTATCGCCGAGCCGGCGCTCGCAGCAGACCATGGTCTGGTAGAAGACGATATCTTCGACTTTTCGTCCGGCTATATCCAGCGCGGCAAACATATCATGCCGAAGAATGCGATTGGCTATCCCTGGCGGCTCAACCAGGAATATTTGCTCGACCGCAAGATTATGCGCGAAGGGCCGGTTGATGACGGCATCCTGACCTTTTCCAATGTGGCAGAAACGCCAGAGGAGGACCAATCCCAGCTTGAAGCAGCGGAATAACATTCCCCCACTTCACCTTGGCCAATTGATCGCCTAACGCATTGCGCATGAGCACTGCTGCAAACTCACGTGTCTATACCGCCGGTCTGGTCGTGATTGGCGATGAAATCCTGTCTGGCCGCACGCATGACAAAAACATCGCGCAGGTGGCAACCTGGCTGCAGGTGCAAGGCATCAGGCTGGATGAAGTCCGCGTCGTCGCTGATGTCGAGGAACGGATTGTCGAGGCGGTCAATTCTCTGCGCGAACGCAACGATTACCTCTTCACCACCGGCGGCATCGGCCCCACGCATGATGATATCACCGTCGATGCTGTGGCATCTGCGCTGGGCGTTTCAGTCATCGTCCACCCCGATGCGCGCGCCATTCTGGAGCGGTATTATGCCGATAAGGGCGGGATCAATGATGCTCGGCTGCGCATGGCCCGCGTGCCCGACGGGGCAGAACTGATCCCTAATCGCATGTCGGGCGCGCCCGGTATCCGGCTCGGCAATATCTTCCTGATGGCGGGCGTCCCGCATATTACCGCCGGCATGCTCGATGCGCTGACTGGCACATTGGAAGGCGGCGCACCGCTGCTCAGCGAAACCATCGGCTGCTGGGTCGCGGAAAGCGAAGTGGCCGACCTGCTGCGCGAAACCGAAAAGGCGCATGATGGATGCCAGATCGGCAGTTACCCTTTCTTCCGCGAAGGCAAGGTAGGTGCCAATTTCGTGATCCGCAGCACTGATGCAGCGGCGATCACAAGCTGCGTTGACACCTTATGCGAGGGCCTCGGCGCGCGCGGCCGGGACTTTACGCCCGGAGGCATTTGAACCCACAGCTTTGTCCGCAGCCCATCAATTGGCGCCCGACGATTCCACATCATTACCGAACACCACGATCATTGTGCCCAGTGCCACCAGAAGGGAAAAGCCAACCCTCTTGCTCCATGGTTCACCCACCACGAATGCCCGGCGCGTGGCTATGGCCGATTGCAGCGTGTAATAGGCTGCGAACGCCCGGCTGGCATAAGCGATGATCTGAAACACGTCAGCCTGCCACGTCATCAGCAGCCCGATAAAGACCAGCAGCGCATAGCCATAACGCGCTGTCATCCGTCCACGGGTCAGTTCCTCCACCAGCCCGCCCGATCCGCTGGTATCGGCAATTGCTGCGCTGAACTGTGCGGCCAGCGCCGCCGCGACCAGCAGCAAGGGTAATACCGGCGTGACCAGCCCCATCATGTCAATGATTGCGGTTTCAGTCAGATGGAACTGGCTGCGGTCAAACGCATATGCAAATAGGCCGATATAGGCCATATAAATGACCGTGCAGACAAGCTGAGCCAGTTGCATCGATTTGATCCGTGTATCGGATGAATAATCATGTCCCAGATAACGCGAAGTCTCGAACCCCTGCACCGTTATGATCAGACCAAAGCCAAGCGTGAATGCGGGCCATCCTGATAATCCGGGTTCATGAAAGAACAGCTGCCCTGCGCTTGCCTGAAGGTAGAAATACCAAATTAGCCCGACCAGTAAGCCAGCGATGATCCCTAGCTTCAGCGTGACAGCGGCATATTCCATCCGCTCCAGCGCTTTGAAACCGTGCGTCCAGCCGACTACCAGAATCAGCAGATAGGCAGCAGAGGTCAGCAATTTGGCATTGATCGGACTATCAAGCAGCGTCAGGCTGACCCCGAAGGCGCCAAACAGATTGAGGTAATAGGCAACCGAAATCATGAAAGCGAAGACTAGTGCCCATGATGCTGCGATCTCCAGCCGCTCGATCGAAACGTCATTATCCGCCGGGTCTTCGACATGGCGAGCCATAATATTGTACCGGATCGCTGCTCCGAACAGGTAAGCGCCCAGACACAGGCCCGCCATCACCAGTGGCGCGCCGCGGCCATAAGCAGAGACCAGAATCGGGGCGAGCACCAGAAAGCCGCTACCAATGATCGAGGCCAGCGGTGTCACTGTGGCGCGCCAGACCTCCGAGCGCGAGAAGCGTGGTGACAGCAGCACTCCGCCAGCAATCACCGCTGACAGAACGATAACGATATCAAGCGCCACGGCGGGTTCCATTTATAGCGTATGCTAGAAACCGTGCCATAGGGGGGGACTGCGCCCCTGTCGACGGGCCGATCACAGCGCCGTGCCTGCCAGCGCAGGAACGCTGCGATCCGCCAAGATCATTCAGCCGCCGACATTATCGGTCCGGCGAATGAAGTCGGCCACATCATCGTGCAGCGATTTGAGCGAAGCATCATGGGCATAAACCATGTGCCCCGACTGGTAATATTTATACTCGATATTCTTTTGCAGACTATCCGGGATCGGCAGATGATGCATCTCGTACCAGCCTTCGTAGAACGGCGTTGCAAGGTCAAAATAACCGCCGGTCAGCATCACTTTCAGGTCTGGATTATATTTCATTGCCATCGCCAGATCAGGCATCACATTGGTCGCGCCTCGAATGGCAAAGGGCATGCCTGGCTGCTTATGCGCAAAATCCCAGTCCGCAAACACGTTGATTTCTGGCTTGTAGGTATCATTCATTCCGTAATGCAACGTGCCGCGAACATAGTCGTTGAAGGTTGACACATACGCTGAGCTGATTGCCGCTGACTGCGGATCATAACCCGCTTCTTTCTCCAGTGGATCGAGCGTCGGACCAGAAAAACGGGTGTCCAGCCGCCCTGTGGTCAGATCATTAGCAATCTGCAATTGTTGCGAAAATTGCCCGCCATCGATGCGCAAGTCTGATTTCAGAATATACTCCAACGGCAGACCGGTATATTGCGCAAGCTGCTGGGCAATGCGCTGCTTGGTGGCTGGATCAATTTCCGAGCCCTGCGCCAATGCCTGAAGATAATCGGTCGTCGCAAAATGTTCGACCTGCTTCAGGAATGCGGGCAGATCGTCCGGGCGAGTGCCTGGCAGTTTGTTATGATACCAAGCGGTCGCCGCATAGGTTGGCAGTGCGACAACATAGGGTTCTTCGGTTCCCGGATTGAACCCGGGTGTGTCAACTGACAAGTCAAAATTGAGGATCTGTGACAGCAAGATCACTCCATTGAAGTCTATGTCACTACCTGTTTCCAGCTCGTTCACCACCACTGCAGAGCGCGGCGTGCCATAACTTTCGCCAAACAGATATTTGGGCGAATTCCACCGATTATATTTGCTGATGAACGCCTTGATGAATTCGGCAAATGCATGGCCATCAGCATCGACGCCGTAAAAAGCCTTTTCCTTATCCTTGCCTGCGACCCGTGAGAATCCGGTCCCCGGCGCATCGATAAAGACCAGGTCACTCGCATCTAGTAGGCTATAAGCGTTATTGACCAAACTATAGGGCGCTGCTGGCGTATGACTATCATCTGCGGTCACAACCCTTTTGGGTCCGAACGCCCCCATATGCAGCCAGACGGTCGAAGAACCCGGGCCGCCATTATACAGGAAAGTGATCGGGCGGTCGGCGGTCGGAACGCCATTCTTGAAATAAGCGACATAAAACATCGAAGCTTCTGCGCCCGGCTCACCCTTGTCCGGCTGCTTTGCACGCCAAGCAGCATCGTCCCATCCGGCAGGATGAACCACCAGCGTGCCGGCCACCGCCTTATAGCTGACTGCCTTGCCTTCCACAGTCACTGTACCAGTAGATGTTTCGCTAGTTGGCTGAAACAGGGAACCAGCCGCAGTCTGACTGACGGAAACGGAGGTAGCTCCGGCATTATCCGGTGTCGCCGCTTGTACGCCAGAAGCACAAAGAGCGAGCGTCGAGCAGGCAAAAAGTACGGATTTCATGCGTGTGACCCCTGAAAAGATTTGAACGACTCCACACAGGAAAGACGTAACCTGCGCAAAGATACGCTTCATTTAGGCTGCCAGACGACAAAGGTGCAAGTGCCCACCGGCGCTGCGGAAGG
>JAHEAW010000143.1 GCA_024642545.1 Erythrobacteraceae bacterium
TTTGCGGCAAGGGAGTAAACAGCGAAAGTAACGACGCATTGCGTATCGTGATTGGGAACTTGTGGGAAAACGACGCCGACAGCCCCGCTCAAGAAATCTACTCGCATTTCGCTTGCGCCGCTGAACACATGGCGGGAGCGAAAATGACATTGGAAAGAGAAACATTCGTGCCGGACGACGGTGAAGCTTAAGCGTCAGCTTTCCACCCAATAGCGGACGCCAGCCCATTTGGAACTGGCGCCCAACAGCAGTCAAATTTCTGTCTTCTCGGCGAGTGTAAGTGCGTCTTCAATATCGACGCCAAGATAGCGCACGGTGTTTTCAATTTTCGAATGCCCCAGCAGTATCTGGATCGCCCTTATGTTGCCTGTCGACTTGTAAATGATCGAAGCTTTCGTACGGCGAAGCGAATGGGTCCCATACTCGTTAGTTCTCAGGCCGATTCCTTCCACCCACTCATCAACCAGTCGAGCATATTGGCGTGTGCTGAGATGCCGGGCGTGATCGATGCGGCTTGGAAAGACATAGTCTTCAACGGAGCCACCTCGGCGTTCGAGCCAAGCTAACAGACTAGCCCTGGCGTCTGAGGCTATCTCGAACTGAACGGGTCGACCGGTTTTACGTTGGGTGATCGTGGCTCGTGTCCTGATCTCTGGCCCACTGACCAAATCTCCGATCTTAAGCTCGACGAGGTCACAGCCCCTCAACTTGCTGTCGATTGCCAGGTCGAACAGCGCTCGATCCCGTATGCGCTTCTCACGATCAAGAAAGAACCGGATCGCCCAGATTTGTTTCTGATTGAAAGGACGCTTGGGTCCAATTTTTGCGCCAAAGTTCCACGGCACACGGCTTTGCGTTGCAGGGTCAAACTGTGAATATGTCATTTGTCTTCTCCTTGGCCGGAATGGCCGCAGAGAACGTCCGCTCTTGGGAACTAAGAAATCGAAAGCCTACGTCTTGGATTGGGGCGCAAGCCTGCCATGGGTGAAGCACAATGCGGCGCAGGTGAAGGTCTAACACTTGCTCGCTGCCCAAGACCCTGGTTCAGCCCGTTGGCTGCAAATTCGGACTCTTGCTCGGTTGGAATTGCGCCCGGCGCACGGGCTTCTGCAGGGCCTGCAGCGCGCCAGCCCGTTCTCGCGGCGAGACCGGCTCCACTACCCGCAGAAACGGGGGGCGGGACGCGCCCACCCCCGGTGCATCTACATGCCGTCAACGCTTTTACTGACCAGTACATTCACCGAAACGCGGCGGTTCTGCGCCTTGCCTTCGGGAGTGTCATTGCTGGCCAGTGGATCAGCTTCGGCCATGCCGGTAGGCGTCAGCATCCGCCACGGTTTCCAGTGGCACGCCTGCTGCAGATAATTGACCACGCGCCCGGCACGCTTTTCGCTCAGCTGCTGGTTGAAATCCTGACTGCCGACAGAATCGGTGTATCCCACCACCAGCAGCAGCGCATTGTCAGTCGCATCGGCTTCACTGGCGGCTGCACACAGATCATTCTGTCCCTTGGGTGACAGGTTCCATTTGCCCGTGTCGAAATAGACGTTGGTGGTGCTCTTGATATTATATTTGTCGATATCGGCCATGCGGCCGCGCAGCGCCTCTGCCAGCGCTGCATTCTTGTCGATCGCGGCACCTTGTTCGTCGAACCGCTGGGCAGTGCCGTTGCGGATCATGGATGCGGTTTTGAAATCATTGTTCTTGAACTTGATCTCGCTCGCCACCAGGCCGCCGCCCCATTGCACGGTCTTGACGCTGACCGGCAGGCCGGGGAGCAGTGCATCGGACGCGAGCGTCTTGCGGCTCATGCCCAGAAAGCCGCCGCTGGCCTTGATATCGGTGCCTTCGCTGATTGCGACCGGCGTCTTGGTGCCATCAGCAGTGGTAATCTGCATCCTGTTGGCGCCGCGCGCGGTGATGGTGCCGTCAAGCTCTGGTCCTTCAGTGAGACCGGACAAATCCGCCGGGGGCACGCCATTGACCGTGATATCAGCCTTCGCCGGGTCCAGTTCCTGCGCTGGCAAGCTGCCCGGTACTGATGCTGCCACCATGGCAAGCAGGGTAAGAACGCCTGACTTCTTGGAAACAAACTGCATTACGATACTCCCTCAATCTACAACAATCGGCCCCGCATTTTTGCGGACAAATGTGCGACCATCCCTCCGTGAAAGCGTGTCCACTTGCCGAAACCGCTTTCATCTTGCTGCACAAGCTTGCCCGTTTACATGGCGCAAATGAACAATCCCAGCAACACTGGCAGCAGGGGAGGCCAGTCGGGCACATTCAGCGGCGAACCGAGGCAGAATGCACGCGTGGGGCCCGTGAACAGCGTTTGCTGCGGCAATTTTGGCGGCCTTCCGCCTGCAAATTGGCCTAATGCGGTACAGTTGGGTAAGTGCTCCGGCGCCAATCGGGGCGCTATTTCGTCCACCGCGCGATGAAAAAACCGTCCATCCCTCCAGCATCGCTGAGCAGAGCGGGGTCGGTCCGCAGATGCCCGGCCATTGTCGGGGTGAGGCCCGCCGGCAGCTCGTCAACCCGGATCGGGCTGGGCGTCAGCGGTACTGCGCCGGTCTGGCCCGCCCCTTCAGCCTCCTCCAGCGAACAGACAGCATAGACCAGCCTTCCGCCGCTTGTCAGCCAGCCGCCTGCACGCTTCAGCAATTTTGCCTGTAGCGCCGCCATTTCGGCAATCTGGCGCTGACCGATCCGGTGCAGCACATCGGGATGGCGGCGGCACGTGCCCGTGGCTGTGCACGGCGCATCGAGCAGGATGGCATCGAAAGGTTCAGCAGGCTTCCAGCTGAGCGCATCGGCGGTGATGATTTCAGCGGTCAGGCCAGTGCGCTCCAGATTGCCGCGCAGCATGTCCAGCCGCCTTTCGCTGATATCGAGCGCAGTTACTTGCCAGCCTGCCGCGGCCAGCTGCAAGGTCTTGCCGCCCGGCGCAGCGCACAGGTCAAGCACGCGCCCACCCCCACCCAGGCCCAGCATCCGCGCAGGCAGGCTGGCCGCCAAATCCTGTACCCACCAGGCGCCCTCTTCAAAACCCGGCAATTCCTCGATCCTGGTACCGCGTGGCAAGCGGATATGGCCGGGGGCAAGGCTCTGCCCGTCCAGTTCTGCAGCCCATTTATCGGTCTGCGCCCAATCTTTCAGCGTCAGATCGAGCGGTGGCGGATCGCCCAGCGCATCGAACATATCAGCCGTGCGATCACCCCAGCGCAGCGCCACTGGATCGGGCGGGGTCGGCGCGCTGGGCAGTTGGACCGCTTGCTTGTTGAGCGTGGAGAACACCCCATGCGCCAGCCGCCGCGGGCCGCCTGCAAGCAGCGGCAGCGCAGTAGCGATCACTGCGTGGGGCGGCGTATCCAGCCGCAGCCACTGTGCCAGCATCAAGCGCAGCACACTGCGTGCCTTGGCATCATCGGCCAGCCGGTTACGCGTGGCGCTGTCAATCAGATCATCAAGATCAACCAGCCAGCGCATCACTTCAGCCGCAATCGCGCGCGCCAGCGCCCTGTCCGCGCCGCTATGAATGCCCTGCAGCGCGCCGCGTTCGGCCTGCTCCAGCGTTTCCCCCCGGTGCAAAACGGCATCGATCATGCGCAAGGCGGCGCGGCGAGCAGGGAGACCAGGAATATCGGACATTTGTAGCCCTTACGCGGGCTTGAAACCTTCCGCCAGCCCATGCATTTAGGCATCATGACCAAGCAAAAATCAGCAGCGGCGCGCAATTTCAAGAAACCTAGCCACTGGGACAGTGCGCCCCCGCCCAAGCCCGCCCCGCCAAAGGCAGCAGACGTGCATGGCGATGGCGACCGCGACGGGCTCAGCCCAACCCGATACGGCGATTGGGAAAAGAACGGCATCGCCATCGATTTCTGATCACAGTGCTTCGGCCGCCCAACCTGCCCGAACGGCCAACCTCTATCGGCTATAACGGCTTGAAGGTCACTTTCAGCCCGTCACGCGGCTGCGGAATTGGCCACGGCTGCCACGCAGGCTGATAACCAGCTTCAATCTCGATCTCATAGCGGGTCAGCAGATGCGCCATCAGGATTTTTACCTGCATATAGGCAAAATGCAGCCCCAGGCACATATGCGCGCCGCCGCCAAACGGCACCCACGCATATTTGTGGCGTAGCTTTACCAGTTCAGGCGTGAAACGCAGCGGATTGAACGTCGCGGGATCAGGCCAGTGTTCTTCCTGATGATGCACCAGATGCGCATTGATCCCGACCTGCGCGCCTGCTGGGATCGTATAGCCGGCAAAGTCGAAACTGCGCAGCGCGCGGCGCGGAGTTGACGGCACTGGCGGGATCATCCGCAGCGCTTCCTTGAACGCCATTTCGGTCAGTTCCAGCTTGGGCAAATCATCATATGCAGCGGGGCGACCGTCACCGCCTGTAACCGCGCGCAGTTCCTGCCGGACCTGTTCCTGCCATTTCGGATTGGCCGCCAGAAGCCACACCAGCGAGGTTGCGCTGGACGTGATCGTGTCATGCGCAGCCATCATCAGGAAATTCATATGATCGACCA
>JAHEAW010000144.1 GCA_024642545.1 Erythrobacteraceae bacterium
TGGCTGTCTGTGCCCACGCAGGTATCCGGATAGGCAACGCTCTGCCCGTCAGGGTCGGTGCTGGTCCACACGGCCTGCGCGATATGTTCTAGGTTTACCTGATGGCAAATACCGGTCCCAGGGGGGACCGCCTTGAAATTATCGAGGCTCTTGGAACCCCATTTGAGGAAGTCATAGCGTTCTGCATTACGCTGATATTCAAATTCAACGTTGTGCTCGAACGCCTTGGGGTGGCCGAACTCGTCAACCATCACCGAGTGGTCGATCACCAGATGGACCGGAACTTGCGGGTTAATCTTCTGCGTGTCGCCGCCGAGCTTGGCAATCGCATCGCGCATGGCGGCAAGGTCGACCACGCAAGGTACACCGGTGAAATCCTGCAGCAGTACGCGGCCCGGGCGGTACTGGATTTCCTGTCCGGTTACCGGATTGTTCTGCCATTCGGCAAGCGCGCGGATATGATCGACCGAGATAGTGAACCCGTCATCTTCGAAGCGCAGCAGGTTTTCGAGCAAGACTTTCATCGAGTTGGGCAAGCGGCTTATATCGCCAATTGCCTGCGCAGCCTTCTGAAGCGAATAATAAGCGATATCTTTCCCGCCGATAGTAATCGTGCTGCGGGTGCTGAGCGTGTCCTTGCCGACCTGAGTCATACTGCGCGGAATCCTTTCAATGGTTGAGCCGCAACGGGCTGCGTGTGGCGTGAATCGCAGACCGCGGCTATTGGCTGCGGCAACTGCGCGTTCATACGCGCAAGGTCAAGAGTTTGCCCCTTTACCGGTTTAAACGGCGGCTATTTCGGGCGGTTCCTGGCGTTGCGGCCTGCTGGCAGCCCAGCAGCCGATGACTATGCACAGCGCCCCGGCGGCGGTCGGTCCTGTCACTGGCTCGCGGAAGAACATCCAGCCGAATAAAACGGCCCAGAGAAAGGCGCTATATTCGATTGGCACGAGCACTTGTGCTTCGGCCCGGGCATAGGCCCAGGACAGGATCATGGCGCCTGCCAGGCCCAGCAAAGCGGCGGCTGTAATATCGCCCCACACGGGCATGGCGGGCAAAGCGAAGAAAAGCGGCGCAGGAATAATCAGCATGATGCTTACCGTTGCGCTGTGAAAAGCGGCCACTTCAGCAGGTTTGGCGACCAATGCCTGTTCGCGTTGAAGCACCAGATTCCACGCATATAGCAGGGCTGAAAAGATCAAGGCGGCCAGCCCCAGAATCGCGCTTTCGGTCATCCGTTCGCGGCCGACCCGGCCGGCGATGATAATGGCGACCCCAGCAAGGCTGAGAACTGCCCCGAAAATTGCCTTGGGCTGGACTTTCTCGCCCAGCAGGATTGCCGCAAGGTACAGTGCGACCAGTGGCGCGATGAAGGAAATGGCAATGGCTTCAGCCAGCGGCAATCGAACCAGCGCGTAAAAGAAGCTGAGCGCCATCAGCCCACCGACAATGCCGCGCCGCACGTGCAATCGGACCACTTTGAGTGTGGGCCAGCGCCGGGATCCCAGCCACCAGATCGGCCCAATTACTGCTAAGGCAATCAGCGAGCGCATCAGCATCGCGCTATACGCGCCGGCCACCAGCGAGGCGCTTTTCATATAGGCGTCCATAAGCGAAAAGATGCCGATACCTGCCACAGCGGCCAACACTGCCATCCAGTGATGATTCTGATCGGCGGCGCGCGGCATTACCACCGCATAGTTGGCCAGTTGCGATCCGTCACTATTGCATGGTAAACTCGGCTCATTAAGGGCGGAGTCAGGCGTTGGCCTGCATCTGTTGAAAAGGGTTGGCGCATTTGCCTGCCAGTATAGGCCGGTGCGGATGACCGGCAGGGGACTGTGACGACATGAAAAGACCTGTGCGCAGGACATTGCTTGCCACGGCCGCCGCTTTGGCGATCCCTGGCAGTGCCTTGGCCGATTCCACCGGGCCAATCGACCTGCTTCCAAAGGATGCGGCCAATTCAGAACGCGCATCGAGGCCAGTGGACAAGCCAGTGGACAAGCCAGTGGTCAGTCAATCGCTGCCAGTAGCGCCAGTGAAGCCGGTTTCGCAAACCCCTGTGAATGCCCCGCTGCCGCAGCCGACCAGCGTGGCAGAGGCGTTTGCGCAGGAAGTGGTTCAGGACGTCCCGTCTCTGACGCAGCCGTGGACGCTCAGCAATGCGCAGGCGCTCGTTTTGCTGGTCAAGAAAATTGGTACAGACGGTCTTGACCCGGCCGATTATGATTTGCCGACGTTGCAGGCCGCGATTGCCGCTGGCCCTAGCGCAGCGCTGGATGAAACCGCCAGCCGAATTTTCAGCTGGGTAGTCGAAGATCTGCGCGATGGCCGCACGCCTATGGATGCGCGCGTCCAGTGGTTTGTGTTTGATCCGGATGCTGACCGCTACCCCACCGCAAGCCTGATGAGTGAAGCTTTGGCGAGCGGCGATCTGGTCGGCACGCTCGCTCGGATCATGCCCGAACATCCTGATTATCTGCGCCTCAAGGCGGAATTGGCCAAGACGCCGGTTGAGCAAAAGCAGCGGCGGATTTTGATCCGTGCCAATATGGACCGCTGGCGCTGGCTACCGCGTGATCTGGGCAGCCAGTATTTGATCACTAATGTGCCTGAATTCGAACTGCGGCTGACCGTCAACGACCAGATCGTGCGGACGTACAAGACTGTGGTTGGCAAACCCGGGCGCACCGCAACACCGCAATTGGCCGAAAGCGTGGAGGGCGTGATCTTCAACCCGACATGGACAGTGCCGCAGTCGATCGTGAAGGGAGAAAACCTTGGCACCCGTGTGCTGGCCAATCCGGCCTGGGCAAAGAAAGCGGGCTACAAGGCGACCAAGGGTGAGGGCGGCTGGATCAATGTCGTGCAGCAGCCGGGGCCGACAAACTCGCTGGGCCTGATGAAGCTTGATATGCCCAATCGCCATGCCATTTTTCTGCATGACACACCGTCACGCTGGCTGTTCACCAAGACTGACCGCGCGCTCAGTCATGGCTGCATCCGCACCGAACGCGCTACCGAACTGGCGATTACGCTGGCGATTCTGCAAGGGGGTCTGACCCCGCAGGAAGGCGTCGATCTGATCAAGGGCGGTGAATATACCAGGGTTGGTTTCATCAAGCCGATGCCGGTTTATATAACTTATTTCACTATGGCGCAGAATATCGGCGGGAAGCTTGCCACCTTTGACGATATTTATGACCGTGACGCGCCGGTAATTGCCAGCTTTGCGGCCCCGCGCAAATCCAACCGCAGCCGGGTGACCAATGAGCAGGTCATTCCAATCGAGGACGACCTGAGGACTTAGGAGGCCCCAACGTGCAGGCTCGTGAGGTCAATATGCTCCGGGATTGAGCAACTGCTCACCATTCGGATTTTCCGGAGTAAGCACTTCTATATCCCGGCGCTCACTCATCGGAATCACACTACCATCTGCGCGCAGGCCAAGGCTGTCTGCAAAAAGCACGCGCCCGCCGCCAAGCTGCAGCAAGGCTTGTTTGAAACTTGCATCACCCATTGCAAAGCAGCCGTTCGATCGGCCCAGTTTGCCCCATTTGGCAAGGAATTCAGGCTCTGCATAACGTGCCCTGTGCATCACGATTGCCCGATTAAGCGCATTGGAATTGGTTGGATCAAGTCCTTCGAGGCGGATTGAGGTGCCATAACGGCCGGTATACCAGCCATAAGTCATATAGGTTCCCTTGCTGGTGCAATGCGACCCGTCTTCATTGGAAAACCAGTTCAGCCAGCCATCATGGTCTGGGTCAGACCCATCGCCGTGGCAAACGTAAAAGGACTCCACCGTTCCGCCTTCCATATTCACGAAGTGAAAACGCGGTTCGGAGGAACGCAGGCCAAAATCGGCAATGCCGACAAAATCGCTACGCCACAGCGCTGAGCCAAGTTTTTCCTGCTGTAACTTGGCAATTTCGAACAACTTGCGGTCGCGCATGCCCAGCGGGCTGGCCTGCGCGAAGACGCGCGGTCTGACAGCTAATGTCAGGCCAGCCGCCACACTACCGCTGAGGAGTTCACGCCGCTTCATAGCCCAAGCATTAGTACATTATTTTGTCGCAATGGTGAACGCGCAACGCAAACCGACTGCGAACCAGCCGGCTTGGGATGTTTGGGGCGCAAACCAGCTATCATAAAGAGATGTACCGCCAGCATCCGCGACATCTCATTCAACCGGGAGAGCAATTATGTCTGCTGCAGCTTCGATCTGCGCTGCCTTGGCCTCGACCAATTCGACAATATGGTCCAGCATGTCTTGGGACTGCACATGGTGGTCGGTTACGCCTGACAAATAAACCATGTGCTTGCCTGCGCCGCCGCCCGTGATGCCAATATCCGTTTCGCGCGCTTCGCCGGGGCCATTGACGACGCAGCCCAGCACAGAAAGCGACAGCGGCGTCTTGATGTGCTGCAGCCGTTCTTCCAGTGCCTGCA
>JAHEAW010000145.1 GCA_024642545.1 Erythrobacteraceae bacterium
CGCCGGGATGTGCAGCCCCGGAGTAAGGACCATCCGCCGGTATCATTTGGCAGTCGGTGCGGTATTGCGCGGGGTACTGCTAGCGGCGCTGCGGCGACTACTGCTTCAATTGACCTGGCGTTCGCGGCCCTCCCAATAGGGTGCGCGTAGTTCGCGGCGAAGGATTTTGCCGGACGGGTTGCGCGGCAGGGCGTCGATGAAATCGACCGACTTTGGGCATTTGAACCCGGCGATGTGTTGTTTGGCGTAAGCAATGATATCGCTTGCGGTCAAAGTGCTTCCGGGTTTGCGCACTACCACTGCCTTGACCGCCTCCCCCCATTTAGGGTCAGGCACGCCGATCACTGCGATATCGGCAATATCGGAGTGGCCATAAAGTGCGCTTTCCACTTCGGCGGGGTAGACATTCTCGCCGCCGGAAATGATCATGTCCTTGATCCGGTCCTGAATGAACAGATAGCCTTCTTCATCGAGGACCCCGGCATCGCCGGTGCGGAACCAGCCATCGCCGATCAGCGCCTTGGCAGTTTCTTCCGGGCGGTTCCAATATTCGAGCATCACGCAGTCCGAACGGATCGCGACTTCGCCGATTTCGCCGGGTGGCAGTGGGTTCAGATCAGCATCAAGAATGCGCACTTCCACTCCGGGCATCGGCCGGCCGGCGGAGCGCATCACATGTTCGCGCCCCGCCCGGTGGTCGTCAGGGGCAAGGCTGATCACAGTGCCATAAGTTTCGGTGAGGCCGTATAATTGCGCGAAATCACATTTCAGCCGGTCCACGCCTTCCTTGAGCAGGTCGAGCGGGATCGGGCTGGCCCCATAGGTCAGCCCTTTGACGCTGGAGAAATCGGCCCGTGCTGCATCCGGATGGGCGAGCATGATGCCGAGCGCGGCGGGGACCAGAAACAGCCATTTGACCCGGTATTGCTGGACGTCGCGAATAATCAGCGCTGGGTCGAATTCGGTATGGATGATCAGTTCCTGCCCGCCCAGCACGGCACCAGTGGCAGTGCCAACCCCGGCAATATGGCCGTAAGGCATGGCAAATATGATTGAATCGCCAGGGTCGGCGCAATACCAGTAAATCCCCGCTTCCTGCAGGCGTGGGCGCATATTGGTGCCGTTGTAATTGCTCAGCACCACGCCCTTGGGCTTGCCGGTGGTGCCCGAGGTATAAAGCTGCAGGAAGGCGTCGTGACGATCAATTGCAACATCGGGGGCTGCATCGCTCTGGCGATCGCGCCAAGCGGTGAATTCGCTTTCCATCACCATCTGCTGGCCGGCCCATGGGACCTGCGCGAAGGATTGTTCCACAAACAGGACTCCGGCGTTGCAATCGGCCAGAATGAATTCCACCTCTGCCGGGGCCAGCCGCCAGATGATCGGCACAAACACGATCCCGGCGCGCGCTGCACCGATACATAATTCGACCGCTCCATCGCTGTTCTTGCCCAGATAGGCGATCCGGTCGCCCTTCTTCAGGCCCATCGCCAGCAGCCCGTTGGCAATCTGGCTGACATGGCGGTCATAGTCGTGATAGCTGGTGACCCGGCCATCATATCGTATCGCCGCGCTATCAGGCCGCTGCGCAGCGTGACGTGTCAGGGCTTCGCTGTAAGTCCAGCTCGGGGCTTCGCTCAATTGTCTCTCCACTATGACTTTATCTTGTTTTAGTCGGCAAATCCTTGGTCGAGGAACCTGGTCGCGCATCCGGCGAGGATTGCAGTGCCGCGCGGCAGTGCCGCTTCATCGACCATCATCCGGCTCGAGTGGATGGCGCAGCACTGGCTCCAGTTTTCGCCGCTTGGGGCGACGCCTAAAAAGAACATCGCGCCGGGCACCTGTTCGAGCACATAGGCGAAATCTTCTGCCCCCATGATCGGCGCAGGCAGTTCCCGCCAGCATTCGGGGCCAAGAATATCATAGGTCACCCGGCGGCCCAGCGACACCGCGCGCCCGTCACAAATAGTGACCGGGAACCCTTCGGTGATCTCGACTTCGGCGGACAGGCCGTGCGCCGCGGAAATATTCTGCGCGACCTCACGCATGAATTGCTGGGCCTTGGTTCGGTGGCTGGGCGACAGAGTGCGGATCGTGCCACGCAGCGTTGCATGATCGGCAATGACATTATGCGCCGTTCCTGCATCGATCCGGGTGACAGTGACCACCACTGCGTCTGCCGCGTTGAACCTGCGGGTGACCATCGCCTGCAATGCCGTGACGATCGCGCAGGCAGCAGGCACCGGGTCAAGCGTGTCATGCGGCATCGAGGCATGTCCCCCGCGCCCCTTTACGGTAATGTCGAACTGATCTGCGGCGGCCAGCAGCGGACCAGCTTTTCCGCCGATCACCCCATGCGGCGCGTTGGGCATGATATGCAGCGCAAAGGCTGCATCGGGCAGCGGATCGGCCTGCGTTCCGCCGAGCAAGCCATCATCGAGCATGAAACGCGCGCCGTGATAGCCTTCTTCGCCGGGCTGAAACATGAACATAACTTCGCCCGCCAGATCATCCTTGCGCGCGCACAGCACTTCGGCAGCGCCTGCCAGCATGGCGGTGTGCGTGTCATGGCCGCAGGCATGCATCCGCCCGTCAATGGTGGAGGCAAAATCGAGCCCGGTATGTTCCGGCATCGGCAATGCGTCCATATCGCCGCGCAGCAATACGCGCCCGCGCCCCGGCTGAGCCGGCTTGCCGCCCTTGAGCACGGCCACTTCGCCAGTGGTGGATGGGCCGCTGCGCCATTCGAGCGGCAGATGCGCCAGCGCTGCGCGGACCTTGTCGCGCGTCAGCGGCGTATGCAGCCCCAGCTCCGGTTCGGCATGGATTGCGCGGCGCAGGCTGACAATACGGTCGGACAGGGCCGTGGCGGAAGAGAGGAGATCACTGCTGGGCATATAATGATGCTACATAATTAATCTTTCGCCGTCGCGCATAAAAACCGCCCCTCTGCGCAGTTATTATGGCCTTGCCCACGCGATGATGCGGGCCAGTGTGGAAAAGCCCCACAGCAACGCTTGCCGCACCCATATCTGGCTTCTAACCGATAAAGGAACCGCAACATCTGCCCGCTGATCCGGCGCGCAGTCATTCGGATTATGCGCCGCCCATGGTTACGCCGCTGATTTCTCCCTCCATACTTTCAGCCGATTTCGCGCGGCTGGGGGAAGAAGTGCGCGCGATTGACGAAGCGGGGGCGGACTGGATCCATGTCGATGTGATGGATGGTCATTTTGTGCCCAATATCACCATTGGCCCGGCTGTGGTGAAGGCGCTGCGCCCGCATACGGCCAAGCTGTTTGACGTTCATCTGATGATCAGCCCGGTTGATGCCTATCTGGAAGAGTTTGCCGCCGCAGGGGCTGATATCATCACGGTCCACCCTGAAGCGGGGCCGCATATTCACCGCACGGTGCAAGCGATCAAGGCGCTGGGCAAGAAGGCGGGTGTGTCGCTCAATCCGGGAACGCCGGCCAAGCTGCTCGATTATCTGATCGACGAGGTTGACCTGGTGCTGGTGATGAGCGTTAATCCCGGCTTTGGCGGGCAAAGCTTCATTAGCAGCCAGCTCCGCAAGATCGAAGCCGTGCGCAAAATGATCGACCAGACCGGGCGTGATATCTGGCTGGAAGTTGATGGCGGGGTTAATCCCGATACAGCGCGCCAATGTGTAGCAGCGGGCGCTGATGTGCTCGTGGCCGGTTCTGCCACCTTCAAAGGCGGGCCTGGTTGTTACGCGGCCAATATTGCGGCGCTGCGCGGACTGGAGCAAGGCTGATGGCGGACGCTGTGACTTCGCGGCGGGACACCGCGTTTGGCGATTTTGCCGCGCCCGACATTAGCGGACGGATGGCAATGCCGCTCGATGATACAAATGAAGAACGGCTGGTTGCCGGCGGCGCGCCCGATGATGCCGATAGTGAAATACTGGAGCCGGGCCGTTCACTGGCCCTGACCGATTTTGCCCCGCCATCTTTGGGCGCGGGTGAACGGCTGATCCGGATGGCCTATCGGCTGGGTGTTTCCTCCTCGACCCTGACCGCCCCGTTCCGGAAGCCGGCGCGAACGAGGCTGCTGGCCACCGTCGAGTGCCCGCTTTTAGGGGAGCGGATGGCAGGGGTGGCGCTGCGCGCAGGGCATTTTCTGGTTTACGGGGTCAAGGCCCCGATTGCGCAGATGGATTTTTCCCCCACGGCCCGGCTAACCCCGCCGTTCGAACGGACAGTGCATGGTTTTTCATGGCTGGCCGATCTGGCTGCCAGCGCCCCGCGTGAGCAATGCACCGCGACTGCCGAACGGGTGCTGGGTGCATGGCTGGCGCTCAACGGTCCGCTGACCAAGGGCGGCACTCGCGGGCCGGCGTGGTCGGTCGAAAATGTCGGGCATCGGCTGCTTAACTGGCTGATCTATGCCCCGCT
>JAHEAW010000146.1 GCA_024642545.1 Erythrobacteraceae bacterium
ATCTTCCAGGTCACGGTCAAACCGGTCCGACCACAGCGTCGTATGACTCGCCGCTTCGATCAAGTTGGCCGTGATCCGGACTTTGACCCCAGACCGGCGGATAGAGCCGTCGAGCACATGAGTTGCGCCCAACGCTGATGCTGCCTTGGGCTTGTCAGTACCGCGAAACTGAAAGCTTGATGTTCGCCCGATTACCCGCAGCTTTGATCGCCGCGCGATGCGTCCAAGGATATCGTCCGAAACCCCGTCAGAGAAAAACTCCATCTCGGCATCGCTAGACAGATTGTCGAACGGCAGTACGGCGAGCAATGTTTCGCGTAATTGCGGCAAACCGGCCGACTTTGGCTGGCTGGCATGGGCGGCAATCGGCACGCGCTCCTTTCCCATGAATGCGCGCACATCATTGAGGAATTTCAGCCAGGCGAGATCGCCTGTATCGCCCTTCCAGTGAGACAGCTCAGCAGTTTGGACCAGCTCAAACATGATGGGCCGTTCACACGGCTCGATCATCACCGGCAGCAATGTCTGACACCGTTCGGAAATGGTCGCTTCTGCCCTGACCCAGCGCGAGACGACTGATCGCGGTGACCAGAGCACAACCACCGCTCTGGCACCGCGCAGCGCCGCTTCAGTCACTTCGTCATAAGCTTCACCCGAACGTAGTTCGGTATCCCACCAGACCGAAAACCCTTCTTGCTTGAAGCCGTCAGCAAAGAGGCGCGCTACGGCCTGGTCCTCGCGGTTATAGGACAGGAAAATGTCAGCCAAATTCAAGCCTCCCACTCAGGCGCGCGACATGGACCCTGAAGTCACAATAGACGCTGAATGGCTCCGCTGTCGCCTTCTAATTTTAGACCGGGTGACAATGTGGCAGAGCAATTACGAAATTTTCCATAGTTTTCGGTCATCAAGCGCATTTACAAAAATTAACCGGATATTTAGCAACCTCTGCGAGGACCGTCCAATGTCTAGGAAAATCCTCTTGTCTACGCTGATCATGCTTGGTCTGCTTTATATCAATGGGTATGATTTTGGCGCGACCAAGCGCTTGATCATCAACTGGACCAGCACGAAAGCGTGGATGCCTATAGACAACGGGAACGGAAATTGGGGCGATCCGAACTAGGCAGCGTCCAAATCTATCCCCGGCCACGATAAGCGGAAACACCCTGATCAGGCACCCACAACCCTTCTGGCGGCGAACCTGTTTGCCAAAAGACATCGATTGGAATGCCTCCGCGCGGATACCAATATCCGCCAATTCTGAGCCAACGCGGCTTCATCTCTGCCGTCAGCCGCTGGCCGATTCCGACGGTCACATCCTCGTGAAATCCGGCATGATTGCGAAACGAGCCCAAAAACAGTTTGAGCGACTTGGATTCGACAATGCTTTCGCCGGGTGCGTAATCAATCACCAGATGCGCGAAATCAGGCTGGCCAGTTACCGGGCATAGAGTGGTAAATTCCGGTGCGGCGAATCGCGCCAGATACAAGGTGTCCCGGCGCGGATTGGGAACATAGTCCAGCCGTGCCGCCTCCGGAGAAGCGGGCAAAGCGCTTTGTTGGCCCAGAAACGCAGTTGAAGGTGTGTCACTCATGCCGCGCTGATGCCGCGAACGTGGTCAGTGTGCAAGTCACCAGTGGATTGTTGCACATTCACTGCCTATTCAGCGCTGCCTGTGCTTGGACCTTAAGACCCGTTTATGACCGTAAAGCTGTACCCTGCCCTGATCGCTTTGCTGCTGGCCGCGCCAGCTGCTGCTGCGCCTGGATCAGTGACGGACTTCAAGCTCCGGCCGGCACCGTCGCCAAGCCAATCCCCGCAAGTACAAGGCCCTGTCGACACTGACGGCCCTGTCCCAATTGCGCCGCGCGCGATCCCCACCGCAAAGCCAAACGCACCTTCAGGCCCGGCCCCAAGCGTAACCGCCACGCCTGTAGCCCAACCTACAGCGCGAAATGCTGCGGAGCGGCAGGCAGACGTCCATCGTTTTACCCCAGCTGCGCGTGCCACCGTGCAACCAGGCAGGCAGCCAGTTGAGGCTGCGCCATCCTCGTCACCTGCCGCGCCAGACACATTCTCAGCTGCAACCAGCCAAGAAGCACCCGAAGCGCAGCCAAGCGATGGCGTGCCGGAATCAGGGCAGGGTCCGACTGAAACCGTGCTGGCGCAGGTTCCTCTCGATGATGAGGGATTTGACTATTCCTTCTGGGCAGCGCTGGCAGCTGCGTTGGCCGTGCTTGGTGCAGCCTATGTAGCAATCAGGACCCGCAAGCAGGCGGTCGCTGGTCCTGCCAGCTTTGAACCGCTCCAAGCCGCACCTCCCGCACCTGCGCCTCCACCCATGCCAACCGATGGAGCAGCTGCGGCACCGGATCGGGCAAGTGCTGCATTGCCCATAGTTGGACCAACTGCTGTGAAAGTAACACCCGATCAGCTGGGGCGCAGCGTTATGCAACTGACATTTGGTTGTACTATTACGCTGCATGCTGATGCGATGGCGGCATTGCACAACCCCCGCATTTCAGCGGATATGGTGACCGCGCACAGCACGGTACCGGTGGACGAGCAAGTGGCCACTGCGACAACGCCTCTGCCACTGCTGGAACATTCGGCAGACCTGCAATCCGGAGTAACTGGTGCAATCAAAGCCAGCCTTACACTGCCGGTCAGTGAAATTCGCCCGATCCGGCAAGGCATGGCAGTTCTTTATGTTCCATTGTTGAGGCTGCGCGTCGAAGCGGACAATATCGCTCCGATTGTTCAGACTTACGTCATCGGCATGCCATCCCCTGACACAGACGTTAGGTTGCAACCGTTCCGGCTTGATGAAATGCCGCAAATCTATCGCCAAGTGGGGATCCGCGCACTCAATTGACAGGCTCGACGCGGGTGGTTGCACAGGCTACCGTCTCATCATGGATTTGATCGTAAGTACCGAATGGCTGGCGCAGTCGCTGGATGATACCGATCTGGTCATTCTCGATGCTTCAGCCCACCTGCCTGCCGCCGGGCGAGACCCGGCAAGCGAATACGGCACGGCTCATATACCGGGCGCAAGGTTTCTCGACCTTCCTACCTTGAAGGACGAAACGTCCCCCGTTCCCGCTGCCTTGCCGCGCATCGACCAATTCGAAGCCCGCATGAGCGTGCTGGGGGTGAATCAAGCGGACCGGATCGTGCTGTATGACGATAGCCCGTTGCGCAGTTCGGCCCGCGCATATTTCATCTGCCGTATGTTCGGCCTGCAGCATATTGCCATTCTCGATGGCGGGCTTGCCAAATGGCAAGCAGACGGGTTTCCGGTCGAAAGCGGCCTGCCCCAATTGCTGCCGAGTGATTTCCGGGCCCGTCAAGATGATCGCCGCCGGGTGCGCAGCAAGAGCGATGTGCTGGCAAACCTCGCTGCGCCAAGTGAACAGATCGTCGACGCGCGGGACGCAGCCCGTTTCAGCGGCAGTACGCCAGATCTGATCCACAACTTGCCAGGCGGTCATATCCCTGGCTCACGCAATCTGCCATTTACCGAAATGCTGCGCGATGACGGCACATTTAAGTCTCCTGCTGAACTGCGCGAAGCAATGTCGGCCGCATCAATCGACTTGTCGGCGCCGGTTACAGGATCCTGCGGCAGCGGGATGACTGCATCGGTGGTGCTGTTTGCGATGGAATTGATCGGCAAATACGATACCGCATTATTCGATGGCAGCTGGAGCGAATGGGGCGCTGATCCCAATACGCCTAAGGAACAAGGACCAGCACGATAACTATGTCCAAGAGGAATGAATCAGCCGGCGCAAGGCAGCTGGGCACTGGTACCCGCTTGACCTGCGCCGGCCGGGCGGACGAATGGACCGGCCTCCATGGCACCGCCACTGTCGTCAACCCGCCTATCTGGCGCGCAAGCACTCACCTGTACCCAGACATCGCCAGCCTGAGAGAGGGCGCGCAGCACAATACTGATGGGCGCTTTTTCTATGGGCGGCGCGGTTCCCCCACCCAATGGGCGCTGTGCGATGCCTTGACCGAGCTGGAGCCTGGGGCTGCCGGGACAGTGCTATACCCCAGCGGAGTGGCTGCAATCGCGGGTGTGCTGCTGGCTGTGCTGTCACCCGGGGATGTGTTGCTCGTCACCGACAATGCGTATGAACCCAGCCGTTCCATGGCGACCGGATTGCTCAAGAACTTTGGGGTCGAAACCCGGTTTGTCGATCCGTTGGACGTGGATGGCT
>JAHEAW010000054.1 GCA_024642545.1 Erythrobacteraceae bacterium
GCTGGTAATTTCCACCGGGGCACAGGCCAAATGGCTCGGTATACCGGGCGAACAGGAGCTGGGCGGCAAGGGCGTATCGGCATGCGCCACGTGCGACGGGTTCTTCTACCGCGGCAAGAAGGTTGCCGTTATTGGCGGCGGCAATACCGCCGTCGAGGAAGCGCTTTACCTTACGAATCATTCGAATGATGTTACGCTGATCCACCGGCGCGACGAATTGCGTTCGGAAAAAATCCTGCAGGACCGATTGTTCGGCAACGAAAAGATAACGCCGCTATGGAATAAGTCCGTCAAACGCTTCCTTGGAGATCCGTTGGCGGGCGGCCTGACCGCGCTTGAACTGGAAGATACCGAAACGGGAGAGATCACTCAGCTTGCAGTCGACGGTGCGTTCGTGGCGATTGGCCATGCGCCAGCGACTGAGCTGTTCGCTGGCAAGTTGCCGATGGATGACAGCGGCTATCTAATGGTCGAACCGGGCACACCCAAGACCATCTTGCCCGGAGTCTTTGCCTGCGGCGATGTAATGGACCACACGTATCGCCAAGCGGTTACCGCTGCTGGCACCGGCTGCATGGCCGCATTGGACGCAGAACGATTCCTTGCTTCGGCCGACTTTTCCCGCAAGGAAGCGCGCGAAGCGGCTGAATAGCGCCCTAGTGGAACACGCCAATGGCGGCGTGGAGCACCAGTGCCATCAGCACCAGGCTGGATAGTGCGAACAGGCCGAAGCGGATCGGGACTTTGTTGATTGTGGCCTGCACCAATGAGTGTACGATGCGCAGCGTCACATAAGCCCAGCCGAGTGTCGCATTCAGCCCATCACCCTGGCCGATGATCGCCAGCACAATCGCCGCTGCATAAAAGACCGTTGGGGCTTCATGCAGGTGGTTGTAGTTATGCGCTTTCCACTGAACATTTGGCGGGAGCGTCTCTTCCAGATGTCCGGGCTTTGCAGCATCTCCGGGAACAATGCCCGCTTTTTGCATCGCGGGAATACGGGTTGCATACATCCATACCCACATCACCATGGTCCATACCAGCAGGACAGCGACAGGTTGGAGAATCGCGGCTCCGATCATGACATCAACCCCGGGACTGTGAATAGTGTTGCAATCACCGCGCGGATTGCGAGGGCAGTCATCACCAGTGACGACAACAGGAAAATCAGGAAGCGGGTTGAGACTTTATTGACCGTGGCTTGCCAGATCGAATGGACGACCCGCAGGGCGACATAGGTCCATGCCAGCGTCACATCGACAGCATTTGCACCAGCCAGCGCCAGAATTATCACTGCCGGATAAAAGACCGTCGGCTGCTCCATCAGATGCGTGTAATTATGGCTTTTCCAATTGGCCTTGTCGGGGATGATCCCTTCTACATCCTGTCCGCGAACGCCGGGTTTGCCCTTAAACTCGCTCGTATCTACTGATTTCATGGCAGAATTGCGTGCGCCAGCCAGCCAGAACAGCATTATCATTGACCACAGCACCAAAACGGCTGCGGGTGCGAGCATCTGAAGCTGCATTAGAAACCCCCTCTTCCTCTGATTTTCATATCTGCGGGTCTATGGCAAATGTCCTGTGCAAGCCAGACTCAATCTTTCTGTCCAATAACCGAGCTCCAGATTACGCGCTCGTCAAAACACGGGCGAAGTCAGCAGCATCGGTGTTCCCGCCTGTCAGCATGATGGCAGAATCCTCATCGAGCTTGACCTTGCCAGACAGGCAAGCCGCCAGCGCCGCTGCGCCTCCCGGTTCCAGCACCAGCTTGAGAGCGCCGAAGGCGAAACGCTGTGCATGGCGCACTTCGGTATCGGTAACCGCAAGGCCGGGCTCCACGCGGCCCTTGAGGACATTGAAATTCACAGGGGCTGTAACCGGCGTCTGCAAAGCATCGCAGTCGGTTGCGGGGGGATTTGGCCCAACCGGCAAAATTACGCCAGCAGCCAGACTGCGGGCAATATCATCCCATCCTTCTGGCTCGACCGGAAATATCTTGCTCTCCGGGCAGGCGAGTGACAGTCCAGCTGACAGACCGCCGCCCCCGCAGCACGCCACTATGGCGGAGGGTTGGCGGCCCAATTGCGTGGTTATTTCAATCCCGGCGCTGCCTTGACCTTCGATCACCCACGGGTCTGCATAGGCATGGACCAGCACCGCGTCGCTTTCCTGGCAAAGCCTGAGCGCGATTTCGTCGCGGTCTTCGCCCGGCCGGTTATAAAGCACTACTTTGGCGCCCAGTGCGCGGGTTGCATCCAACTTGATTGCCGGGGCGTTGCGCGGCATCACGATTGTCGCGTCGATCCCCAGCTTGCGCGCGGCCCAGGCGACCCCTTGCGCATGGTTGCCGCTTGATACGGCAATGACGCCGCGGCGACGCTCCTCATCGCTCAGGTCGCTCAGGCGGTGCCATGCGCCGCGAATCTTGAACGCGCCGACTGGCTGGAGATTGTCCGCCTTGACGTGGCAGTGCACGCCGCCAATCACAACTGGCAGCAGCGGGGTCGGCGGCAGAATTTCGGCCAACTTGGCGGCGGCGCGCATCACGCCTTCACGGTTTGGCGCGCGGGGGCTTTCTTGAAACATCTATCCCGCCTAATGCGTTGCCAACGAAACACCAATCATTTGGAGTACACATGTCTACAGTTCTGGTCATTGGCGCGGGCGGCGTCAGTTCGGTATGCGTGCACAAGATGGCGATGAATACGGGCATCTTTGGCGAGATCCATCTCGCCAGCCGCACCAGGAGCAAATGTGATGCGATCGCGGCCAGTGTGAAACAGCGCATCGGGGCTGAGGTCAAGACGTATGAAATCGACGCTGAAGAAGTTCCTGCGATGGTCAATCTGATCCGCAAAGTGAACCCCAGCCTGGTGGTCAATCTGGCGCTGCCTTATCAGGACCTACCAATTATGGATGCATGTATGGAAGCGGGTGTGAACTACCTCGACACCGCCAATTACGAACCGAAGGATGAAGCCAAGTTCGAGTATCACTGGCAATGGGCCTATCATGACCGGTTCAAGGAAGCAGGGTTGATGGCATTGCTGGGCTCGGGCTTCGATCCGGGCGTAACCAGCGTGTTCACCATGTGGCTGAAGAAGCATAAGCTGAAAACCATCCGCCAGCTCGACATTCTCGACTGCAATGGTGGCGATCACGGCCAGCATTTCGCGACCAATTTCAATCCGGAAATCAATATTCGTGAAGTTACTGCGCCTGCGCGGCATTGGGAGAACGGACAGTGGGTTGAAACGCCCGCGATGCAGGTAAAAACATCGTTCGATTTCGAGGGCGTCGGCCCCAAGAACGCTTATCTGATGTATCATGAAGAGCTTGAAAGCCTCGCTAAATTTGTCCCTGAACTGGAGCGCGCGCGCTTCTGGATGACTTTTGGCGATGCCTATATCACTCACCTGACCGTGCTGCAGAATGTCGGCATGACCAGCATCGATCCGATTAAATATCAGGGCAGGGAAATCATTCCGCTGCAATTTCTGGCTGCCGTGTTGCCCAAGCCGGAGACATTGGGCGAAACCACCAAGGGCAAAACCAATATCGGTTGCATTGCCACCGGGGAGGCGCTCAATGGATCGGGCGAGAAGACGTTCTACATCAACAATATCTGCGATCATGAGGACGCTTTTGCAGAAACCGGCAATCAGGCGGTAAGTTACACCACCGGCGTGCCTGCGATGATTGGCAGCGCGATGATGGTGCAGGGTATCTGGAAAGGTGATGGCGTATTCAACATGGAACAGATGGACCCGGATCCCTATATGGACATGCTCAATGCGCACGGCCTGCCGTGGCAAGTGGTGGAACTGGACCGGCCGGTGGAGTTTTGAGTAGAAAGCCGGTTTGATGGAAACCAAAGCTGGCGATCCGGGCGCGTTTGTCCATTTTGACCTTAGTCGGGTCGACAGTCCTGCGTTTGTCGTCGATGCGGCCAAGCTGCGCGCCAATTGTCAGGTGCTGGCGGACATTCGCGATGCAGCGGACATTAAGGTACTCGCTGCGCTGAAGGCCTTTTCGATGTGGTCGGTCGCGCCGATCATTGGCGAATATCTTGATGGTGTTTGCACATCTGGCCTGTGGGAAGCGCGGCTGGCGAGCGAGTTCTACGATGGAGAGATCGCGACTTATTCGGCCGCTTACAAGCCGGAGGACCTTGACGAAATTTGCCGCTTGTCAGATCATGTGATCTTCAATTCGCCGCAGCAGTTAATGCGTGCGTCGGCCATCGTGAACAATGCGAGGGCGCAGGGGAATGCCTTTGACGTGGGCTTGCGGATCAATCCGCAGGTGCCGACTGGCGAAGCACTGCAGTATGATCCATCAAGCCCCGGTAGCCGACTTGGTTTCCCGCTTGGACAGCTTACTGACGCAATGATGGAGGGTGTGAACGGTATCCATTTCCACAATCTGTGTGAACAGGATCTGGAACCGCTCAAGGCCACCTGGGACAAGGTGTTCGATGCGATTGAGCCTTATTTCGATCAGTTGAGCTGGATCAATATGGGCGGCGGTCATCACATCACCCGCGCCGATTACCAGCGCGAGGAGCTGATCGAGTTTTTGATTGATGCCAAGGATGATACTGGCTGCGAAATATATCTTGAGCCAGGCGAGGCGGTGGCGCTGGATGCCGGCATACTGGTAGGGACCGTGCTCGACACCGGAGTCAATGGCATGCCAATAGCCATCACTGATGTGTCTGCCACATGCCACATGCCTGATGTGATTGAGGCCCCTTACCGCCCGGCCATGCTAGGTGAGGCGCAGGGAGAGGGGGCTGCAGTGCGTCTTGGCGGCCCGTCCTGCCTCGCTGGCGATGTAATTGGTGATTATACCATGCCTGTTTCATGTGAGCCAGGAGCGCGGTTCGCGTTTCTCGATCAGGCGCATTATTCGATGGTAAAGACCACCACGTTCAATGGTGTGCCGCTGCCCAGCATCTGGCTTTGGGACAGCGAGAGCGACCATTTGGAACAGGTCAAGAGTTTTGGCTATGAAGACTTTCGCGGCCGTCTGAGTTGAGGCATTGCCGCATTTGAATAGAGCAAGGTAAGAGGTCACATGACACTTGAG
Organism: Erythrobacteraceae bacterium; assembly: GCA_024642545.1. Taxonomy (GTDB): domain Bacteria; phylum Pseudomonadota; class Alphaproteobacteria; order Sphingomonadales; family Sphingomonadaceae; genus Allopontixanthobacter. Next base: position 5,094 of record JAHEAW010000054.1, read on the forward strand.
AAGGCATTTCGCTGATGGCTGAGCAGCTGGCCGCATCGCCCGATTCATCATCTGCGCATGATGAACATTCCAGCGACCCGGCCGTGATGGGCTGGATGAAAGGAGAGCCGGTTCCGGCAGACCGCCTGGTTAACCGCGAGACTGCCGATCATTTGCGCTTCCCGATGACGCGTTGGTCCTTCAGCCATATGCGTCAGTTCATGCCTACCGCACTCGTTTCGCGCGGCGAAGGTGCGCCAAGCAACTTGCCGCATAATTTGCGGGGTGATCTCGACACAGTCATGCTGACCCCAATGGGAAGCGATCAATCGATGAGTTTCGAAGAATCGCTTTATGACAATTACACTGACGGCATCCTGGTGCTCCACAAAGGCGCAATCGTCTATGAACGCTATTTCGGGATCACGCGCCCGACCACGCGGCATCTGCTGTTTTCCGTCACCAAGAGTTTTGTCGGCACACTTGCGGAAATGCTGATTGTAGAGGGCAAGCTTGATCCAGAAGCGCAAGTGGGCGCGATGATTCCTGAACTGGCGGCAAGCGGCTTTGCCGGGGCTACCGTCCGGCAAGTGATGGATATGACCGTCGATCTCGACTGGAGCGAGGTTTATGAGGATGCAACGGGAGATATAGGCGATTATAGCACCGCACTCAATTACGTGCCCCGACGCGCTGATTATGCAGGACCGACTGATCTGCGCAGCTACCTTGCAACAATTCGGGGGCAGGGAAATCATGGCCGCACATTCACATATCGCACGGTCAATACCGATGTTCTGGCATGGCTGGTAATGCTCGCTGCGGACCAACGGCTGGAGACGATGCTAAGCCAACGCATTTTCGCGCCACTTGGTTTTGAATGCGATGGGGACCTCATACTCGACCCGCTTCATACCCCATTTGCTGGTGGCGGCCTCAACATATGTTTGCGCGACCTTGGACGACTGGGTTTGGCAATGGCCAATAGCGGGATGATAGATGGGCGGCAGGCGCTACCTGCACAGGTCGTGAGCGCAATCCGCAGTGAAGGCGCGGCGCTGGAAGGTATGCACCGGCCCGACTATGCGACTCTGCCCGGTTTCACGTATCGTAGCCAATGGTGGATGATGAATGATAATTGCGGCGCGTTCATGGGACGAGGAATTCATGGTCAGGCGCTGTGGATCGATCCGACTGCCAATGTGGTCATTGCCCGTTTTGCATCGCATCCGGTGGCGGGAAATGTTCCCAAGGACCCATCATCGTTAGCGTCTTACCGGGCTATCTCCGCTTATCTTTCAGATAGCTAAGAGTATGACTGGGCACACGGTACGCCAACTGGCACCGGTGATTTGGGAAACATCGTGGAACCCAGGCTGCCCCTTGGCGGTTAGTCAGCTGAACAAACCTGCCGCGCTGTTGACGAAGCCCCGTTCCCGCGTGCCCTTTTTTTCAGTTGATATTCATCTGTGCCGGGGTATATCGCGCTTCCGCTGCCCCAAGGGGACTTCCTAACCGCAAGGCAGCCTTGTTCAGAAACTGATACTTCTGGGGGTCCCTTGAATTGCACCATTATCCTGACGCTGCTGCAGTAGTTCGCGCACTTGCGCCGGACGAACCGGTCATCCTCAATCGCCCGCATGCCGCAGCGCGCGCCGCCCGATTCTTCAAGGAGAAGTTTCCGGGCAAGTCCTTGTATGCGGTAAAGGCCAACCCATCACCCGACCTTCTGCGCATCCTGTGGGACAGCGGGATCACCCATTACGATGTCGCTTCCATCGGCGAAGTACGGATGACGCGCGAAACACTGCCCGACGCCACGTTGTGCTTCATGCATCCAGTCAAGACCGCGCGCGCTATCAACGAGGCATACCATCATCATGGTGTGCGCACCTTCAGCCTCGATACAGCTGAGGAACTGGAAAAGATTGTTGCTGCAACCTGCGATGCAGACGGGAGTCCCGCTGCTGACCTACGGCTGTGTGTCCGTTTGCGCGTATCATCTGAATTTGCAGAACTCAGCCTTGCCTCCAAGTTCGGAGTTGATCTGGCTGATGCTGCGCCCTTGTTGCAAGCGACCCGTCAGGTGGCTGACTGGTTGGGCATTTGCTTCCACGTGGGCAGCCAGGCGATGACGCCATTTGCCTATGTGCAAGCACTGGAGCGGGTGCGCGCCGCGATTGCTGATTCGAGCGTTGTGGTCGACATGGTCGATGTGGGCGGCGGCTTCCCATCGATCTATCCGGGCATGGAACCTCCTCCGATGGAGGATTACTTTGCGATCATTCACCGCCACTTCGAAGCTCTGCCAATCGCATATAACGCGGAGTTGTGGTGCGAGCCGGGCAGGGCGCTGTGCGCTGAATATAGCAGCCTGATCGTACGGGTGGAGAAGCGCCGCGGTGATGAGCTTTACATCAACGATGGGGCCTATGGAGCCTTGTTTGATGCCGCCCATGTGGGTTGGCGGTTCCCGACCCGAGTCTACGAAGAAGATTTGATCCAGCCGTTGGAGGAATTTTCCTTCTACGGCCCAACTTGCGACGATGCTGACTTCATGAAAGGTCCTTTCATGCTGCCGGCGGACATTCAGGCAGGGGATTTTATCGAGATCGGGATGCTCGGCGCCTATGGGGCAGCGATGAAGACCGGCTTTAACGGTTTTGGCGATGCAGAAGCAGTTACGGTGATGGATGAGCCGATGGCTAGTCTTTACCGCGGTGACCGTGCCGACCCCCGCCAGAGCGACAATGTCGTCAGCCTGAGGTAGCGCGGACGGGTCAGGCGGCCTTGCTTTGACCTCCGACAGCAACCTGGATGAACTGCGGCGCACTTTTGGGTCCGTCAATCATCTTGTCATGCGGATAATCGCCCGGTGCCAGCGCAGTAAGCGGCATGCCGGCCAGAGCCAGCGCATAGGGTGAGATCCGGTGCCGGGTACACAAACCGCCCGCGCCGTCGCTTACAAGCGGTGTTTCGAACTCGACTGCGATTTCACTGTTCTCCGTGCGGCTGACTGTGCCGACGACTAATTGCCCAGCTCCAAGGTCCAGCACTACCGGAGTGTCAACCGGGACGCCCAGCAGCCCTTCCACCAGAGCGCCAGTGATCGACAGATTGCGCATGACAACATCATAGCGATGATCGTCATGGATAAGCCCGATCCGGCGGAAGACCGAGCGGCGTTCAGGACGGTACTTTTCCGGTCCCTCTGGCTTGATCTTGAACTCACCGCTGGCAACCAGGCGCAGCACGTCGTGCTGCGGCAAGGCTGCCGAATAGAGGAACCCCTGGATCAGCTTTGCACCTTTTTTGCGGACCACTTCGAGCTGGTCGAAGGCTTCGACACCTTCGACGGTGGTTTCCATCCCCAACGCGCTTGATAGACCGATGATCGCGGCAATGATCTTGGCGCTGTTCTGGTCTTTCTGTGTGCAAGAATCGACGAAAGTCCGGTCGACCTTGATCTTGTCAAACGGGGCGGAACGCAGATAGCTTAGCGACGAATAGCCTGTGCCAAAGTCATCGAGAGCAAGACGCACGCCGATCTTCTTCAAATCGCTGAAGATCTGTTCGGTAGTTTCACTGTCACCGACAAACACGCTTTCGGTCAGTTCCAGCTCCAGGCGATCAGGTGCGAGGCCTGAATGGGCCAACGCATTGGCGACAACGTCAGGAAATTCAGGATTGCTGAACTGAACGGCAGAAACATTTACTGCCACCCGGACAGTGGCTGGCCACTCGAGTGCGTCCTTACACGCCTGGTTAAGGGCCCATTCGCCGAGCGGATTGATCAGATCGGTTTCCTCAGCCACCGGGATGAACAATTCAGGGCTAACCGGGCCGCGCTCTGCATGCTCCCACCGCATCAGGGCTTCGAGGCAAACCACAGTGTTGTCGCTCGCTTGCACCACCGGTTGGTATCCCAGCGTCAATTCGCCTGATTCGAGGCCGATGCGCAAATCCTCAAGCAGTAATTCTCGCTCTTCTTCTTCGTCCTTCAGGTCTTCCGAATAGAACCGGAACTGGCCGCGTCCGCCATTCTTGGCGGCGTAAAGCGCAAGGTCAGAACTGCGGATCAATTCTTCGCGTTCAACCCCGTCATAGGGTGTGATGGCAATGCCAACCGATGTGCCGATGATCGCGCGCTTCTCGTCGATCGGGTAGGGTTGGGACAGGATCTGAATGATCTTGTTGGCCAGTTCCCCTAATTTCCCGCGATCATCAAGGTCGGGCAAAATGATCTGGAATTCATCACCACCGAGCCGACCAATTTCACCACGATTGCCGACAATGCCGCGCAGGCGTTCTGCAACCTGCACCAGCAGCGCATCGCCCGCCGGGTGGCCCATTGTGTCATTTACCCGTTTGAATTTGTCTAGATCGAGCATCATCAGCGCGCAGCTGCGTTTGGCTGATTTGAACGCGCCAATTATGCTTTCAAGGCGGCGGTTCATATAATGCCGATTGGCAAGGCCGGTCAGCGAATCATATTCCGCCATTCGCGAGTCGACCAGCTTGCGCTCATATTCGACCGAAATATCATTCGCGCTGCCGCGATAGCCTTCAAACTTGTTGCTGCTGTCAAACTTTGGGAATCCGGACACGGACAGCCAGATTTGCCGATCGGCATCACGTTGACGGCCCAGCGCAAAGCGCACGGTCAAATCCTGCACCTTGTTGTGCGCCTTCAGCTGGAAATTCAGCGACCGGTCCGATCGTTCACCGGGATTGTCCGTGTCCATTTCGAACAGACTGGTGAACGGCCTGCCGATCAATTCCTGCATGGGCAGGTCGAACCGCGCTGCGGCTTCGCTGGAAATATAGATCAGCTTCCCGTCAGGGTCGGTCGCCCAGATCCAGCCGATACCGGCCCGTTCGAAATCATCGAGGACAGCCAGCCGCAACTTGGCGTCAGACACGGCGTAGCCGTTTTGGCCAGCCGCGCTGGTGTCCCCGTTCACCTTGCGGGATAGACCCTGCAGGATTCCCTTGACTGCCATTTTCTTACCGACTGTCCTTGCGCTCGATCATCAAACCAAGCGCAGACTGTGGGCAACAATGGTTAATATTGCTATAAAACGTGCCTTGATTGGCCTATCGCAAGGTCAGGCTGCAATGCGCAGCTCCAGCCGGTCCCAAATTTCAACCAGCGCCTCGGTCAATTCGCGCATCATTGCATCGTCATGGGTTGGCCCTGGCGTGAAGCGTAGCCGCTCTGTCCCGCGCGGTACGGTAGGGAAGTTGATCGGCTGCACGTAAACGCCGTATTCGGCCAGCAAAATGTCACTGATCTTCTTGGCCCTGACTGGATCGCCTACCATGAGCGGGACGATATGTGTGGTCGAGTCCATGACTGGCAGGCCAGCTTCGCGGAAATAGCGCTTGAGCGCCGCGGCATTGGCTTGCTGCGCTTCGCGTTCGGCTGAAGATTCCTTCAGGTGGCGGACGGACGCGAGCACACCTGCCACCAGCACGGGGCTGAGCGAAGTGGTAAAGATGAACCCGGGTGCATAGGAACGGATCACATCGATGATCTTGGTATCAGCAGCGATATACCCGCCCATGACGCCGAACGCCTTGCCCAGCGTGCCTTCGATGATGTCGATCCGGTGCGCAGCTTCGTCACGCTCCGAAATGCCGCCGCCGCGCGCGCCGTACATGCCGACGGCATGAACCTCGTCAATATAAGTGAGCGCATTATATTTGTCCGCCAGATCGCAAATGTCGTGAATTGGCGCGACATCGCCATCCATTGAATAGACACTTTCAAAAGCAATCAGCTTGGGCAAATCCGGATCTTCGGCAGCCAGAAGTTCTTCCAGATGGGCCATATCATTGTGGCGCCATACGCGCTTTTCACAGCCCGAATTACGGATACCCGCGATCATGCTCGCATGGTTGAGTTCATCAGAGAAAATAACGCAGCCCGGTAGCAATTTTGCAAGGGTCGACAGAGTCGCATCATTCGAAACATAGCCGCTGGTAAACAGCAGCGCGCCCTGCTTGCCGTGCAGGTCGGCGAGTTCGCCCTCCAGCTCAAGATGGAAATGCGTATTACCGCCGATATTGCGGGTGCCGCCCGATCCCGCGCCAACATCATGCAGCGCATCTTCCATCGCAGAAATGACTTTGGGATGCTGGCCCATAGCCAGATAATCGTTGGAACACCAGACAGTTATGGGCTTGGGGCCGTTATGGCCATGAAAACACCGCGCGTTGGGGTAAGCGCCTTTGTTGCGCATGATGTCGATGAAAATTCGATAGCGACCCTCAGAATGTAAGCGGTCAATCGCCTGGTCGAAGATCTGGTCGTAATTCACGCGCTTACCTGCGGTTTTGCACCGGGCTGACCGGCTGTTCTGGCGGCGATTTAAGCGCTCGACCGGGAAATTACCACTGTGATCTTTGCGAATCGTTCGCGATTAAAACTTCTCGAGCCGATTCAGGCCGTAATGAGACAAAGCTGAACGCAGGGGGGTAAAATTTTCCAGCGAACCTGTCGTCACAGCCAGATCCGGCACTGCTCGAGAAAATGCCTGCCCTTTGGTCAAATCAGCAATTCGGCGAGCTATACCGTTTGCCCCATCCACCTGTGTTACTTCCGGGCCGAAAGCGGCCGAAAGTTCGGTGCGTAGCAAGGGATAATGGGTACAGGCCAGAACTACGGTATCAATTGCATCACCCCCCGGTTGCACGCGCAAACCTTCGACTGCGGAATCTATTACCGCCTGATCGACCGGACTGCCGCGCATTTTCGCTTCGGCTACCTCGACCAGTCCGGCTGCCCCATGGCGCAACAAGGTTTTTCCCGCCGCAAATTCCCGCTCAAGATTGTCGACATAGGCCTGGCGAACAGTAGCTTCGGTTCCGAGCAGGCCGATCACCCCGCTGCGCGTCAACGCTGCGGCGGGCTTGATCGCCGGAACCGTGCCAACAATTGGTACTTCGAGCACTTCGCGGACCATTCCAAGCGCAATGGTGGAGGCAGTGTTGCAAGCGATGCAAACCAGGCGCGGACGGTACCGCTCGCTCATCCGGCCCAGAAGACCGGCTACCCGCGCTGCAATTTGTGCTTCCGACTTGGTTCCATACGGCAGGCCCGCCTGATCAGAGGCATAAATCACCGGGGCCTGCGGCAGCACGGCGCGCAGTTCGGCCAGCACGGATAGGCCGCCGACGCCCGAATCGAACAACAGGATAGGGGATGGGGCTTTGGGATTCACATATCACTCCAAAAGCGTAAGTCCCTGACTTGTCGCCGGGCCGGCATGCTTCTAGGTCGTTCCATGAAGAAAAACCGAGCCTTCGACAAGGCGCGGAGCTTTGTGGAGGGTTGATCCGATGAATTTCCTGTTGGCGGCGTTGGTGGGATACGCGCTCGGTTCAATTCCGTTCGGCCTGATCCTGACGCGCGTTTTCGGCGCGGGCGATTTGCGCCAGATTGGATCGGGCAGCATTGGCGCGACCAATGTGCTGCGCACCGGCCGCAAGGGGCTGGCAGCCGCCACGGTGCTGCTCGACGCGGGCAAGGGCGTAGTCGCGGTGTTGCTGGCTGCGCAGTGGCACCCTGAATTGGCTGGACTGGCAGCGATGGGCGCAATCATTGGCCATTGCTTTCCGGTTTGGCTCAAATTCAACGGCGGGAAGGGCTTTGCGACAGCGGCAGGTGTGTGCCTCGCGCTTGCCTGGCCAGTGATGCTGATCTGCGCAGTGATCTGGGCAGCGGTGCTGGCGTTCAGCCGGATTTCGTCAGTGTCGTCGATGGCTACCGTTTCTGCGGCGCCGGTCGTCGCATGGCTCACCGGCGCTGCGGCAGCCGTTCCCACGTTGATTGCAATTGCTGCGATCGTAATTTTTCAACACCGGGCCAATATTGGGCGGCTGCGGGCCGGGACCGAGCCAAAGGTGGGCAGCAAGACGTGAGCCTCGATCAGGCGGAAGCTTTTGCCCGCATCAGGCTGCTGCGGTCACCTAATGTCGGGCCGATCAGCTATGCCCAGCTCCTGCGCCGGTTCGGCACTGCGCAGGCCGCGCTGGAGGCATTGCCGGACCTCGGTAAACGCGGCGGGCGGCAATATACGCCTGTGGCAGCAGCGCGAATTGAGGCGGAAATTGACGCCATACGCAAAGCTGGTGCGCGCTATCTTTTCAGCGATTCTGCCGAATATCCAGCGCTGCTGAGAGAAACCGAATCCGCACCGCCGATCCTGACTTATCGCGGCGATATTTCGTTGGCGGCAAAACCGTGTGTTGCCATGGTGGGCGCGCGCAATGCCTCAGCCGCCGCAGTCAAACTGGCTCGTGATTTCAGTGCTGCGCTGACGGAAGCAGGTTTAGTCGTTGTATCGGGTCTGGCACGCGGGATCGACGGGGCGGCGCATCTGGGGGCAATGCCGCAGACAATCGGGGTAATCGCCAGCGGAATCGAGATCGCATATCCACCGCAGCACGCCAATTTGCAGGAACAGATTGCAAGTGATGCACTGCTGCTGGCCGAACAACCGCCGGGCACTGAGCCGCGAGGCAGTCATTTTCCGAGCCGCAACCGGATTATTGCCGGACTTGCGGCAGGCACCCTGGTGGTGGAAGCTGCGCCCAAATCGGGCTCGCTGATCACAGCGCGGCTGGCGGGCGAAGCGGGTAGGGAAGTAATGGCGATCCCCGGCAGTCCGCTCGATGCGCGCTCGCAAGGCTGCAACCAGCTTATCCGAGACGGGGCAATTCTGGTCCAATCCGCCGACGATGTAGTCGAACTCCTGTCAGGTTTCGACGGTGCTCCGCGGTCCAGCTTCCGCGAAAGTCATAGCTGGAGCTACGATCCTGGCGAAGATCTGGCCGATGTGCATCCGGCAGACATTGCAGGCCTGCTAACCACAACACCGATCGCAGTCGATGAACTGATCCGTCAATCGGGCGAAAGCGCAGCGGCAGTGCAACTCGCACTGCTGGAACTGGAGATCGCAGGCAGGCTCCAGCGCCATGCAGGCGGGCGGGTTTCTTTAACCGCTTGACGAACTATGAAACCCGACGCCACCCTCGCGCATACGTACACGTAAGGGATTCTACTCCAACTCCATGCAGCTAGTTATCGTCGAATCGCCCGCCAAGGCGAAGACCATTGAGAAATATCTGGGTAAGGACTTCAAGGTTCTCGCTTCCTACGGCCATGTCCGCGATCTGCCGCCCAAGGATGGCAGCGTTCGGCCGGACGAGGATTTCGCGATGGACTGGGAACTCTACCGCGACAAGCAGAGCCGCTTCAAGGAAATCGCTGACGCGGCCAAAAAGGCGGACCGTTTGATCCTGGCGACTGACCCCGACCGTGAGGGCGAAGCGATTTCGTGGCACGTTCAGGAACTGCTTGCCAAGCGCAAGGCGCTACCCAAGGACGTTGACCGGGTCACCTTCAACGCTATCACGAAGGCTGCCGTGACCGAGGCAATGGGCAGGCCGCGCGGGCTGGATCATGATTTGATCGATGCCTATCTGGCGCGCCGCGCACTTGACTACCTGTTTGGCTTCACGCTCAGCCCTGTGTTGTGGCGCAAACTGCCCGGGGCAAAAAGTGCGGGCCGGGTGCAGTCGGTAGCCTTGCGATTGATTGTCGATCGCGAACGCGAGATCGAGGCGTTCAGGGCCAACGAATATTGGACGGTCATTGCCAAGCTGGAGCAGGATGGGACCGAGTTTGACGCGCGGCTCGTCAAGTTTGACGGACAAAAGCTCGATAAACTGACACTAGCTAATGAAGCCAGTGCGATTGCTGCCAAGGCGGCGGTGGAAGCGGGCCGTTTTACAGTTGAGGAGGTTGAGACCAAACCGGTCAAGCGCCACCCGTCACCGCCATTTACCACCTCAACTTTGCAGCAGGAAGCGGCGCGCAAGCTGGGCTATTCCGCCAGTCACACGATGCGGCTCGCGCAGAACCTGTATGAAGCAGGCGCGATCACGTATATGCGGACCGATGGTGTGCAGATGGATGGTAGTGCCATTTCCGCCGCGCGCAAGGCCATATCGGATCGTTACAACGGCCATTATTTACCGGAAAAACCACGTTTTTATTCAACCAAGGCTAAGAATGCGCAGGAAGCGCACGAGGCGATCAGGCCAACCAATTTCATGGCTGATAGGGCTGGTTCAGGCGACGAGGCGAAGCTCTATTCGCTGATCTTCAAGCGTGCGATGGCGAGCCAGATGGCTTCCGCAAGCTTGGAACGTACCAGCGTGACGTTGCGCGACCCAACTGGCCGTCATGAATTGCGGGCGACGGGCCAGGTGGTTAAATTCCCAGGTTTTCTCGCTGTTTACGAAGAAGGGTTTGACGACAGTTCCGACGACGAATCGGGTTTGCTGCCCGTCATGACCAAGGGGGACAGCCCGCTTAAGAAAGCGGTCGAGGCAAGCCAGCATTTCACTCAGCCGCCGCCGCGCTTCTCCGAAGCAAGCCTGGTCAAGCGGCTCGAGGAGCTAGGTATTGGACGCCCCTCGACTTATGCCTCAACGATCCAGACGCTGCGCGACCGCGATTATGTTCGGATGGAGAAAAACCGTTTTTTTGCAGAAGAATCAGGCCGATTGTTGACGGCATTTCTGGAACGGTTTTTTGAACGATATGTGGCGTTTGACTTCACTGCCGGGATGGAGGACCAATTGGATGTCGTGTCTGACGGAAAGGCCGAATATCGCAAGGTACTGGCCGAATTCTGGAAGGACTTCAAACCCAAATCGGACGAGGTGATGGAGTTCAAGCCTTCGGAGGTGTCCGAAAAGCTGGACGAGTTTCTATCTG
>JAHEAW010000055.1 GCA_024642545.1 Erythrobacteraceae bacterium
ATGGCTTTGTGGGCCAGTTCTGCGACCGGACCAAGGCGGTTCTGCTGGAATCGCCCGGCAGCCTGACGATGGAAGTACAGGATATCCCTGCGCTGACAGCCATTGCCCGCAAAAACGGGGCCATCAGCATTATCGACAATACCTGGGCCAGTCCGCTTGGGTTCCCTGCACTCGAACGGGGCTGCGACATCGCGATCATGGCACTTACCAAACATGTTGGCGGCCATTCCGACTTGATGATGGGCAGCGCCGCAGCGCGTCGGCCGCTGTTTGCGAAGATCAAAGCCACGGCACAAGCGTTGGGCCATGTCGTCTCTCCCGATGATGCAGCGCTTGCAGCGCGCGGCCTTCGCACAATGTCGCTGCGCCTGAAACGAACCACAGAAACTGCTGTCGAGGTTGCCGGCTGGCTCTCACAAAGGCCCGAAGTTGCACATGTACTGTGCCCGATGCTGCCCGGCGCCCCTGGCTATGATCTGTGGCAACGCGACTTTACCGGTGGCTGCGGTCTGTTCAGCTTTGTCGTCAAAGGGCGTGATGACGCAGCCCGAACCCGGCTGATTGATGCGCTGACGTTGTTTGGCATTGGCTTTAGCTGGGGCGGCTTTGAAAGCCTGGCTCTGCCAATCGATCCGCAAAGGATTCGCACCAGCACACCTTGGCCTCCTGCGGGTTGGGATAGTGCTGACAAGTTTGGTATCAGGCTTTCAATCGGGCTTGAAGATGCAGCCGATCTGATCGCCGATCTTGATCAGGCATTTGCCGCAATGGAGCAAAAATGACCATCCCAACTGCCACCGCTACCGCAACCGCCGCCGCAGCCACTGGCGCCGCGCAGGCCGGGCAGACAGGCGCTGCCCCTGTCTTGGCAGTGCCCACTGCAACCCCAACGCCAATTGAAGCGGTAACAGCAGCGCAGGACATCAAGCAGGCAGTCGCCGACAAAAGCAGCACTATGGGTGATCTGGTCCACTCCATGGACTCGATGGCCATCAGTGTCGGAAACATGCGGGTTTCCGTTTGGGATGCGCTGATTGTTGTTTTCACAATCGTCGCAGTTCTTGCGTTGGCGTGGTTCATAAACAGGCTGCTGCACAATGTGTTGAAGCGGATGACGCGGCTGGACGTGACTCAGCGCCTACTGGCCGAAAAGCTGGTTAGCGTATCGGTGTGGGTCCTTGCCTTTGTTACAGCGATGGATTTTCTGGGGATCGACCTTACCGCACTGGCGGTGTTCTCAGGCGCATTTGGTCTGGCGGTTGGCTTCGGTCTGCAAAAGACACTGGGTAATCTGATCGCTGGCATCATCCTGTTGATGGACCGTTCGATCAAGCCGGGCGATGTGATCGCTGTGGCGGATCAATCGGGCAAATCGACTTTCGGGCAAATTCGCAAGATCGGAATCCGCGCGGTGTCGATCACGACCCGCGATCAGAAAGAATATCTGATACCGAACGAAAACCTGATGATCAATCAGGTGGAAAACTGGTCTTATTCTTCGCGCAACGTGCGAATGCAGATTCCGGTCGGGGTGTCCTATGGCTGCGATATCAAGGTGGCCGAAAAACTGATGCTGGAAGCTGCGGCCAGCTGCAAACGGATTCTCAAATCCCCTCCACCAACCTGCTGGCTCGACCAATATGGCAACAGTTCGGTCGACTTTGTCATCCAATGCTGGATCAAGGATCCGGAAAGCGGGATCGGCAATATCAAGTCTGAAGTACTCAAGACTTTATGGGACTTGTTCCAACAGGAAGGGATCGAAATTCCCTTCCCGCAGCGCGACCTCAATCTGCGCAACAATGAACAGTTCGAACAGCTGATCGCCGCTATCAGCCAGCGGCTGGACCCAAAAGGTAATTAGGAAAGTACCGTTAATATAGTTGTTTAGAATCCCTTCAGTGGCATGCTGATACGTTTTCTAGCCAGCTGGAAATCCATTCTCGCTGGCGCCGCAAAGTCCCGGCGGCCATTTGAGCGGTATGACATATCAAGGTACAGTCTATCTCGTTGGCGCGGGACCAGGTGATCCGGACCTGCTGACCCTGCGGGCAGCGCGGTTGCTGCAATCCGCATCTCTGGTGGTACATGATGGGTTGGTAGGCCCGGCCATTCTGGCGCTGGTTCGCAAGGATGCAACGCTGATTTCGGTGGCCAAGCGTCGTTCCCGTCACACGCTGCCCCAAGGCGAGATCAACGCTCTGCTGGTGCGCGAGGCGCGCGCAGGCCGCGATGTCGTGCGGCTCAAAGGCGGCGATCCGTTCATTTTCGGCCGCGGCGGAGAAGAACTGGAGGACTGCCGTGCAGCAGGCATCCAGGTCGAAGTGGTGCCCGGTATCAGCGCGGCAAACGGCGCAGCAGCAGCAGCCGGAATTTGTCTGACTCACCGCGATAGTTCCAGCGTAGTCAGCTTTGTCGCGGGCCAATGCAAAGGACTCAGCGATCAGAACTGGGCCGGATTGGCGGGCAAAGGGCGCACGCTGGTGATCTATATGGGGGTCAAGACCGCGCCCCAGATCGCTGAGAAGCTGATGGCAGATGGACTTGCCCCCGACCTGCCGCTGGCCATCATCGAGAACGCAGCCCGCCCGCAAATGCGCGTGCTGCGCGGTCCTCTGGCGGCACTGCCCGATCTTGTCGCGCGCGAAGCAGTGATCAGCCCCGCCTTGATTATCATTGGTGAGGTAACTGCGCGCAGCGCGGCGGAAATCGCCCGGGTAGCGCAGGGGGTTGCGGCATGATTATCCTGACCGGCAATGACCTGAAAAGTGGCGCAGTCGTCTGGTGGGCCGGTGTCGACTGGTCGCTCCACGTCGCCGAAGCGGTCGATGTGGGAGACCAGGCGGCCAGCATCGCCGCCCGCGAAGAAGCCGCACGCCGGGTCAATGCACCCTATTCAATTGACGCTCTCCGCGACGAAAACGGTGTACGACCCGCCCATATCAAGGACCGCATCCGGGCGCTGGGCCCGACAGTGCGCCCCGACCTGACATTAAAGCCAGCCGATCCTGAAGCTGGGAACTGGGTGATCTGATGTATCAATATGACCGATTTGATCAGGCAATGGTCGATGCGCGGGTGGAAGAATTCCGCGACCAGTGCCAGCGCCGGATCGAAGGCAAACTGACCGAAGACCAGTTCAAGCCGTTGCGGCTAATGAATGGCCTTTATCTGCAGCTTCACGCGTATATGCTGCGCGTTGCCATTCCTTACGGTACGCTGAGTGGGCCGCAGATGCGTGCGCTGGGCGATATCGCCGACCGCTTTGACCGCAAATACGGTCATTTCACCACGCGCCAGAACATCCAGTATAACTGGATCAAGCTGGAGGAAGCGCCCGATATTCTCGCCGCACTGGCCAAGGTGGAAATGCACGCCATCCAGACCAGCGGCAATTGCATCCGCAACATCAGCTCCGACCATTTCGCCGGAGCTGCTGCCGACGAAGTGACAGACCCGCGGCCCTATGCAGAATTGCTACGGCAATGGTCGAGCTTCCATCCTGAATTCAGCTATTTGCCGCGCAAGTTCAAATTCGCGGTGATTGCCAGCGAGACTGACCGGGCAGCGATGCGGCTCCACGATATCGGCATCAACATTGTGCGCGGCCATAACGGCGATCTTGGCGCAGCGGTTTACGTCGGCGGCGGAATGGGCCGGACGCCGATGATCGCGCCGCTGATCCGTGATTTCGTCCCCCTTGACCAGCTGGTCACTTATGCCGAGGCCTGCCTGCGCGTTTACAACCGCTACGGTCGGCGCGATAACAAATACAAGGCGCGTATCAAGATCCTGGTGCATGAATTGGGGGCAGAGGAATATACCCGCCAGGTCGAGGCTGAATTTGCGCATCTCCTGGCGCAAAACATCGAACCACCAATTGCTGAACTGGAACGGATCAAAGCCCATTTTGCCCAGCCCGCGTTCATGCCGGGCGACGTCGAGACATCGCAGCCAGACGTCGGTGACGGCAAATTCGCTGTCTGGGTTGACCGCAACACTCACCCGCACAAGCAATCCGGCTATGCCAGCGCAGTGATCAGCCTTAAACCGGTGGGCGGTATTCCTGGCGATGCAACTTCGGACCAGATGCGCCTGATGGCCGCGCTGGGCGAACAATATAGCTTCAACGAATTGCGCGTCACGCACACGCAGAACATCGTCCTGCCGCATGTTCGCAAGGCGGACCTCTTCGCCTTGTGGCAACAACTCGAAGCTGCCGGCCTGGGTACTGCCAATCTTGACCAGGTCGGTGATATCATCGCCTGTCCAGGCCTTGACTATTGCAGCCTCGCCAACGCCCGCTCGATCCCCGTGGCGCAGCGTATTTCTGAACGGTTCGCGGCAAATGGCAAGGGTGACACGCTCGGCGAACTGAAGCTCAAGATATCTGGCTGCATCAATGCATGCGGGCACCATCATGCAGGCCATATCGGCATTCTCGGCGTCGATCGGAAGGGCGTTGAAAATTACCAATTGCTGCTCGGCGGCAGCGAGGCGCAGGACACTTCGCTGGGCAAGATCACCGGCCCTGGATTTTCGGAGGACGGAATTATTGATGCAGTGGAAACGGCCGCCGATGTCTATTTGCGCGAGCGGCAGGATGGCGAGCGCTTCCTCGATACATATCGCCGGATCGGCATGGACCCGTTCAAGGAGGCGCTTTATGGCTGATGCCCTTCGGTTCCGCACCGACAATGCGGTTGATCACCCGGCTGTGACGGTCGATGCTTATCTCGAACAATCCAACGCCAGCGCGGTGCGGATTGAACCGGGCGACGATGCCCGCGATCTGTTACCGCATCTCGGCCACATCCGTCTGGTCGAAATCAACTTCCCTGCATTCGGCGATGGGCGCGGCTATTCAGCAGCGCGTGTTCTGCGTGAGGCCGGCTATACCGGAGAAATCCGCGCGGTGGGCGATGTGCTGGTCGACCAGATCGCTTACCTGCGCCGGTGCGGCTTTGACGCATTCGAACCCGATCAGCCGCTTGATCCTTCCGATGTAAAGATGGCTTTGGCGCGCTGGCCCGATGTCTATCAGTCGGCCGCCGATGGCCGGGTTCCGATCTGGTCGCAGCGCCATGGCTGAGGCCGACCCTGCCCATCAGCCCTTGCGGTGGATTGACCGGATCGATGCCGGACCGCGATTTGACGATAACGATGCGATCCGGCTGAACCGCATGTTCAGGGGCCGTGATACGCAAGAGATGCTGGAAGCCGTGATCGAAGATAAGTTGGTCGGTGATCTTGCCATAGTTTCGAGCTTTGGTGCAGAAAGTGCTGTTTTACTTCGTCTTGTTGCACAGGTGTGCCCGTCCATGCCCGTGCTGTTTCTAGAAACGGGTAAGCATTTCGCTGAAACGCTGGCCTACCGCGATCTGTTGGCAGAACGGCTTGGCTTGACGGGCTTGCGCAATTTGGCGCCTGATCCGCAGCTGCTGGAAGCAAAGGATGAGACCGGGCTGCGCTGGTCCTATGACCCAGATGGCTGCTGCGAAATTCGCAAAGTGTTGCCGCTGGCGAACGCGCTGGCGGGCTGTGACGCGACAATCACAGGCCGCAAGGCGTTCCAGTCCTCTACGCGTGCCAATTTGCCGCGTTTTGAAGTGGATGGGTCCGATGCGCAGGGACGGCTCAAAATCAACCCGCTGATCGACTGGGACGCCAGCCATATCGCTGCCTACATGATCAAGCACGACCTGCCGCGTCATCCATTGGTCGAACAGGGATACCCATCGATTGGCTGTTCGCCCTGCACCCATAAGGTTGCCCCCGGTGAAGACCCGCGCTCGGGCCGCTGGAAGGGGTGGGACAAAACCGAATGCGGCATCCACACCCCGCTGGGGGATGATGGCGAATTGCCGCCAGGATACGATCCGGCGTTCTAGAGCCAGCCCTGAGACTGGTACCATTGGGCGGTACTCTTAAGCCCTTCCGGCGTCGCAATCGCAGGTTTCCAGACGCCGCTTGGCACCGCCCGGTCGGACCGCGCGACCCAATTGGGGTGGCACATATAGCCGACCCGGTCGGCGGTCAGCTTCGCCCGGTCGCCGCGCAGCAAGCGGTCGATTCTGGCCGCGCCCAGCAGAACCGGCTTTGGCAGATGCGGCGCAAAGACCGCACGCCCTACTGCATCGCCAATCGCCCGCGCCATTTCCTTGTGCGACCAGCCGCCTTCGCGCCCATCGTCGGGTTCAAAAATCTTGTGGCGCACAGCAGGCGATGGCGGGCCGAGCGCCAGCAATAAATGCGCCAGATCGCCTACATGGATCAATGATGTCGCACCGCCCGGCGGCAAGGGTACAAAGCCGAAGCGCGCCGTGCCAAACAGATCAAACATGTCCTTGTCGCGCGGGCCATAGACCGCAGGAGGGCGAACAATAGTCCAGTCCAATCCGCTCGCCTTGACCAGAACTTCGGCCTGTGCCTTCGATGCGCCGTAAGCCGACAGCTCAGGCTTGCGCGCTGCAAGCGACGAGACGAACACCAGCCGCTTGGCACCGGATTGCCTCACAGCATCGATCACGGCCTGCGTGCCAGCCTCATTTACGATAGCAAACTGAGCCGGATCAGGGGCATTGGTCAGAGCAGCAATGTGAATGACTGCGTCAGCACCATCGACCAGATCAGCAAGCGCCGCTGCGTTGGAGAGATCGCCTTTCACCCAATCGATCCCTGGGCGTCCATCGGGAATCTTTCTGGCAAGCGCCCTAACCTGCGCGCCGCCATCTTGGGCGACATCCAGCACAGCTTGGCCGACAAAACCGGTTCCACCGGTGATTGCAAAAAGTTTGCTGCCAGCACTCACAACAGCACCATGTGGTCGCGGTGGATCACCGCGGGGCGCGGCGCATAGCCCAGCTTGCCTTCCTGCACTCCGGCCCGCAGCCCTGCTATAGCCCGGCATTCCGGCGCCGAATATTCAACCAGTCCTTGCGCCATTACGCGGCCTGCAGCATCGCTCACCGCGATCACATCACCGCGAACAAAGTCCCCCGCGACTGCAACAATGCCTGCTGCCAGCAGGCTGGAGCCTTTGCGAAGCGCCGCGCTGCAGCCCGCATCAACTGTTACCGAACCACGCAGGCCAATCCGGCCACCCAGCCAAGCCTTGCGCGCTGCATCCTTGCGCTGGGCCAGAAACAGCGTTCCGCATGAAGCGCCCAGCGCGGTCCGGATCGGGCTACTGCGGGTACCATTGATGATTGCAAGGGCAATCCCGGCCCGTTCGGCAATCTCCGCGGCTTGCAATTTCGACGTCATGCCGCCCGATCCAAGCCCTGAGGACGACCCACCATCAGCCATCGCGCGAATTCTGTCATCGACGCCATTTACTTGCGCCAGCAACTGTGCGCCAGCGGCTGCAGGGTTGCGGTCATACAGGCCATCCACATCGGACAGCAGCAGCACCGCATCAGCGCCTGCCGCCTGCGCCACCCGCGCAGCAAGCCGGTCATTATCGCCAAAGCGAATCTCTTCGGTTGCCACGCTGTCATTTTCATTCACCACGGGAACGATTCCGGCCGCCAGTAGCCGGTCCAGCGTAGAAGAGGCATTGAGATAACGCCGCCGATCCTCAAGGTCCCCCAAGGTGACCAGCATTTGTGCAGCGGTCAGTCCATGACCTGCGAGCAATGCTGACCACAATCCGGCCAGCGCGATCTGGCCCACAGATGCTGCCGCCTGTGCATCAGCCAGACTGCTGCGCCCGCCCTTGGCGAGGCCCAGCTTGGCCGTCCCCAGCGCAATCGCGCCAGAGCTTACCAGCACCACTTGTTGTCCCGCCGCGCACAAGTCAGCCACTTCTGCGACCAGCCCCGTCAACCATTCCTGACGCGGCTGACCGTCGCTGCCGACCAGCAGCGCCGAGCCGACCTTGATCACCAGCCGCGGGGTAACAGCCGGATCAGTAAGATGCTTCAGTTCGGCAATGGCCACAACATTACTCTCAAAGTGGTGACCAGGGCGCAGCTTCGGAAGTATTTTCCTGCTCGCGCCCCTTGGTTTCGGTAGAAGTGCGGTCGGGCAGATGTTGCAGCACTGCATCTAGCATGGCTTCCACCCCTTGCCCGGTCGCGCCTGACAGACCGAAAACCTTGCCTGCCCCTGCTTCCTGCAATTCGCGGGCGAATCCTTCGACCAGTTCAGCGTCGGCCAGATCAACCTTGTTAAGCGCGATCAACTGGACCTTGTCTTCCAGCCCGGCTCCATAGGCAGCCAGTTCTTCATTGACGATTTGCATCGCCTGAGCTGGATCATCGCCCGTAATGTCAACCAGATGAATCAGCACCCGGCAGCGCTCAATATGGCCCAGAAAACGGTCGCCGATGCCTGCTCCGTCAGCGGCGCCTTCGATTAGGCCGGGAATATCGGCGATCACAAATTCGCGGGCCTTGTGCCGCACTACACCCAATTTGGGCACGAGCGTGGTGAAGGCATAATCGCCGACCTTGGCCTGCGCGTTCGACACCTGATTGATGAAAGTGGACTTGCCTGCGTTGGGCAGACCAAGCAAGCCGACATCGGCCAGCAGTTTAAGCCGCAGCCAGACCCACAGCTCCGCGCCAACCTCCCCTTCCTGGTGTTGGCGCGGCGCACGGTTGGTGCTGGTCTTGTAGCTGGCGTTACCGCGCCCGCCCATGCCGCCTTCAATAAAAGTGATCGTTTGGCCAACCTCGGTGAAATCGGCAAGCACCTCCTCCTTGTCTTCGGACAGGACCTGGGTGCCCACAGGCACTTCGATCACCAGATCATCAGCGCCTGCACCTGTCCGATCGCGCCCCATGCCATGCCCGCCGCGGCGCGCCTTGAAGTGCTGCGCGTAACGGAAATCGATGAGGGTATTCAGCCCTTCAACCGCGGTAAAAATAATATCGCCGCCCTTGCCGCCATTGCCGCCGTCGGGACCGCCATACTGGACGTATTTCTCCCGCCGGAAGCTGACGGCACCAGGGCCGCCAGAGCCTGCACGAAGGTAAATCTTGGCTTGATCGAGAAAATGCATGATCGCCCCATAGGGGCTAAGCGGCCTGCGGACGAGTCCTGTTATCGCAATTCAAATAGGCAGAAACGATTGGGGCTCCGCCCGGAAATCCGAGCGGAGCCCCAAACCAGGAGACATTTGGCGACCCGCGACTTGTTATTTGCTGGGCGGGGTATTCGAATTTGCAGCAGTCTCTTCACCTGCCTGGCGATAAACGGCATTGGTGTTGTAACTGGCCGGGCTAACCCCTGGCATTGACCCGTAGCGCGCATCCCACATCGCCAAATTGGTACGATATTGCTCGTAAGACTGGAAGAAATTCTCGAACACTGTCTCAAACTTCTTCAGACTGTGATCAGCAAAGGCAGTCAGATTCTTTGGCGAGGTTTGCAACCATTCATCAGCAATCTGGGTGGCGGCAGTACAAAACTGGTGCTGCGCGGGCGGCAAGGCGAAATAATTGTAGACCTGCGTCATGTAGCGGTCTTGCTCATCCCGCGCGCTGGAACCAAAGCGAGCGCGGAATTCCTTGCCCACATCGCGATTGGCATTTGCCAGATCGCGCTTCTTGCTGGTCAGAAGCGATTTGTAGGCCGCAAGGACGCTGGCATATTCGTTCTCCCGGCAATTCAGCGCGGCAACATTCAGCGCCGAGCGCATGTTCCAGATTTTCTGGGCCGAGGTCAGATTGTAATTCACTGTATGGCGGATCCCATCGGACCCAACCGACGGTATGGTCATTGCCGACACAGCCCCGCTGGGCGGGGTTGGCCGTGCAGGAATCACGATCGGCTCTGCGCGTACCTGCGCTTGCGGCGCGGGCGGTGGCGGCGGTGCCGAGGTGGCACAAGCCGCAAGTGCTGCCATGCTGCTGCATGCGAAGATTGTCCGAAACCTGACCCAGTTGGGCTTCCCGATGGTCGACTTGAACACAAACATGATACGCGGCTCCCTGCTGCTCCGGCCAAAACGCCGGTTATCCCGGCTCAGGTAATCATCGGAACAGCCTTACGATCGACTGAAGGCATATCCCTAATACGAAGCTTAGCATAAGAAAATGCCCGGGATGCACTTGGCACCCCGGGCAGCGATAGACTGAGTCCTTTAAGCGACCAGTTGCGGGAACCCCCGCAAAATGGTCAGTTCCGATTGCCCATGAAGCGCAGCAGGAACAGAAACATGTTGATGAAGTCGAGATACAGCGTCAGCGCGCCCATCACGACCATTTTACCCATCGGATAGGCCTGTGCCATTGCCGGGTTGGTCACCTTGGCATTCTGGATGGCGATATAATTGCCTTTCAGTTTCTGTGTATCCCATGCGGTCAGACCAGCAAATATGAGCACACCGATCAAGCTGATTGCCAGACCGAAGCCGACCGATTTGAATAGGAACGCATTCAGCAGCATTGCGATGATCAAGCCGAACACACCCATCGTCAGGAAGGTACCCATCGCCGATAGGTTCTTCTTGGTTGTATAGCCATACAGGCTGAGACCAGCGAAGGCGCCCGCCGTTGCCAGGAACGTCGTCGCGATCGAAGCACTTGTGTAGACCAGGAATATGGTCGACATCGACAAGCCCATGAGCACTGCGAAGCCCCAGAACAGTGCCTGAAGCGTGGTGGTCGAAAACTTGTTCTGACCAAAGCTCATCGCAAATACGATTGCCAGCGGCGACAGCGCAACAAGCCACATCAGCGGGCCAGTTGCAAATGTGAGCGCCAGGCCAGACCGTGCGGTCAGCAGTGCCACGATACCGGTCAACAACACGCCCGATGCCATGTAGTTATAAATTGACAGCATGTGCTGCCGCAAACCGGCGTCAAAGACTTCGCGGCCTGCGATTTCACCGTTCAGGCTGGGAGACGCGCCAAAGCCCGTCTGCGTGGGCCGGGGATCTTTCCAATCTGCCATTGTGATATTACTCCTTGCTCCAACGCCGTATCGGCGCAGGTTCTGAATTCAATATCGGAGCAGATTGCTCAAGATTCAAGGAAAACCGAACATTCTGCAGAACGCAGAAATTAACCCTCTTGGCGAACGGCAGCCGCCATTTCGGCCCCTCGGTCGCGCGTTGCCTGCAAGCAAAGCGCGAGCAGGGCCTGCAAGGTGTGCTCATTATCGAGCACATCGAGACCCTTTTGCGTCATCCCGCCCGGACTAGCCACCGCTGACGCCAGCTCTGCAGGAGTAAGGTCAGACCGGGCCGCCAGAGCGCTCGCCCCCTCCACCATGGCCAAGGCCAGCCGGTCTGCCTGTACCCGCTCTAGACCCAGCTCCGTGGCCGCAGCCGCCAATGCACCAACGAACCGGTAGACAAAGGCCGGACCAGAGCCGGTAAGCGCCGTAACCAGATCAAACTGTGTTTCATCGGCCAGCCATTCAGCGCTGCCCAACATTTCAGCCAGCCTGGTAACGCAGCCCTGCTGCGCTGCATTCAGCCCAATTGCTGCCAATGCGTTAGGCGATTTTCCAAGCGCACAGGCCAGATTGGGCATAAATCGCACCAGCCCGGCGCCGCGCGGGAAACGCGCTGACAGGCTTTCCAGCTGAACCCCGGCAAGGACTGACAGCAGAACAGTTTCTGGACCAATCAGCGGCTCCAGACCCGCTGCGATTTCGGCCAGTTTATGCGGCTTGACCGCAATCAGGACTGCATCAAATTTGTCGTCTGGCCAAGTGGTGCGCACAGCGATCCCTTTAGGCACGCCGGTCCCACGCGGATGATAGACGGTAAAACTGGCCGCGGGCAAACCCGCAGCGAGCCAGCCATCGACCATCGCGCGCGCCATCGTGCCGAAGCCGACAATCAGGATTTTGTGAAAGTCCATCTAACAGCCCCTGTGGCAGGAAACCGTATGTCTAGGCCTCGCCTGCTGCATCGACAAGCGCACTATCGAGCGCATCACGCGGCGCCTTGTCGCCCCACAGAACAAACTGGAACGCGGGATAAAAGCGGTCACATTCCTCAACCGCTGTTTCAACCAATGCCTGCGCCTGATCCAGGCTGAGCAGCCCGTCATCGCCCAGCATCGCCCCATGACGGTAGAGCAGAACGCCGCCGTTTGACCAGACATCGAAATGGCCGAGCCACATCTGTTCGTTGACCATCGCCACCAGTTCATAGGCCGCTTTGAGCTTCTCATCGCTTACCCGGATATCAGGCAGGCACAGCAATTGGAGAACATTATCTTCCGCCCGCCAGATGCAGCGCAGCTGATATTTGGCCCAACTCCCTTGGATCTCGCCTGAAATCTCATCTTCTGACACAGCGCTAAAGGGCCAGCCGCGCGCCTCGAACAAGGCGGCAAGCATATCAACCGGGGCGGCGTCATCGCGTACGACTTGGTTTGATTGCCCGGCTCTCATTGGTGCGTCCCGTGATTTTTCATTGGCCGGGAAATGCCTTGTCTACCCCCGCTTCCGCAATGCGCAGCCCGATGGCAATTGGGGAGAACTCTACTTGCCTGTTCAAAGCCTGTGCAAAAGACTGCGTCGCCAGAAAGCCGAGCCTTCGCCGCGCATCCGTTCAGCTCATGGAAGGGATTCGATCTCTTCCCCGGCAGAACTGGTAAAAGTGAAGCTGTCCTGCCCGGCTTTCTTCAGAGCCTTGACCGCATCAAGCGCCGCTTTTTCCGAAGGATAGGGCCCGGTGAGAAGACGGTTGGTCTGGCCCCACTTTGCGACATAGGGCTGCATCTTGCCCAGCAAATCGACATTCTTCCGAATCATCTTGCGCCAATCAAACGCCAATGCCTTGCGATTGCGCCCAGTCGCGACTTGTACCCAGACCCGGCTGGGATTGCGCGGCGGCTCGGGCTTGACAACAGGCTTGGCTGCCGGTTCGAGCGGCTTTTCGCGAGGTGGCTTGATAACCGAAATATCGACCGCGCCATTGAGATCGGGTTTGGGCTTTTCTTTGGCGAAAGCAGCAAAGGCATCGGCCACTCTGGCAGGCGGGGGTACAGGAGACGGCGCCGATGACGGCGCGGGGGGCGGCACGGGCTGTGCGGCAACCGGCGGTGTGCTCTCCTGAGACGGCAGAGCAACAGGCGCGGCTTCGGGCTTGGCAACCGTAGCCAGATCGAAAGTTGGCCGGGCAGGACTGGATGGAATTTGGGCCGCACTTCGCGTCACAGGGGGCAGCTCTGCCTGGTTGGCCGACGCGGCAGCCGCTGGCGCAGGGGATGCTTGCCGTTCCACCACTGCGGCCAGCGATGATGCAGCAGGTTTGGCATCTGCCTGCATGTTGCTTGTTCGGTCAGCACGGCGGCGCGGCACGGACTTGGCCAGCTTGGGCCCCAGTGGCTCACCCGCTGGGGTCAAACGGGTATCGATCGGCGGCTTTGCGCTGACCGCAACGCTTTGCCGCTGCGCTATATATTGTGCAATGCGCGGGTCATCCCGGCCAATTTGGGCGGCACGCGGAAATTCGCCAAGGTTGGCCGCAGCCGCCTGCTGCGCTTTGGTCAGCCGCCGCATATAACGCAAATATGGCGTCATCTGCGCTGCCATCGCCTTGGGCATGACTGCATCGACGATTTTTACCGCGTCTTCTTCATGGCCCAGGATGGCAAGACCAAAAGCGCGCGTGCGGTAAGCGGCAAAATCCCGCTTCACCAACAAGGGATAGAGCGTCTTTTCAAACGCGGCCTGATCGCCCGAAATCGCTTGACTGAGTGCCAGCCGCCGGATCACCTCATCATTGCCGCGCACTGACAAGGCTTTGCGATATTGATCCTGGGCATCAAGCGGATCACCCACCAGATCATAGGCCAGGCCGCGATCTGCCGCGAGCGACAACGTCGATGCACCCGCTTTTTCAGCTTCATCAAACAACCGCAACGCTTCGAGCGGACGCTTCGAATTGACGAAGGCCCCGGCCAAGCCAACCTTTACTCGCGGATTGCCTGGAGAAAGCTCATCTGCCCGGCCCAGAAACCCGATTGCAGCATCAACATCGTTCAGCTTGAGCGACGCATTGCCGGCCCCAATCAGCGCATCGACATCATGCGGATCCTTGGCCAATTGCTTGAGCGCCTGATCAAGGTCGTCAATGCCTTCGGGCGGCAAGGGCTGCACCACAGCCCGCGAAGGCGGCACATCGGCGGTCTGGGCAGACACCGGAGCTGGGAACAGCGCCACTGCCGAAACGCCCAGCGCGGCTGTACCGCACAAAAAAATTCGCCGCACAGGCTGGGTGCGCTTTGTCAAACCAATCGTTCCTTCAAGTATCGCGGTCGCTGTAGCGCGCGTCTTAATGGCTTGCACATGTCTGAACAGTGTACCAACCGGGCAGTCAGGATGCTCCGTTTACACCGTGCGGCGAATTGAGATCAAGGACCGCTGGCCGGGAAGCCGCTATTGGTTGTTTTGCCGCCCAAGGAACCGGGGAATATTCAGCGCGCTGCCGCCCCCATCCTCATCTTCGTCCTCGTCATCCTCATCGCGCGTGTCCGACCCACGCGACAAATTGGCCATCCGCTCGAACAAGGTGCTGCCAGCGTTGCTGCTCGGCGCATTGCCTGCATCTTCACTTCCGCCCGCGACCAACCCGCGCCGACGGCCCATCTTGGCTTGCAGCGGATTATCTTCTTCTGCCAGACGGTTTGCATCAAGCAGCAATTCATCCTGCCCGCCGCTGCCTTCAGAGTCAGGCTCGTCCAGCGTTTCAGCCGTAAGGTCAAGCGGCTGTTCCTCGGCAGATGTCTCATCACCTGCACCATAAGCGGGGTATTCACTTGGCTCAGCCTGCTCAGTCAGCTCCAGATCACTATCGTCTTCCTCTGGCCCTTCCCGGCGCAGCCCTGCAAGCGGATCGACAATGCCATCCACATCGTCGCCATCATCGCCATCGTCAGCCTCGCTTTCGTCATCTTCGCCAAGGTCATGGCCCGTTTGGGAAAATCCGCCCACGCTTTCATCCATGCTTTCATCGGCTGCACCCAGTTCCAGCAGATCTTCGTCTTTCGGCTCTTCCTCTCCGGCCAATTCAAGCACTGGGCGCTTGGGTGCGCGCGATCCCGCCAGGGACATGGAACTGGATTCCCCAGCGTAGCTTTCGCCGCTTTGTTCAATCCCAGTGGCGACTACCGAAACGCGGATTTTGCCTTCAAGATCAGGGTTGAAGGCAGAGCCCCAGATGATGTTGGCGTCTTCATCGACGAGTTCACGAATGTGATTGGCCGCTTCGTCCACTTCCAGCAGCTTCATGTCTTCACCGCCGATGATCGAAATGATCACGCCCTTGGCACCCTGCATCGACACTCCGTCAAGCAGCGGGTTGGCAATCGCGCGTTCGGCCGCTTCCAGCGCGCGATTTTCACCCTCGCCTTCGCCGGTCCCCATCATCGCCTTGCCCATTTCGCTCATGACTGAGCGGACATCGGCAAAGTCGAGGTTGATCAGACCGGGCATGACCATCAAATCGGTAATTGAACGCACGCCCTGCTGCAGCACTTCGTCAGCCAGCTGGAACGCTTCCTTGAAGGTGGTTTCCGCCTTGGCGATCAGGAACAGGTTCTGGTTGGGAATGACGATCAGCGTATCGACATGCTTCTGCAACTCGGCAATGCCCGCTTCGGCGGCCCGCATCCGCCGGGTTCCTTCGAACAGGAACGGCTTGGTCACCACACCTACCGTCAGTACGCCCTTGCGCCGCGCAGCTTCGGCAATAACTGGCGCTGCACCTGTTCCAGTGCCGCCGCCCATGCCGGCTGCGATAAAGCACATATTCACGCCTTC
>JAHEAW010000056.1 GCA_024642545.1 Erythrobacteraceae bacterium
CCGATTTATCAGGCGCTGGAGAAAGTCGGCGGCGTGGCAGAAGATCTGACGTGGGAGATTTTCCGCGACACGCTGATCGAACAGGCCGAACAGGGCGTCGATTATTTCACCATCCATGCGGGCGTGCGCCTGCCCTATGTGCCGATGGCGGCCAAGCGTGTGACTGGGATCGTTTCGCGCGGTGGTTCGATCATGGCGAAATGGTGCCTGGCGCATCACAAGGAGAGCTTCCTGTACGAGAAGTTCGATGAGATCACCGAGATCATGAAGGCCTATGACATTGCCTATTCGCTTGGTGATGGTCTGCGCCCCGGCAGCATTGCCGATGCCAATGATGAAGCGCAGTTTGCTGAACTTTATACGCTGGGCGAGCTGACTCACCGCGCATGGAAACAGGACGTGCAGGTAATGATCGAAGGGCCGGGCCATGTCCCGATGCACAAGATCAAGGAGAACATGGAAAAGCAGCTGCAGGTCTGCGGCGAGGCACCGTTCTACACGCTTGGGCCGCTCGTCACCGATATCGCGCCGGGATACGACCACATCACCAGCGGCATCGGTGCAGCGCAGATCGGCTGGTATGGCACAGCGATGCTTTGCTATGTGACACCCAAGGAGCACCTCGGTCTGCCTGACCGGGACGATGTCAAAGTGGGTGTGGTGACTTACAAGCTGGCGGCGCACGCGGCGGACCTTGCCAAGGGGCATCCGGCGGCACAATTGCGCGATGATGCGCTCAGCCGCGCGCGGTTTGAATTCCGTTGGCGCGACCAGTTCAATCTCAGCCTCGATCCCGACACGGCAGAGGAATATCACGATCAGACGCTGCCTGCAGAGGGCGCAAAGACCGCGCATTTCTGCAGCATGTGCGGGCCGAAATTCTGCTCGATGAAGATCAGTCAGGAGGTGCGCGACTTTGCCAGCAAACAGAACCAGAGCGCTGACGGCTTCCTCGAAAGTGCGCAGTCAGGTGCGGCAGTTGCTGCAGCCAGCAAGGCTGCGGCAGAAGAAGGTATGCGCGAGATGGCGAAGATCTACAAGGACATGGGCGACCACCTCTATCTGCCCGTGGAGGACGCAACTTGAGCCGTTCCAAATATCCATTTCCCAATCCGTTCTTTGAATGGACCCGGCTATTCGCACAGGCGAATGATCTGTACCTGACCTCCGCATCGGTAATTCGGATGCGGACGCTGGTGCTGATGGGCGGGGGCGGCAAGGCGCACCGGGAAGCCCATACAATGGTGACTGAAAAGATCGACGCCACGATCGAGGCCGCAATGCGCATTCCGATGGCCACACCGATGGGACTAACGACCACCGCCCGGACCGCGCTGCAACCCTATCGACGGCGCGTTGCGGCCAATCACCGCCGACTTTCGGGGCGGAAGGAGACTTCCGGCCAGGCCTAAGCCCCTCATCATTGCGCTACTTGTTCCATGCAGCCTGCGCTTTACATTCTTGCCGTAAAGCAAGGGAGATGAGGCATGACGACACAAACAACCGGCGGCTGCCTGTGCGGCGCGGTGCGCTATAGTTTCGAAGACGAGCCGCTGATGCAGGCGGTGTGTCATTGCAAGAATTGCCAGCGCCAGGCAGGTAGCGGCTGGTCGATGCTGATCGGCGTTCCGTTTGCAGCAGTTAGTACCGACGGCGAAGTGCGCACTTACATCGATCAGGGGACCAGCGGCGGTGAGGTTCACCGCCAGTTCTGCCCGACTTGCGGTTCGCCCATGTTCACCCGTGTGCCGTCGCAGCCAGACTTGCTGTTCATCAAGGCAGGCACACTCGATGATACTTCCTCATTCACCCCGCAGGTCCAGTTCTGGACCGATAGCAAGCAGAATTGGGTCGAGCTGGAAGGTATTCCGGGCCTTCCGGGCAATCCTGGCTAACCATTATTGCGGCCCGTCCTATTCACATCACGACCTGTCGCAGCGTTGACCTGAAAGTAACCATTATGCGCTTCAGCTGGGCCTTAGTCTTGGCGGAGGGTTTGGATGGAATTGCGTGGTCGCATAGTGCGAGTGGGTTGGGCGGTGCTGGCAGCAGGGGTATTGCTGAGTGGCTGCGCCTCGGTGAATTCCCCCAAATCGAGCGGCGCTGCGCCCCGCTATGCTGTCAGCGCTCCGGCCACTTCGGGTGGCAGCGAACTTTGGCAGATGCGCGTCGGGCTAAACGTTGCGGCGCTGCAATGCCGCCGCACGCGCGGTCTCACCAACGATTACCGGCGCACACTCGCGCGGCATAAGCAATTGCTGGCCGCGACCTATAGTGCAGAGAAGCGGCACGGGGGGCGCAGTTTCGATACGCAGCAGACCCGGCTCTACAACCGCTTTGCCAACCAGCGCTCGCCCGCACATTTCTGCTCTGCCGCAGCGGGGGTAGCGCATGAGGCTAGCACGCTGAATTCCGCACAACTGATTCCCGCAAGCCGCGTCCTGCTGGCAAGGCTTGAACGCGGTAGACGCTAGGCGCGGCGCACCAATAGCGATAGTCTAGGGAGCATGCGCTTGCATGGGTTTGCGCTGACAACGGGAAAAATGCGATGGGCGACCGTATTTTCAAAGCAGTGATCGGCTTGGCGGCGCTGGTATTTCTTGCGGTTTTTGCGGTGGTGGTAACTCCACCACTGCTTGCCAGACCAGATGTAATCGGCGCTTTTGCGGCGGGATTCGTCAATCCCTACGCGAGTGGCTATTCGGCTGATACGCTCGCCTGCTGGGTAATCCTCACGGCATGGATCATCCACGAACGCCGTACCCTGCAAGTCCGCCACGGCTGGGCTTGCATCGTGTTGGGTATGGTGCCTGGCGTGGCGATAGGCTTTGCGCTTTATTTGTGGCTCCGCGGGCGCCCATTCACAGCCAGCAGCGCGAGCTGATGGAGGGCATTAAAGCTCGTTAGAGCAATCCAATCCAGAAGAGGCCCCTTCCAACTAAGCTCTTCACTACCGCTTTACCCAGCTCTTCGCCTGTTCCAGCTCTGCCAGTGGGAAGGCCTTGAAGGCAAATGGCATCAGCGGGGCTAGCAAGCGGCCAGCCTTGGTGACCCAGCTGATGTCGGTCACCAGCGCGCAGCGAGTGAAGCTGAGCGGATGGCGCAGCCCAAGCTTTACGTCCTCCCACGCGGCATGGCCTGAATATCCGACAAAATGCTCGTCCAGAACGGCCAGACATTTGAGCTTGTCGTGTTCCTGCAACTTCTGTTCCACCAGTGGTATCAGCGTATCCTGATAATCCTGCGCGGTGATCATGCCGATGGCGCGCACGCCAATCACGTCGCGCGGGAGCCCCGCGATTAATTCGAAGTGGCCGGGATCATCCGCCTCACTGCGTGCCCATTCCCTGGCATCTTCAAGTTTGCGATCGGGGAAGTGGCGGATGGTCGCATTGACTAAATAATTGGCGATTTCCGGGGCCAAAGCTAGCAGCGGGGAATCTCCCACAATTGCGACCTTGCGCACCACCTTCTGGTGCAGTTTCACGAAATGGAAGTGGCGGCTGAGCGCGCCCAGACTGTCCCAGTGCGGCAAACGGTCGAGCCGAATGACCAGATTGGGGACAGTATCGGTTTGGTTGATATGCGTGTCGATCGCCGCATTGAGCGCGTCGAAATCTTCCACGCTTAGCGCGCCTTCCGGGCGCAGAATGGCGATCTTCGGATCGGACAGGTCAATATCGATCATGGCATGCCTCCTTGGCTGTCGCTCCAATTGTGGAGCAGCGGCAGCCCGCATGTCATTGCGCCAGATCAAACTGCGGGCGCCTAATTGCGCGGCCCCCGGTGACTGGAAAATACGCCTTTAGCCTGGAGCGGTCAAACAGCTCCGCCGCAAATGCTAGTGCGGACGAAGCCGGCCTGCGAGTGAGACGAAGAAAGCAGTGGACCAGCCAAGCAGCAAGATGCCATTGATCCCTTCGATCGCGGCAATCAGCGCCCAGGCCTTCGCCATGCCCTGATCGTCATAGCCAATGGTTGAATAAGTGATGGTCGAAAAATAGACCGCCGTTTGCAAATCGGGCAACGCGCCGAGCAGCAGGTAAAGCCCGGCGTAAAGCCAGATTTCCAGCCCGTGGAGTGCGAACAGGCCCAGCACGACCACGAATGTCGCAGCCATGCCTTGCAGTGAAACAGGCGAAACATGGGTTTGCGCTTCCTCATGCTGTTCCAGCCGCAGAATACGCCCCAGCAGCATCAGCCCGCCGCCGTGAATGGCAACCGACAGGAGCACCATCAGAGTCGAAATAATAAGCTGCGTTGCCATTATCTGTGAATGTGCGGCGCGGCGGGCAATGCGTCAATGCAGATGGTTGCTTCGCACAACGCGCTGCGGCATGAGACGGGATGATGATCGCCGCACCCACTCGCTTCCTGCTTGGCTGTGCGTCGGCGTTGCTGTTGGCAGGTTGCCAAGGGGACGACGCTGCAGAGCATGCGGTAAAAACCAGGCCATTTAGCGATATTGCTCCTTCTGAAGCGATCTATTTTGTCGGAACCGAACCTTTTTGGAGCGGCCAGATCGAAGGGGCCCAGCTGCGTTTTACTACGCCGGAGCACCCGGAAGGGACAGTGATCAGCGTCAGCCGCTTTGCCGGAAATCACGGGCTCGGTTTTTCGGGTGCGCTTGCGGGCCAGCCATTTGATCTGACAATTACCCCGGGAGTGTGCAGCGACGAGATGTCAGACAAGGTCTATCCGTTGACCTCAACCTTGCGCCTTGGCGAGGACATTCGCGAAGGTTGCGCGTGGAGCGATGCCCACCCAGCTGCATTGCCCGCTGGTGGCGCCAGCGCTTCACCCACATCATAGAGCGTCCCAACGCAATTTATCTGCGCGGCGGAACCACATCTGTCAGTCAATCATTTAGGGGACGGCGCATGCTTATCATACGGATGCGCCTGATTCTGCGCATTTCAGCGCGCTTGATCTCCCCCCGAGTTAACTAAGGAAAAAGCATGAAATATCTATCGTTGACGCTGGCCACTGCAGCAGCCATGTCGCTAGCCGCCTGCTCTGGCACCAAGCCAGATGCTGCAAACACTTCGGCGGCAACCGATCAGCCATCCGCCGATGCGACCCCAGCGCCTGCCGGAACTATTGTCGATGTGGTCAAGTCAAATCCCAACTTTGCTACGCTGCTGACTGCAGTGAAGGCCGCTGATCTGGGTAGCACACTGTCCGGCCCGGGCCCGTTTACAGTGTTCGCACCAACCGATGCAGCCTTTGCCAAACTGCCCGATGGCACGCTGGCCGATCTGACCAAGCCTGAAAACAAGGACAAGCTGGCTGCAATCCTGACCTACCATGTCATTGCAGGCGATGATGATGCGACTGTGCTGGCCGGGCTGATCAAGGATGGCAAGGGCACTGCAACGCTGACGACTGTCAACGGCGAAAAGCTGACCGCCAAGATGGCCGGTGACACCATTCAGCTGACTGATGCCAAAGGCAACACGGCAATGGTGACCGCAACTGACATCCGCGCTTCCAACGGTGTGGTACATGTGATCGACAACGTGCTGATGCCATAGGCGGTCCATCGACCGGCATGAACAGGGTGGGGCCGGTGCGCGTTGGCCCCGCCCCCACCTTATCCCTTATTCATGCAAGCGGGCCGAAGCGGGACATTTTGCGTTTACATTATGGTTTTACGCAAAGCTGTGCTATTGCCGTATGGCTGACGTCGACTACACGACGGACTTCGGCGATACCGGTCCTGTGGTAACACAGGCTCAACAGCGACGACTTCCTTTCTCGAAACGACCTGAAGCATACCCCGGCAGCAATTCTGCGCCGGGAATACCCCGTTTCTCGAAAGGAAACATAATGCCTACCGGAACAGTAAAATTCTTCAATACCGACAAAGGCTTCGGCTTCATCCAGCCTGAAGGCGGCGGCGACGATGCATTCGTGCACATCACTGCGGTCCACGCTGCAGGTATGCAGACGCTGGATAAGGAACAGCGGGTCAATTACGAGCTGGAAACCGGCCGTAATGGCAAGACGTCGGCGGTCAATCTGACCAACGCGTAACGCTGCCAATCGGATCTGGGGCAGCGGCTATGCGCTGCTGCCCCTAAATCTCTGACTTCGTCTACCCCCTGAAAAACGACCTCCCGGGAAAGTGCCGAATGAGCCAGTCTTTCGAATTCTATCAGGAACGCGCCGATGCTGCTGCCAAAGAAGCAGCCGAAGCGTCGCTCCAAAATGTGCGTGACCGTGCACTTCGTTCTGAAGCGGCTTGGCGCGAAATGGCTGACCGTGCGCGCGAAACTGACCGCGAACGCAAGATCGCTGACAGGGCCCGTGCCGAGCGCCGCGAAGCAGAAGCCATTGCGGCCGAGCAGCGCGCCACGGCCTCGTCTATTGCAGCGACCGAACCCGCCGAATAATCTCCACTCTTGCGGCGCGTTGCCCTTGAGCTCCGGCATATTTCAAATCTTGTCAGAAAAGCCCCGGCACTTCGCGCTGGGCTGTGTTGGGCATGGTTGGCTGCAGCAATTTGCGCGCTGGTTTCACACTGGCCGTGCCTTGTGTACCGGAGGTAGCGGTAATCGGGGTGCAGCTACGTCCGGCAAGGAAGCTCAGTGCGGTGGCGACTGAAGCTTCGCCAGGATCGCCCAATTGCTTGCTTATATCATCGTTGGCGGCGCAGGTATTGGGCACCACAGTTGCCAGGCCGGTGAAATACTCACCCTGGTGATTGGCATTGTCCGTCTTGAATGTCACCGCGCGCAAGCGGTCATCACAAGCGGTCAAATCAAACCCATATTGGCCAACCGGTTTGCCATAGGTGTTGGTTCCAACCAGCGCCATATTAGTGTTGAGATAAGGAATAAAGGCATTGGTCACGAGTTCGCTCGCCGATGCAGTTCCCGCGCGGCCGATAAAGGCAATCTTCATCGGCGCGATCGCCTCCGGCTGGCTGGTGAAGCTGTAGTTTGAATTGTTGCTCGCCTTGCTGTCGCGGAAGGTGGTGTAGCTGAAGATCTTGCCGACCTTGTCGCTGCCCATCAGATCGCCCATCAATTCAGCAATCTTGACCAGCCCGCCACCATTATATCGCAGGTCAATGATGACCTGTGTAACGCCCTGCGCCTTGAAGTTGGCGAACGCGCTGCGCAGTTCCGGGTCAGCAGTGTCAATGAAGGTCCGCAGATTGATATAACCCACTTTCGTGCCGCCATTGTCGATGATTTTGGCGCCATATCGGGTCGATACCGGATTGAGCGGATAATCGGCCTTGGAAACCGTGACCTCACGCGTGATCCCCGCATTGTCGCGAATGCTGAACACCCGCGTCACGCCCGGATCAGATGGGCCAAGCGCGTCAATCACGGCTTGCGGACCACCCGTCGCCATCAGCGAGGAAATTGTCTGCAGGCTGCTGCTGGTCGGGCCAACCGCCAGAAGTTCCACCCCGCGGTCAAAGCCGACCGGATAAGCAGGACCTTCTTCAAACGCTTCAATTACAAACACCCTATTGGCGCTGGTATCATATCCCAAACGGATCCCGAAACCTGCAGTAGAACCGGAACTGTAATAGGCATTTTCCTGTGCGATCGAGGTGAGATAAGTGAAGTGCCTGTCTTTTGACTGGGCACGGGCAGGAGCAACCAGCGCATCGATATAGCTTTGCACGTCAGTATAATTGGCTTTGTTGACGGTGGTGTCGAGCAAGGTCGGGAACAGATACCATTCGTTGAGCACGTCATAGGCAAATTGCTGGCGCTTCGCGAGCGTGCAGGCGGTGGAAGATGTCGGAGTAGGAGTGGCTGTGGGTGTTGGCGTGGCGCTGATCTGGCCGCCGCCTGAACTGCTGCCACCGCACCCTGAAAGGCCCGTAGCCAAGGCTCCTGCCATGGCAATGGAAAGCGACGTGCGACCGATCCGCATCATACCCAGACTCCTGATTTGTTCCTGTTGCCGGATTGTCCGGTCACGTAGAGACGGTAGCGAGTTTGCCGCCTGAACCGATAGTGAGCAAGCCAGAAGCGGCCAAATTGTTGTTTACGGATGGGAATAGTGCGAATTTGACCGTAATTTTGCCCCGCTTCGGTGGAAAACCTTGAATTTTTCCTCCCCCTACCCTCGCAGCAGAGCGGCAATCAGCCTAGAGTCTCTCTCCACGAGGGAGAATGTCCTTAATGTCTGAACCAGTTCCTGCCTGGCTTGCTGCAGCGATCAATCATGCCTCTGCCGGAGCAGGTCAATTGCTGATTGCCTCGCTTGCCGGAGAACGTGAGTTCGGGCGCAGCGGGTTCGCGCTGACGAGTCCAGCCTTTGCTGATGGCGGCGAGCTTGACCCGTGCTTTACGGCCCAGGAAGAGGATGCGGTTGCCCCTCCGCTCGAATGGAATGCCCCTCCGCCTGGCACGCAAGAACTGGTGATTATAGTCGAAGATGCCCATAACGCATCTGCGCCGCCCACCTGCCACTGGCTGGTTTGGGGCCTGCCCGCGCAAAAGGGTAAGCTGCTGGAAGGCGAAATTCCGCCGCGCGTGGGAAAGAATGCACATCAGAATTCCGAATGGCTGCTGCCCGATCCGCCGGTTGATGATGTGCCGCACAGTTATGTTTTCCAGATATTTGCCCTAGACTTGCCGCTCACCCTGATGCCGGGTGCAGGCAAGGATGAACTGGTGGTGGCCATGCGGGGCCATGTCATTGGGGCAGCAATGCTTACCGGGACCTACGCCCGGCATGACGAAGACGATGAAGAAGCGTGGGACGAGGAAGTGATGTGAACCGCGGGCTCAGCTTTCTGGGCGCGCCAACAGGTTGAATACGCCAAGTACGAAAGGACCATAAAATGGCTGGCAAAAATAATGCTCTGCAGAAACCCGTGACACTGTCGGGTGCTTTGGAAAATGTGATTGGCAAGGGTCCTATGACCCGCGCACAGGTCACATCCAAAGTATGGGAATATATCAAGGCTCACAGCCTGCAGGACAGCAAGGACAAGCGCCAGATCAATCCTGACGCCAAGCTTGGCGCGGTGATCGGCAGTGCCCAGATTTCCATGTTCAAGATGACTGCAGCGGTGTCTAAGCACCTTACCTGACCATCCAAGTGATTTACGAAGGAGGGGGCGGGTTGCGGCTTGCCCCCTTTTTCATAAGCCCTTGCGGCGCATTGGCCAGTCTGTCACCCCGGTAACCCACAAGGCCAGCCAGATGATGACCGGCTGCGCAAACATGCGCGGGATGTGATAGGCCAGCCCAAAGCCATGGTCGGGCCGTGCCATATCCATGGCAAAATGATGGATATTTGCCGGCCAGACACATAGTGCATAAAGTGCAAGTCCGATCCCGGCTGCTTTGCGCAGGGGAGCAGACCATGGCTGGATCAGTCCGGCCGCGCCGAGCAATTCCGCAATCCCGGTCCAGAATATGACCGCGTGTGGCAATGGTACCCAGCCAGGTGTAATGCTGAGAAACGGCGCGGGATGAGTCAGGTGGAAATATCCTGCAGCCGCGTAGAAAGCAGCAAGCAGCTGCAGCGTCAGCTTTTTCATGGTGTTCTTTCCATCAGCGATCTAGACCATGGATCATCAACCAAGGGAATAGCTGTTTTTCCGTCTGGTGGCCTCAGGGGTTATGTCATGAAGAATTGGGCTTTGATGGTGCCGCTGCTGGTTTTGGCGCAGCCGGCACAGGCGCAAACCGCTCAAGAGGTGGCCAGCGCCGCCTTGACAGAAGCCCCGGTGTGGGACGGCCATAATGATGTGCCCGAACAGCTGCGGGAACGCTTTAAGGACATACTGGCTGATTTTGATTTCACCGACACAACTTCAGTCGGAACTGCTGGCGACGCGGCCAATCCGCCGATGCAGACCGACCTTCAGCGGCTGCATCAGGGCATGGTCGGCGCACAATTCTGGTCGGTCTATGTCTCGGCCAATCTGCCGGAACCGCAGGCAGTGCAAGCAACGCTGGAGCAGATCGACGTCGCCAAGCGGCTGATCGCGAAATATCCGGATGACATGGCGCTCGCGCTTACTGCGGATCAGGTTCAGGCCGCGATGAAGCAAGGCAAGATTGCGTCGCTGATCGGCATGGAAGGTGGCCACTCAATTGGCTCGAGCCTCGCAGTATTGCGCCAGACGTATGCGCTGGGTGCGCGCTATATGACGCTGACCCATTCGAAAAATACGCCGTGGGCAGACAGCAGCACCGATGCGCCCGCACATAACGGGTTAACCGATTTCGGGCGCAAGGTCGTACAGGAAATGAACCGGCTGGGAATGCTGGTCGATCTCAGCCATGTGAGCGAGATGACGATGCAGGATGTGCTCGATGTGGCGGCGGCTCCGGTCATCTTCAGCCATTCCGGCGCGCGCGGTATCGACGGTCATCCGCGCAATGTGCCCGACAGCGTATTGCGCCGTTTGCCCGGCAATGGCGGAATTGTGATGGTGGTGTCTTATCCCACTTTCGTAAAGGAAACTGTGCGCCAATATCTGGCAGACCGGGCGGGCGAAAAGGCGCGGCTTGCCAGCCTCTATCCGGGCGCGCCAGATCAGGTCACCGAGGGGCTGGGCAAATGGGACAGGGCGCACCCTGTTCCGGCCGCAACTTTGGCCGACATGGCGGACCATATTGACCGTATCCGGACCATTTCCGGGATCGACCATATCGGCATCGGTGGGGATTTTGACGGGATTGAAACAACGCTGGAGGGAATGAAGGACGTGTCAGGCTATCCCGCGCTCTTCACTGAACTGGCGCGGCGCGGTTATTCCAAAGCAGATCTGGAAAAGATATCCTCTGGCAATATGTTCCGGGTCATGCGTGCTGCGGAAGCCTATGCTGCCAGCCAGACAAGCAAGCCGCCGATCGAGACGCCCGCCGCGGACTAACCTTCCAGTCTAATTCTTGGGGGCAGCGTTAGGAATAACTTCGACCCCGTCCTGCATGACGGGATGTGTGTCTACGGGTGTTTTGACCTCTGCACCTTCATCATTGGCAAAAGTATCAACCGCCACGCTCGAATCGTTTTGTGTCTGCAGCGCG
This sequence comes from Erythrobacteraceae bacterium, assembly GCA_024642545.1. GTDB lineage: Bacteria > Pseudomonadota > Alphaproteobacteria > Sphingomonadales > Sphingomonadaceae > Allopontixanthobacter. The sequence continues at coordinate 11,019 of JAHEAW010000056.1, forward strand.
ACATTATTTTCGACATTGGGCCGGTCACCTTCATGGTTGAGCGCACCGGTAATCCAGATGGCTGACAGCAGCGCTATTGCCAGCAGCAGGCTTACGCCCAGCACCCAGCGCATAACCCCCGGAGTCTGCGCGCCGCGCACTTCGTCTGTCGTCAGATGCACCTTGTTGCCGTGCTGTACCATCACGCATACCCTTATAATCTTGCAGTTGCCTGAAGACTCTACGGTCGTGTGTGCCTATGGTTCCGTTTGCGGCGGTTGTCATTCACGCAGCAGCTCGTTGATCCCGGTTTTTGACCGCGTTTGTTCATCGACAGTCTTGATGATCACCGAGCAGGCAAGCGAAGGACCCGGGCTGCCATCGGGCAGCGGCTTGCCCGGTAAAGCTCCGGGAACGACCACGCTATAGGGCGGGATATGGCCGGTGATGATCTCGCCTGTCGCGCGATTGACGATTTTGGTCGAACGGGTGATGAACACTCCCATCGAAACCACACAGCCTTCCCCCACAATGACGCCTTCGACTATTTCCGAGCGCGCGCCGATAAAGCAATTGTCGCCAATGATTGTTGGGTTGGCCTGCATCGGCTCCAGCACTCCGCCAATCCCTGCACCGGCAGAAATGTGGCAATACTTGCCAATCTGGGCACAGCTGCCGATCGAGGCCCAGGTATCAACCATGGTCCCTTCGCCGACATAGGCCCCGATATTGACGAAGCTGGGCATCAGAACCACGCCTTTGTCAATGAAGCAGCCTTGCCGTGCAACCGCGCCGGGAACTACCCGGAAACCAGCGACCCGAAAGCGAGCATCGTCCCAGTCACGGAATTTGGACGGAACCTTGTCAAACGCCGGAGTCCCGGCGGACCCGCTGTCCATGACGGTATTGTCGTTCAGCCTGAAGGATAGCAGCACTGCCTTCTTGAGCCACTGGTTGACGATCCAGCCGCCGGCGCCATCAGGCTCTGCCACGCGGCCTCTACCGCTATCGAGCAAGTCGAGCGCCGCGCGCACAATTTCGCCCACTTCGGTGCTTTCCGGGCTCACGTCAGCGCGGCTCTCCCAAGCGGTTTCTATGGCAGCTGCAAGTGAATCGGTCATGACTACGCCTGATCTGAAGGTAAAGGAAATCCAGTGGCTGCTACAGCGCCGACCCGCAGCGGGCAAGACATGACAGCCTGACGGTGGGTTTGTGATAGAGGCCAGCGGGCCATTCAGTCAAAAGTTACCATTTGACCATTAGGCTATTGGCGAAGCACAAGGGCGTTATCGCACTTTGCGGAATGAGGGTCGAAAATGCACGCCACTGACAGGTTCGCCCGGCAGATGCACCTTGCCTGCGCAGTGGCGGTGCTGGGTCTGCTCTCTGCATGCGGCGGGGGCGGCGGCAATAGCGTGATAAGTACACCGGGCCCGACACCCACCCCAACCCCAACCCCAACCCCAACCCCTACCCCAACTCCCACGCCTCCGCCGACCAATTTCGATACGGCCGAAGTCCGGCGGTCGGATGGCCCGCAATTTCACAATGCCCCTACCGCCTGGACTAAAGGCATTGCCGGGGCGGGAGTGAAGATTGCGGTCATTGATACCGGAATCGATACCACCAGCCCTGAATTTGCAGGACGGATCGATACGGCATCTGCCGATGTCGCCGGAAATCGCGGGATCAATGCGGTTGATGATCATGGCACCGATGTTGCCATGATCGCGGCTGCCGCGCTCGACAACAAGGGCGTTGTTGGAATTGCTTATCAGGCAACGCTGGATATTTTCCGCGCTGACAAGCCGGGCAGTTGTTCGACCAACTCGACCACGAGTCTTGATGGGTGCGCATTTCTTGACAGCGATATTGCGCGCGGTGTCGATTTGGCGGTAGCGGCAGGTGCAGCCGTGATTAATATCAGCCTGGGCGGAGGCACGCCGACCAAGGTGCTGACCGATGCCGTTGGGCGGGCGTCTGCTGCGGGCGTGGTGGTTATCGTATCTGCTGGAAATGACGGCGCTACGACCGATCCTGCGCTGGACCCCAACCAGCCCGATCCCTTCGCGACCGGGTTGCTCGCAGCTGGCGGGGCCAATGTGATCATTGTTGGTTCGGTCAATAGCAACGGCGTGTTTTCTAGTTTCAGCAACCGTGCGGGCAATTCGGCCGCGTCGTTCCTCTCCGCTCGAGGGGAGGATATTTGCTGCACTTACAAGAACGGTGTTCTGCAAGTCACTACTGATGCCAGCGGAAACCAGTTTGTGACCGTCTTTTCGGGCACCAGCTTTGCCGCGCCGCAAGTGGCCGGTGCAGTGGCCTTGCTGGCGCAGGCATTTCCCAATCTGACTGGCGCGCAAATTGTCGAAATTCTGCTCAAGACCGCGCGCGATGCAGGGACTGTCGGGCCAGATGCAACTTATGGGCGCGGCATTCTCGACATTGCCAATGCGCTTGCGCCGCAAGGCACCACAACCTTGGCGGGCGGAACGACCGCAGTGGTGCTTGGCAGCATGGCCGGGATCGCTTCAGCTCCGATGGGTGATGCTCTGGCCCAGCAGACCCTTCAGGCGATTGTAACCGATGGTTATCGCCGGGCCTATCAATATGACCTTGGCCGCCAGCTGGCTGGCGCTGCGCTGCAACCCAAACTCCTGGGCGCAGTAGAGAGCCAAAACCGCAGCATTGCGGTGGGATCCGGCGCTGTCTCGCTGGCCTTTACCATCAGCAATTCAGATGGGCAGGCGCAAGATCAGGCAGCGTTGCAGCCGCTGCGTCTTTCCCCGGCTGATGCGCAGGCCGCGCGGGTGCTGGCGGCCCGGGTTGCGCTGCAGATTTCACCCTCCACCCAATTCGGCTTTGCCTTGTCAGAAGGAGCAAGCGGCATGGTCGCGCGGATGCAGGGGCAATCCCGCCCGGCGTTCCTGATTGCCGGCAGCGCTGCTGCTGACAGCGGGTTCCTGCGCGGAACCGATGCCTCAATCGCGCTGCGCCAGCAATGGGGTGATTGGGGGCTGACCTTCAGCGGCGAAAGCGGCGAGGCATGGCTTGGCCGCCAAATCGACCCGCGCAATCCTGATCCGCAATGGCGCAGGCGCCGTGCACTGCAAAGCTTTGCCATCAGCGCGGATCGCCAGTTCGGACCGGTGCAAACTGCACTTGGCTTGAGCTGGATGCATGAAGGCGCCACGGTTCTGGGCGCAGCTTTCAATGATGCGCTTGGGGTTTCCGGCGCGGACACGCTGTTTGCTGATGCCAGTCTGGGGTTGGCGCTTTCTTCATACTGGCGGCTCGGTGGTGCCTTTCGTCAGGGGTATACCCACGCGCTACGCGGCGGAACAATCGCCACCGGTTCCAATTTCAGCAGCACCGCCTGGTCACTCGATGTGACGCGCAGCAGCACTTTCCAGCCAGCGGATGCGATTGGTTTGCGACTGTCCCAACCACTGCGTGTCAGCGGTGGAGGAATCAACCTCCACCTGCCGGTCAGTTATGATTACGCCAGCCAGACTCCCTTTTACGGAATTGACCGAATTACCCTGACACCAACTGGGCGGGAGATTATGGGCGAGCTGGCGTGGCGCGGCGTGATCCTGAACGGACAGGCTGCTGCCAGTCTGTTTTACCGAAAGGACCCCGGTAATTATGCTGCGATCGGGGATGATAAGGGTGCGCTCATCAGCTGGTCACGCCAGTTCTGATTCCGCTATTTCAGCCCCGCCTGCTGGGCAAAGTGATACGCGCGTTCAACCAGCGGGCCGACCCGGTCAGACATTTCCTTGGCATGCGCGCTTGAAGCCGTTCCGTCGATCACGCGCTTCTTGATCCCCTGAATAATACCTGCAAGGCGAAACAGGTTGAAAGCGAAATACCAATCCATTGGCGGTACCGGGAAACCGGTTCGCGCGACATAGCGTTCCACCGCCTGCTCCATGGTCGGAATACCAAGCGCAGAGTGGTCGAGCCCGCCAATCCCGGCGCGCCCGTCGGGCGGGTTGACCCAGTTGAGCATGAGATAGGAAAAATCAGCGATCGGATCGCCGAGCGTCGACAATTCCCAATCGAGTACTGCAATCACCCGCGGTTCGGTCTTGTGGAAGATCATATTGTCGAGCCGGTAATCGCCATGTGCGATGGCATTGCCGTGCTGGGGCGGAATGGTCGTCGGCAACCATTCGATCAGCCGGTCCATTTCCGGGATCACCTCGGTTTCAGACAATTTGTATTGTTTGGACCAGCGGGCAATCTGACGCGCACAATAATCGGTTGGTTTCCCAAAATCGGAAAGTCCGATGGCATTGGGGTCCTGCAGATGCAGGTCGGCCATTGTGTCGATCATCGCGTGATAGATTTCGCGGCGCTGTGGCGGCGTACAAACAGGCAGCGCGCCGTTCCACAGGCTGCGTCCGTCGGCGAGGCCCATGACAAAGAACTTTGACCCGATTACCTCTGCATCTTCGCACAGCCCATATGCGCGCGGAACCGGAAAGCCGGTCGGATACAGCGCCGCCATCGCCTTATATTCCCGGTCAACCGCATGGGCCGATGGCAACAATTTGCCGAATGGCTGGCGGCGCAGCACATAGGATGTCGCAGGTGTATCGACCCGGTACGTCGGGTTCGACTGGCCGCCTTTGAACTTGGTCATGGTCAGCGGCCCGGTGAAGCCATCAACATTGGCTTCCATCCACGCGGTCAGCTTGGCCTCGTCGAGCCGGTCTCTC
>JAHEAW010000147.1 GCA_024642545.1 Erythrobacteraceae bacterium
CGAATTGTGGACTTGTCAGATGCCAATCTTCTGGTGAGCCCACTGAAATAATCGCTTCGCTGCGAGACGTCGGTGAAACCAAAGCACTTGAATCCGAACTTCGCAATGCCAAGCGTGCTGCGGAGGCAGCTGCAGAAGCCAAATCATCATTTCTAGCGAATATGAGCCATGAAATCCGCACGCCGATGAACGGTGTGATTGGATTTACCGAGTTGCTCCTTTCAGAAGAGCTCTCAGAAATTCAGCGTGAACGGGCTGAACTTATTGCTGATTCTGGCCGCTCGATGCTGCGCCTCTTGAACGATATTCTCGATATGGCGAAGATCGAAGCAGGCCAAAGCGCGATCAATTACGAAGCGATCGATATTCGGCACAAGCTCAAGGGTAGCATCCGCCTCCTAGAAGCTGTTGCGCAGGGCAAGGGCCTCGACCTTTCTCTAACGGTTGAAAGCGTCGTGCCCGAGCGGCTTATGTTGGACCCTCTGCGTCTGCGGCAGATCATCCTAAACCTGACAGGCAATGCGCTCAAATTTACAGAAAGTGGCAAAGTCGAAGTGACTGCCACCAACGCACAGAATAACGGCAAACGGCTGCTAGTGATCTCTGTTTCAGACACCGGTATTGGCATCGCACCTGATCGGATCGAACAAGTGTTCGAACAATTTTCCCAAGCCGATCACTCGATTGCCCGCCGCTTTGGTGGAACCGGTCTCGGGCTAACTATAAGCGCGCAGCTCGCTACTCTGATGGGCGGTACTCTCGAATGTCAAAGTGCAATCGGTGAAGGCTCGACTTTTACTCTCCAGCTTCCCCTGATTGAGGCTCACGAAGGATCTGAAGCAGACACGTCAAACGACAAATCGCGTGACATCAATCCTATCAATCCACGAATTGGCGCCCGAATTCTGGTAGCAGAGGACCATGACATCAACCAAATATTGATCCGGCAAATGTTTGCTCAGGCTGGTTACGAAATTGATATTGCTGAGAACGGAAGTGAAGCGTTTGACTTGGTCCACGCTGCGGAAATGGCAGGTCAGCCGTACAACATTGTCTTTATGGATATGCAAATGCCGATCTTGGACGGTCTGGCAGCAACCACGAAACTCCGCGCTGCAGGATATGATGAAACCAAATTACCGGTCGTAGCGCTGACGGCCAACGCGCATGCGGATGACATTGCGCTGTGTCTCGCATCCGGCATGCAGGCGCATGTTGGAAAGCCGGTGCGCTTGCGAGATCTGATTGCGGCAGTATCACAGTGGGCTACTGACAGTTCGGCGCCCCTCCCGGACGCAGAAAACGGGGTCGCAAATGGCGATCTAAATGCACGATTTTACAGTAGGAAGCGCGATACTGCAGAAGCCATTTCGAGAGCATTACGTGAAGGTCGCTTCCAGCCTGAGACACTCCAAGAGCTTGCATCCCATTTTCACAAACTCGCAGGAAGTGCCGCATATTTCGAAGAAACTGAACTCGGCATTCAAAGTGCAATTTGGGAAAAGAAGGTTTGGGAGGTAAAACCGAGTGAGGTCGGCGATATCCTTCGATCTGCCTTGTCCGCTCTAGCTGCGTGACGATGGCCATGTCGCATGATTATCTGGCCAAGTGTGCAGGCCCCAGACTTTTTTGACAACACGTCCTGCAAGATGTGCTTGTCCAAGCTGAGATCAGCCACCAGTCGCTTGAGCTGGCGATTCTCATCCTCCAGCTGCTTGAGCCGTCGAAGCTCGCCAACGCCTAAACCGCCATACAGCTTCTTCCAACGGTAAAGGGTCTGCTCCGATATCCCCATCCGCCGGATCACCTCCGCCACCGGCGTGCCCGTCTCTGCCAGCTTCATCGCGTAGGCAATCTGCTCTTCAGTATATCGACTCTTCTTCACGGCATGTTCCTTCGGCATCGAGGGTCATGCCCTGCGGATCGTCACCTGCCAGTCTTGCCGAACAGCGTCGATGATCTCGCGCTTCCGATCCGGCCTCAGAGCTTTCGTTTGATGACATCCTGCAGCATCTCCCATGGCATCAGCCCCGCGTATTTCTTCTTCCAGTTGAAGTAGGTCGCCTGGCTGATCCCCGCCTTGCGGCGAATCTCAACGACCGGCGTTCCTTCCTCGCCCAGCCAAGGATACATACGGCAGAAAACTCTAACCAGAAATGGTCCAGCTCTCAGGTGGTAGGGCACGATTTAGGCATAAGTATCAATACTTATAGGATTGTTCACCATACCTTTTAGGTGTATACCCCTATTGTGCGACCAAGAAATTGATTTTTTCATCAGGAGTCCGATTATGGCCTTTTCTAGGTTCGCGCTAATTGATCATGACACGGCTCGCAAAGCCCAAATTTCTATGGCAATGAACGATTCGGGCACTTTTTGCGATCCCTTTACAACTATTGAAGAGCTTCTGGACACACCATCCAAGAATCGCTGTATTCTATATGCCGATGACGGTAAAATTTCGGCTGTGAACGCCTTAACTCACTTAGAGAAACAAGGTCACGGCCACTTGCTTATCGCTTTTGCCAACCAAGCTGAGGTAGAACGGGCTTCGGATACCATACTGGCTGGAGCGATCGATTACCTGGGATGGCCGTTTAGTATCATAACTATGATCGAGCGGCTTCAAGATCGAGAATTGAAGTTTGCAGCAATCAGTGACAGGCGGCAGCGCAGAATTGCTGCAAAAGCCAAGCTTACTGTGCTTACTGATAGAGAAATGATGGTAATCGAAAAAATTGCCGAAGGATTTTCCAACAAGGCCATCGCAGGCGAGCTAAAAATTAGTCCGAGAACCGTGGAAATCCACCGGGCCAATGCCCTGCGAAAACTCGATCTTAATCACACGTCAAAAGCTATCCGCCTCAAGCTTGAGAGTGAAATGCTTTAATGCAAGGCTGACTTGGAAGCGCACGAAGATGTTTGAAAATCGGCTGAAGAAGTATTGCTAGACAGCGCCTGAGTTAGGCAGCCGATTAGTGCAATTGCCGGCGTCGGACCCACGAATGTTGTTTCCTCCAACACTTCTGGCCATTTGATAGTAACAACTGCAACGTTATTGCCCCCGCTGCTCAAAATATATCCCATTTTTTGACCATAGAGTTGCAGTAGCGCGGTCTCTAAAGAGCCTTCATCAACAAGTTTATTAAATTCCATATGGTTCGATGTTTGACCCAAAACCCTTTGAATTTTTGCCGGAGCTCGCCTGACTATTCCAAACAGCGCTCGGGCAAGCCCTTGTGCCTCCTCAGCGTCTGCATATTCGCACCGATCGCGTAGTATCGATAATTTCTGCGCCCATTCAGCAGCCTGCAATTGAGCTGAACTCATGTTAACTTCCCAAATGTTTTGCTGCGAGTCCCAGTTGACGGCTAGATTATCGTTTTTTCTGCCTCAAGACCTAAGCTAGGGGTGTCACGAACTAGGACACCCGCAATAACCCTGACTTGATCTCCAGCCCCCCAGGCTCTGCTGCCTTGCCCGCCAGCTCGGCAAAGATCCGGTTGAACACGCCCAGACGGCTCCAGCGGATAAAGCGGTTATAGATCGTCTTGTGCGGCTCGTAATCTTTGGTTGCATCGCACCACGTCAGTCCGTGCTTGATGACGTAGATGATGGCCGAGACGATCTGCCGGGACCAAACACCTAGAGTGACGCGGGAACCATCGCGCCTGTCGAGGCTGCCGACTTGCTCATTTTTTGAAGCTGTCTGTGAAGTTGGCATTATCCCACCTCCTAAGCTGCTCTGCAGTGACCAAATTTGTGAAGCTCGAAAGTTTGGATCGATTGCAGTGGTAGTGCAGGTGCGTACAGGTAGCCTTGCAGCGCAGCGCAGCGCAGCCTGCCCTGATCGCAATCTCCTCTTGGTTTGAAGTTGAGATGCCTTCTGCAACAACCTTCAAATTCAAAGCGTGCCCTAGTCCTACGGCTGCCCTTACAAGGCGCAGGCATTCGTCCCGATCATCCCTACGAAAGAATGAGCAGTCTAGCTTTACCGTATCGATTGAGAGGCTCCGAAGGTGGTTCAGCGATGAATATCCCGTGCCAAAATCGTCTAATGCTATACGAAAACCATGCTGCTTAAGCTGGGTTAAGATATTCTTGGATGTATCAGC
>JAHEAW010000148.1 GCA_024642545.1 Erythrobacteraceae bacterium
TTCCTCGCGCGCCTCGGCACCGAAGTATTTGACCGTCTCGTAGTTGAGCAGCGAATCGACCGACCGCCCCAGCGCCTGCCCGTCGAGCCGGTTCATCTGCTCGCGCAGCTTGGTCCGCCATTCGGTTATGACGCGGGTGGTGACGATATAGGCGACCATCGACAGCAGCGTCGCGGCGACCAGTCCGGGACCGAAATGGGTGTAAAAGATGATCGTCACCGCCACGAGTTCGATCACGGTCGGGGCGATGTTGAACAGCAGGAAGTACAGCATCGAATCGATGCTTTTGGTGCCGCGTTCAATCGTCTTGGTAACTTCGCCCGTGCGGCGGGCGAGATGGAAGCGCAGGCTCAGGCGGTGCAAGCGGCGGAAGACATCGACTGCCAATTGCCGGGTCGCATCCTGCCCCACACGTTCAAAAGTGATGTTGCGCAGATTGTCAAACACCACGCTGGTAAAACGGCCCAGCGCATAAGCCAGCACCAGCGACACAGCGGCGGTCATGGCTGCGTTGGAGGGCGCAGTCATGGCATTGACCGCATTCTTATAGGCAAAGGGCAGCAGCAGCGTGGTTGCCTTGGCCATCAGCACCAGCATCACGGACACCACAATCCGCCGTTTAAGCGCCGGATTTCCGCGCGGCCACAGGTAAGGTAGGAAACGGCGCAGCGTCTTCCAGCTATCGTGATCAGCAGGCGTCGGAGTTGGGTAATCAGGCGGCATCAGGCGATCATTTGGGGGCAAAGCACTGCTTACGCAATGACCGCCAGCCAATCCGGCCAACTAGCTTCGCGGATCGGCCGATCCCAAGCGGAACTTATGCAGGTGTCGATTCCGATCCGCTGGGCAGATCAAACATCACCTTTTCCCGGGCAAAATCGATCGCTATCCGATCAAACAAGCGCAGGCTGGCCATTCCCAGAACCATTACAGGCTTGTCCCTCAGCCCCATTGCATCAAACGCCGGGCTGTTGGCGAAAGTGATCGGGACATTGCCCAGCTTCATCGCTCCAATCTTGAGCGAACGAGCCACCGATTGCGTCCCTGCCATTGAGTTGCCGTGAATATCGATCGCGCTGACTGCGACACTATTTTTTGATCGCAGGCTGTCTCGCAAGGCAATGTTTCCGACACTGCTTTGTGCACCTGTATCGATAATCACAGCGGTGCGAACCCCGTCGATCATGGCATCGGTAATTATCAGCCGGCCCAATTTACGCCGGGCTCGAACGACAATTTCATAGCCACGGTTGCTGTAGCGGCTTTTCGATTGATCGACCGCAATCGTATAGTCCCGAAAGTTAATCAGCACGCGCATATCCTGCAGGCTATCGAGACCAATAATGCCATCGGCGCCGACATTGCGTTCTTCCAGCAAGGGCGCAGAGATATTGTCAAACACCCGAGCGGCAAATTCGAGTCCGTTCAACTGGACCAATTCGACCGGTTCTGCACTGGCCATACCCACCACCGTTGCGGTTCCGACCGGCTTGAGCTGCAGTTTGTCGCTTAGTGTCTGGGTGATCACGGTCGCCTGTGATCCTGTGTCAATCATGAACCGGAACGGCCCCTTGCCTTCGATGGTAACAGGCACCGTCATGCGCTGGTAGCGGTCTTCCTTGCCAAGAACGGTTTCGGTCCCTGCATCGGCGTCATCTGGCGAATTGCTGGTGTCTGCATCTTGCTGCTGAGGCAAGGGGGCAGCGACTAGCGGCACTGGCGAAACCGAAGTTCCGGCTGCCAGGGCTGCAAGGATCAGGGTCCTGATCATGGTTTACACTCTCCCGCGCCGCGCGGCACTGTGCGGACTTGGCTGACTATACCATGCAATCAAACAATCTGCCAATTGCTGGGGAGGGCAGGCTAAGCAGGGGCAATTACCGGATCGCGCTGGCGCAGCATTGCCCATGTCTCGCGCAGAAGTAGGGGCCATAATAGCCAGAGCGTGCCAAGGTAGACCAAAGCGCCAGCTGGAACAGTCATAGCCAACTGCGCCATCGGGCGCGGGCTTGGCACAGCAATCTTGAGCATCTCCACCACCAGCGCCATTACAGCGCAGGCAAACAATACCGGCAAGAGCTCACGCACCAATTTGCCGAAATTGAGGCCGACCGCAGGCAAGGTCAGCGTCAACGTCACCAGCAGCAGGGCTGGCGCGGCAAACCACCATGCATGGACCAGACCCATCGGACCGTACGCAATCCCGATCAGGAAGCAGGCCGGGAACAAGAGCGCGCCGGTCGCCCCGGTCGCGACATAGATGCCCGCCTTGCCAGAGGCATTGGTGGCCGGAGAACAGACGATCTGCAGCGCCATCGCCGGCATGGCCAGCGACAGGCCGGCCACGATGGGCGCCATTGCGGTCCACTGCGGTCCAAACAGGGTCACGATCGCCGCATCGGCAACCAGCGCCAGCCCGAAATAGATCGGCGCGGTGACCAGCAGCACGGTGCGCAGCGTACGCAGGAAGAAGGGTGCGAGCGGGCGCCCGGCCTTGTGCAATTCTGCATAGGCAGGAAATGCGACTTCGTTGATGGGTGGCAAAAAGCGCCCGGTCACCACCAGCGTCAGGAACAATGCTTCGGAATACAGGCCCAGCGCATGCGTGTCGAAGCTGCGCCCGGCGATCAGGATATCGCTCTGGCTCTGGATGATCCAGAACATCTGGCACAGCGTCAAGGCCCCGCCAAAAGTCAGAATGTCACCCGCACCGCTAAACTGGAAGCTTGGCCAGACCAGCAATCTGGCCACATAAGTCAACCCGATGGCCCGCGTGGCAAACATGGCTATCGGGGCGTAGACCAGCGACCACACCCCAAAGCCAAGCCATGCCAGGCCGAGCGCGGTGCAGCCGCCAACGATGGCGCAGATCAGATTGATCAGCCCCTGACTGCGGAATTCGATCCGCCGGGCGAGCAAGGCAGAGGGCAGAGCGATAAATGGCGTAGTCAGAAAGATCAGTGCCTGAATGCGCAGCATGTTGGTGACCAGCGGCTGGTGGTAATAGTGCGCGGCCAGCGGAGCGAGCAGGAACTGCGCAACTGCCAGCGCGCCATTGGCAAGGATAAGCATCCCGAACACTTGCCTGATGCGATGATCATCGACCTCCTGCGCCTGAATCAGCGAGGTGGCGAAACTATATCCATTGAGAAAGGTCAGCGCGGCCAGAACCACCTGAGTCATGGCAAACAGGCCGTAATCGCTGGGGGCTAGCAAACGTACGACCATCAAGGTGCTGGTCCAGGTGATGGCCTGTGCCAGAAGCTGGCTGCCCCAACGCCACACCAGCGCGCTGCGCACTCGCCGGGCAAAGCCGCTGTCCGGCATATTGCTGCCGCCAAATTCTGATTCGGGCCGATTCAACATGGTCAGCCGCGCTTTACCGCTGAATCGTGAATAAATCGCAGAGCTTCCCAAGGCTATCTGGCCGGTGACTCGGGCGGATTTAGGGGCAAATCTTAAACAGATTCGACCTCAGGGGCGGGAAAAGTGCCGTCCGGGGACCTCGTTCAACCCTTGAAAAGCCTGGAATTCCGCCACTTTTTGCGCGCTTTGAAATAAAATTGCAAAAAGCCGTTGACCGAATCCCAACTCGCTCATAGAAGCCACTCCACCGACGCGGCGCTGACGGTTTCTACCGGCCCTGTTCGCATCGGTCGCCAACATTTCAGTGGACAACCGGACCCTCGGTAAAATGGGGGGCCTTCGTTGTCCGCCTCTTTTGTTGGTCGGCTCTTTGACATTGTTGGTTTTAGATGAAGGGACATGTGGGCGACGGCGCCCGGTCCGCAGGCTTTTGGGCTGTGGTAACCGGTTAATCAAGTCGATGCCTTAATGTTGCATTTCAGCTCACGCTGGGATGTTTCAGACATGTCCTTCGTATCCATATACGTTTGACAAGTGCAGGTATCGGCTCCCGAAATTCGGACCATCTGGCTGGCGATCTTCTGATCGTGCCAACTGGTTCGTGACACAAACTTGAGAGTTTGATCCTGGCTCAGAACGAACGCTGGCGGCATGCCTAACACATGCAAGTCGAACGAAGCCTTCGGGCTTAGTGGCGCACGGGTGCGTAACGCGTG
>JAHEAW010000057.1 GCA_024642545.1 Erythrobacteraceae bacterium
TGGAGCAATGGCTCAATCAACGCGTGGGCAAGCACGAGCGGGTAAAGGGCGTAGTGATCCGCGCCGAATTGCCCAAGACCATGATCGGCAAACTCGACCGCAAAGCCTTGCGCGCCGAAGTGCTGGATTAGTCCAGTTTACCTCGCAAGCGTGAGCTTGGGCTCATCGTCGCCATTTTTTGGCGGCTGGCCGGCAGATGCTGGTGTGGCAGCCTTTGCCTGCTGGGCGGCGCGCGGCGCGAAACGGCCATCTACCTGTGCGCCTTGTTCGATCGTCAGCGCATCATAATGCACATCGCCTTCGATCCGGGCGCTTTTCAGGACCACCAGTTCGCGTGCGGAAATCGATCCCTTCACCGTTCCCGCCAGCCGTGCACTTTCCGCTTCGATTGCGCCGTGCACTTCGCTTGCTTCGCCCTGCACCAATGAGGCGCAAGTGATATCGCCTTCAATCCGACCATCGACATGCAATTCGGTCGAAGCGGAGATGTCTCCCTTGATCGTGACATCCGAACCGATAACCGAGAAAGTGGAACTGGTGCTGGCCATAGTGTTACTCGCCATTGGGGGACGTGGCCCCGAGGGGGTGGGTTGAGCGTGCTTCTTTGAGAACATCGGGAGCAATCTCCAGGAACGGGCGTGGGTTGACCGGGCGGCCATTGATCCGCACTTCGAAATGAAGATGCGGGCCGGTAGAGCGGCCGGTACTGCCAATCGCCCCTATAACATCGCCGGCGGCGACTTTCTCCCCCACTGTTGCATGAAATTGGGACATATGGGCATAGCGTGTCATCAGCCCGTTGCCGTGGTCGATTTCCACCACATTGCCATAGCCCCGGCGCTGGCCAACAAAGCTGACGTGCCCGCGCGCTGCGGCATGGATCGCAGTGCCGATAGCGCCGCGGAAATCGAGACCATCATGCATCGCGGCGTGGCCATTGAACGGATCCTGCCGATAGCCGAAGCCTGAAGTAATGTTATCACTGCTGGCCGGCATTACTTGCGGCACGCCTTGCAGCCCGCGCTCCAGCGCATTCATTCGCGTCAAACTGAGGCCCAGCCGTTCAAACCGGGGGTCGACGCTGCCATCAACGCTGGTCGCCAGCAATTCCAGCGGACCACCCATCGCGCCCCGATCGGCATTGGCGAGCACCGTTTTGGGGTTAAGGCCCAGCTTGCGCATTGCCTTGGCGGCGCGGGCAGAGCGTCGGTCGGCAAAGCGGGTTAGCCGTTCGACAAAGGACAGCTGGCGCGCTTCAATTCGGGCCAACCCGACCGCCTCGGGGATCATCATGCTGACTTTGGCAACGGTCTTGCCGCTTTCAGTGGAGGAATCTGAAACAGTTTCGTCTGCCTTGATATCTTCCGGAAGCGAAGGGACCATTGCTTCAAGGAATTTTTGCCGTGCTTCCAGGTCCTTCTCGACCTTGCCGAGGTTGCCGCGATATTCGGCAACCCGTTCCTCTGCAGTGGAAACCTTTGCCTCGCGTTGGAGGAGCGAATCAAGATCAGCCTGCGCGCGGTAGTGGGACCATGCCATGGCTGCAATTGAGATTGCCCAGACGAGCAAAGCTGACACCACAACAGCCGCAGCGGCCATCTGCAATTTCGAAGAAATCTTGATGAACCGGACTTGTCCTTGCGATCGCATGAAAAACTCGCGATCCGGGAACCATGTCCGCAGGCGGTCCACCCACCCCCCAGCGGCGACAAAAAGTTTCAAAGCGACCCCACCATTAGTTTTTGTTGGGCAGTCGGCTATCACCCGAATCCTAATGGGTCGAATCCGGGTTTGCCGATAAGGGGCGAATTGAGCCCCCGACGGGATGAAGCGTTAAGTGGCGGGAAATTTTGCGAATGCGGCGGGAACAATGCGACGGCCGGATAATCGAGTCATTCCAAGATTCCCTGACTGACATATGAGCATTCGCTTGCTACCAAGACTGAATGAACACGCAGACCGCTTCGACCCGATCACTGGATGACGCAGACACCGCACAAGTCGTGCGGTCGATGGCGCAGGCCGGGCGGTTGGCGCAGCGCCAGCTGGCGCGCCTGTCAGCGGATGAGAAAGCACGCAGCTTGACGCAGGCTGCGGCCAGTTTGCGCGTGCAGCGTGATCAGATTCTGGCCGCCAATGCGCAGGATATCGAAGCCGGGCAGGCGGCCGGCCTGTCAGGTGCCTTGCTTGACCGGCTGAAACTGGACCCATCGCGGCTTGATGAAGTCGCCGCAGCGGTGGAAGCGGTGGCTGCGCTGCCCGACCCGGTTGGTCAGCGGATCGACCGGACGCAGCGCCCTAATGGCCTGATTCTCGACCGGGTGCGCGTTCCGATTGGCCTGCTGGGCGTTATTTACGAAAGCCGCCCCAATGTCACCGCCGATGCGGCAGCGCTGTGTTTCAGGTCTGGTAATGCCGTCTTGCTGCGCGGCGGCAGCGAAGCGGTTCATTCCAATCGTGCGATCCATTCTGCGATGCAAGCTGGTCTGGTACAGGCTGGTGCGCCAGCAGATGCAGTCCAGCTTATCCCGACGCAGGACCGGGCGGCAGTGGGCGCAATGCTCGCAGCTGCGGGGTTGATCGACATGATTGTCCCGCGCGGCGGCAAAAGCCTGGTCGCGCGGGTGCAGGCTGATGCCCGGGTCCCGGTGCTCGCACATCTCGACGGCATATGTCACACATTCATCCACGCAGCGGCTGATCCGGTGATGGCGCGCGCCATTGCGGTCAATGCCAAGATGCGGCGAACCGGGATTTGCGGGGCAATGGAAACTTTGCTGATTGATGCCAATTTTCCAGCGGCCACGGCACTGGTGCAGGACCTGCTGGCTAGCGGCTGTGCCCTGCGCGGGGATGCGCGCGCGCAGGCGCTCGACCGGCTGATCACACCAGCCTTGCCGCAGGATTGGGATACTGAATATCTCGATGCGGTTCTGTCGGTCGCGATTGTCGATGGCCTCGGCGATGCGATGGAGCATATCGCGCAGCACAGCTCGCACCATACAGATACGATCGTGACGGAGGACTCAGGCGCGCAAGACGAATTTCTCGCGGGGGTCGATTCAGCTATCGTGATGGTCAATGCTTCCTCCCAATTTGCCGATGGCGGTGAATTCGGGCTCGGAGCTGAAATCGGCATTGCCACGGGACGGCTGCATGCGCGTGGCCCGGTCGCGCTGGAAGGTCTGACGACGTATAAATGGCTGGTTCGGGGGAACGGTCAGGTGCGGCCATGAGTATGGCAAGCAGACACTTTTTCAAACTGGAGCACCTCTGCCATGCGTTATAATTCCCTTGGTTCCACCGGCCTGTTTGTTTCTGAGCTGTGCCTTGGCACCATGACCTTTGGCGGCGCGGGTATGTGGACCGCAATCGGGGCGCTGGATCAGGAAAAGTCGACCGCGCTGGTGAAAGGCGCGCTTGATGCAGGGGTCAACTTCATCGACACGGCCAATGTTTATTCCGAAGGCCTTTCGGAAAAGATCACCGGACAAGCGCTCAAGGATTTGGGCGTTGCGCGCGATGATGTGGTGATTGCAACCAAAGCGCTCGGGCCGATGGGCGAAGGCATCAATCAGCGCGGCGCATCGCGTTATCATTTGATGGGCCAGATCGATGCCAGTCTGCAGCGGCTGCAACTCGACCATGTCGATCTGTATCAGATCCACGGATGGGACCCGGCAACGCCGATGGAAGAAACCCTGCGCGCGCTCGATGACATCGTGCGTTCGGGCAAGGCGCGCTATATTGGGGTGTCCAATTGGGCCGCGTGGCAGATCGCCAAATCACTGGGCATTTCCGAACGCCGTGGGCTGGAAAAATTCGTTTCGCTACAGGCATATTACTCGATTGCCGGGCGCGGGCTGGAACGGGAGATCGTGCCGATGCTCGAAAGCGAAGGGGTCGGCCTGATGGTGTGGAGCCCGCTCGCCGGGGGTTATCTCAGCGGCAAATATACCCGCGAAGGCGATGCAGAGGGGCGCCGTGCGAAATTCGACTTTCCGCCTGCCAATAAGGACGAGGTATTTGCTGCGGTCGACGCGATGCGCGCAATCGCTGATGCCAAGGGGGCCACAGTGGCGCAGGTCGCGCTGGCGTGGCTGCTCGCCAAACCGGCTGTCAGCACGGTTATTATCGGCGCCAAGCGGATGGACCAGCTGAGCGACAATCTTGGCGCAGTCGAAGTGGTTCTGTCTGCCGAGGAGATCGCCACGCTTGAGGCGGTGACCAAGCCGCAAGCGGAATATCCCGGCTGGATGATCGAACGGCAGGGCGAATACAGGCAAGGCGCTCTGGCCGGGCAGACTCCCAAAAAATGACCGCAGGCCCCGCATGACCGGCCGCATCAGGCGGGTCGGCCTGCTGGGGGGCAGTTTCAATCCCGCGCATGGCGGCCACCGTCGAATCAGTCTGTTCGCACTGCAGGCGCTTGGTCTCGACCAAGTGTGGTGGCTGGTTTCGCCGGGTAATCCGCTCAAGCCTGCGGCAGGCATGGCGCCGCTTGCGGCGCGGATGCGGTCCGCCATGAAACAGACCCGGCGCGCGCCGATCACGGTGACGGCTATCGAGCGCGAACTGGGCACACGCTATACGGTTGATACCTTGCGCTGCCTGACCCGCCGCTATCCCCGGACCCAGTTCGTCTGGCTGATGGGGGCGGATAATCTGGCGCAATTCCACAGGTGGAAGGATTGGCGCGCCATAGCGAAAATGATGCCGATTGCGGTTATCGCGCGGCCCGGCTATGATGTGTCTGCCACTGCAAGCCCCGCAATGGCCTGGCTCGGGCGTTACCGAATGTCTGCAGCCCGAATAAGCGACCGGGGCAAATGGAGCGCACCGGCACTGGTGAATTTACGTTTTGACCCTGACACCCGCTCAGCCACGGCCCTTCGCCGCACTGATCCGGATTGGGCGGAGCGTATGTCGGTCTTAATTCCGCGCGACCAGCTTACCCACCATCTTATCGATTCTGAACCAACCAGCATGCACAGTGCAGGCCAAGCGTGATGATCCATCCGCTAACCCGGCCTCTGCGCAAATCCACTCACAGGAGAAACCCTTTCGCCGATGACACAGGCGCTACCCCAACCGGGCAAAGATGCCCCTTCGCTGCCACCCATCACAATGGATGATGACGCCGTTCAGCCGCCTGTACCAGGCTCGCTCCATGCTTTGATCATGGACCAGCTGGATGAAGATCAGGCACAGGAAATCGTATCCATCCCGCTGGAGGGGAAATCCTCGATCGCGGATTTCATGATTATCGCTTCGGGCCGATCGACCCGGCAAGTGGCATCGATTGCACAAAAGCTGGCTGAAACGGTCAAGCGGGCAGGGTTCGGTCCGGTCCGGCTCGAAGGGCTCCCCGCTGCCGACTGGGTGCTGCTCGACGCTGGCGATGTCGTGGTCCACCTGTTCCGCCCCGAGGTGCGCAGTTTCTACAATCTTGAACGGATGTGGGCGTTTGGCGATGCACCGCCCGTGGCGGCCACTGCCTGAGTATTTTCAAGCAGGCTGCGCTGCTGCCGAGCGGGCGAGGTTTGAGAAATGTTGCTGCATGTGATTGCCAGAGGCAAGATTGCCCGTTCACCCGAAGCCGAGCTGGTTGCCCGCTATGAAAAGCGGCTGACCTGGCCGGTTCACCTCACCGAATTGCCCGAAAGCGGCGGGCGAATGCCTGATCCGGCAACGCCCTGGCGCACGGTTCTGCTGGATGAACGCGGCAAAAACCTGTCCTCCGATGAACTCGCCGCGCTCCTTGGTAACTGGCGCGATCAGGGAATTCGTGAAGCGCGCTTTGTGCTCGGCGCTGCCGATGGCCATGACGAAAGCGCGCGGGCGGAGGCGGATTTGCTGCTCGCTTTCGGCAAGGCGACCTGGCCGCATTTGCTGGCCCGCGCGATGGTGATGGAACAGCTTTACCGCGCAGTCATGATCCTGGCTGGTCATCCCTATCATCGCGCAGGCTAATCGGGCAGAGTACCCCTATGACGCTGCGTCCCTATCTGGTTCTGCCATTGCTGATCGTGTTGCCGTGCACCGGCGCGGCGCAGCAAGCGCCTGCGCAGACGGGCGAACTCAGCACTGCAGCGCAGACCCGGGCCGCCTTGCAGCAAGCGCAGAGGCAAGCCGCTGCCGCCGATCTGCGCGGACAGCGACTGGAGATCGAGGCGCGCCGCGCGACGCAGAAAGCTGACCGGACTGCGCGCGAAGCGGCGGCGCTTGCTGCGCGCATACAGCAGGCAGAAGCAGGCATTGCCGCTGCCGATGCGCGGATGACACTGATCAGTCAGCAGCGCAGTGTATTGGCCGAAAAGCTGGCGCAGCGCCGCGAGCCTTTGGTCCGGCTGACCGCCGCCTTGCAGAAACTCGCCCGCCGCCCCCTCGCCTTGTCCGCACTGCGGCCCGGCTCCTTGCGCGATACGGTCTATTTGCGTGCTTTGCTCGAATCGACCCTGCCAGAAGTGCGCGCCCGCACGGCCGGACTGCGCGCGGAAATGGACCGCAGCCGACGCCTGGAGAGTGAAGCGCAGCAAGCACTCGCTGCCCTGAAAGGCAGCGAGGCAGAATTGTCGCAGCGCCGCACACAGCTGGCCGCACTCGAAACGCAGCAGCGTCTGGCCTCGCGGCAGGCAAGCGGCGTGGCGAGCCGTGAGATTGACCGGGCGCTGGCACTGGCCGAACAAGCGCGCGATCTAGATTCGCTGGCCCGCCAGCTTGATAAGGCAGGCAGCCTGAGCGCGCAGCTCGCGGCCTTGTCCGGCCCGATCATGCGGCCTTCGCGCCCCGAAGCTTCGCAAGTGGCGGGCGCAGGCCTGTTGCTGCCCACCCCTGCACCCAGCTCCACCAGTCCGCCGGCCAGCTTTCAACTGCCCGTCGTAGGCCGGACCATCACCGGTTTCGGTGCGCCGGGCGCGGGCGGTCTGCGTGCTTCCGGCCTGTCGCTGGCCCCGGCCGCGGGCGCGCAAGTTGTGGCCCCGGCTGCGGGAAGAGTGGCTTTTTCCGGGCCTTATCGCGGCTATGGCCGGATCGTGATTATCGTACATTCCGGCGGCTGGACCAGCCTTGTGACCGGACTTGCCCGGACTGATGTACAAGTTGGGCAGGAACTGGTGACCGGCAGCCCGCTGGGTGTAGCGGGAAGCGAAAATCCCAAAATCACGCTGGAACTGCGGCGCGATGGAGAACCGGTCAATCCGCTCGATTATCTGCGGTAGCTGCGCAACTACAGGTGGAGCTGGTCATTGGGGACCGGGCGTCCGCTTATGGGAAATCCTATACAACCTCCGCAATGTCGACAAAATGGGGTGGGAAGCTGACTAGCCGTACACAACCATTGGCGGAAGTTGAGGTTTCGGAGAGCCAATTAGTCACTGACGATGTCACCTCTTTCGGCCTGATTGAGGCGCCTCGACTCCCAAATTTGCCAAAGGATCAAGATGTAGAGGACGGCCATTAGAGCGACGAAGCCATATCCGATTGCTGTTCCGTTAGTGCGGGATAAACCGTTGGCGATTAGAAAAATTATTGGAGTGCCGGCGCCGAGAGCAATGTTGCCCCGCTTGGCCTCATTGTCTGTCAGTCGATAAAAAATCACCGGCCCACTCCTCAATCTTGATGACGATCGCCCATTCCATGGACCAATTGGCGTGTGACCGCAATTGGATCGTTAGCCGAAGGGCAGCATTTTCCGGCCCAAAGGCTTAACCGCCAGAGCACCCTCCACCAGATTGTCCCATACACCCTACTGCTCGTGATAGTCCTTGTACCAGCGCACGAAGGCGGGGACGCCGATGGCGATGGGGGTACTGGGCTGATAACCCAGATCGGCCTGGATCGCATCGATATCGGCATAGGTTTTCTGCACATCGCCGGGCTGCATTGGCAGCATTTCCATCTGTGCCTTGCGGCCGCATTCCTGTTCGAGCAGTTCAACCACCTTCAGCAAAGGTTCGGACCGGTGATTGCCGATATTATAGAGCGCATGCGGCTTGGTGCTGCCGCCCGCCTTGATCGCGCCGTCATCACGCGGGGGATTGTCGAGGCAGGCGATCACGCCAGCAATAATATCGTCAATATAGGTAAAGTCGCGGTACATGTCGCCGTGGTTGAACACCGGGATCTTCTCGCCCGCAAGGATCGCCTTTGTAAAGATCCACATCATCATGTCGGGGCGGCCCCACGGCCCGTAAACGGTGAAGAAGCGCAGTCCGGTGAGCGGCAGGCGGTAGAGATGAGCGTAAGTCTCACTCATCAGCTCGTCCGCCTTTTTGGTTGCGGCATAAAGCGAAAGCGGATGATCGACCCGGTCATCGACCGAGAAGGGCAATTTGCTGTTGCCGCCATAAACTGATGAGGAACTGGCATAGACCATATGTTCCACGCCCCGGTGGCGCGCGATTTCCAGCAGATTAAGATGCCCGACCAGATTGGCCTGAACATAGGCATGCGGATTTTCGATCGAATAACGCACACCGGCCTGCGCCCCCAAATGGACAATCCGGTCAAATTTGGTGTTACCCAGTGCTGCCTCGAGCGCGCCCATATCGGCAAAATCGACCTTGTTAAAGGCGAAGTTTCCGCTCTGTTCTGCCTCTTGCACGAGCTTCAGCCGGTCCTGCTTCAGGCTGACTGGGTAGTAGTCATTGAGATTGTCGATTCCGGTTACCTGATCGCCGCGTGCAATCAGTTTGAGAGCGAGCGATGAGCCGATGAAACCTGCGGCGCCAGTGATAAGAACATGCATGGAAAGCCCTATAGGGTCCAGTCAGCCGCGCTGCCAAGCACGCCCTTCAAATCGGCCAGAATGCCGCCCGGCACAACCAGCGCGCGGAGCGCCTGCGGGCCACCTTCGCGGTAGCTGCGATGCGGCACCGCCAGCAGCACCAGGTCATACGTCTTTTCCAGCGCTGCACTATCCAGCGTCAGCCCGTATTCGCGCCTGGCTTCAGCCGGATCGGCTAGCGGATCATGCACCGTCACGCGGTGTCCGTGAAGCGTGAGCGCGCCGATCAGATCGGCAACCTTGCTGTTGCGCAGATCGGGCACATCCTCCTTGAAGGTCAGGCCCAACACCAGCACCTTGCCCGGCCTGCCAAAGCGTGCCGCATGCAGCCGGGCAGCAATCCACTGCGCCATCCCGTCATTGACCCCGCGCCCGGCCAGAATGACCTTGGGGTCATGCCCCACCTGCCGCGCGCGGTGGGAAAGGTAATAGGGGTCAACCCCGATACAGTGTCCGCCCACCAATCCGGGACTGAACGGCAGAAAATTCCATTTGGTGCGCGCGGCATCGAGCACGTCCCACACCGAAATCCCCATCTGACCGAAAATCTGCGCGATCTCGTTCATGAAGGCGATATTGATGTCGCGCTGGGCGTTTTCGATGACCTTGGCCGCTTCTGCGGTCTTGATCGAGGCAGCCCGAAACACCCCGCCGCTGGTGATCGCCCCGTATAAGCCGGCTACTTGTTCCAGCACCTCAGGGGTTTGCCCTGCGACAACTTTGGTAATCTTGTCGATCGTGTGTTCGCGGTCCCCCGGATTGATCCGTTCCGGGCTGTAGCCGAGGAAGAAATCCTCGCCGCAAATGAGGCCGGAGGCCTGCTCCAGAATCGGGCCGCACAGTTCCTCGGTCACGCCGGGATAGACCGTGCTTTCGAAGACCACGACTGGCTTGCGGTCTAACGTGCCGCTCGCGGCCAGCATTTCCCCGATCGTTTGGGATGCCATCCTGACCAGTGTCAGGTCGGGCTGGCGCTGATCGTCAATCGGGGTCGGAACCGTGACAATATAGAAATCACATGGCGGGCATTGCGCCGGATCACTGGTGAAATGCAAATTCGGATTGGCCAGCGCTGCGCTGCCCACTTCGCGAGTCCTGTCTTCCCCGCGCAAAAGTTCCGCGATCCGCGTCTGGTCAATGTCCAGCCCGAAGGTTTCAAACTTGCCTGCCAGCGCTGCGGCCAGCGGCAGGCCGACATAGCCTAGACCCACCACTGTAACGCGTGAGCCGATTGCACCCACATCCATCAAAATGCATTCCTGAAGCGGGCCCGAAGGCGGTCAAACACGGATGCAAATACAAAGGGCCCATTTACCAAGGGCCCATCACAGAATTGCACCATTGCGGCGGTAATAACGCGCTGGCGTTAACAATGTTCTCACTGCCGGGGGCCATCGCGCCCTCATTCGGGATGCGAAGCATAAATTATTGGCCAAATCCTCATCTGGTATTCACCTTTGCAGCACGATAGAATGGTGCATCACGAAAGGCCGAATGAATGAGATTTGCCGCACTTGCCCGCGCTACTGCCTTGGTAACCGCTGTTGCGCTGATACCGGCCACCACCGCCAGTATGGCGCAGGTGGATGGGCGCGCCGGGCCGCAATTTGCCAAGCTTTATGCAGTCTACAACAAGATCAAGGCCAATTACGTTGATCAGGTCGATGACGACAAATTGGTCAAGGGTGCGATTGACGGGATGCTGGCATCGCTCGATCCGCACTCATCCTATCTCGATGGTTCCGATCTTGAGCGACTGGAGACGATGATCGACGGCAATTATTCGGGCCTTGGGCTGTCGGTGGTGATGGATGATGGCGCGGTCAAGGTGGTCTCGCCGTTTCGCGGCAGCCCGGCAGAAAAGGCCGGGATCAAAGCCGGAGATTACATCACGCACATCAACGGCAAGTTGATCTATGGCGGCGATCTGGATGATGCGGTAAATCAGATGCGCGGCCCCGCCGGGACCAAGATCAATCTGTCGATTTACCGGACCGGGCGCGATGAGCCTTTCGATGTCTCGGTCACGCGCGGGGTAATCGAGCTTGAGCCGGTTACCTACAAGCTGGAGCCAGGAAATATCGGTGTCATCACTGTGAATGAATTTTCACGCGATGTGGGCGCGGATGTGTTTGCCGCGTGGGAAGCGATGAAAAAGCAGGCGGCGGGACGGATGAACGGGCTGATCCTTGATCTGCGCTCAAACCCCGGCGGGTCACTGGACGAGGCTGTTGCCATGTCGGACCTGTTTCTCGACCAGGGACGGATTGTTTCGCAGCGCGGCCGCGCCAAGGGGGAGACGATCCTCTATGATGCAGAAAGCATGTACCGCGGCGAGATTGCCGAACATGTCCCTATGATTGTGCTGATTGATGCCGGCACTGCGTCAGCCTCCGAAATTGTCGCCGGGGCGTTGCAGGACCATCACCGCGCCCTGATCATGGGCCAACGCAGCTTCGGCAAGGGCAGTGTCCAGACCTTGCTGCCGATTTCCAAGGATAGCGCGCTCAAGCTTACGACTGCACGTTATTATACACCGTCGGGTCATTCGGTGCAGGAAGGTGGGATCGAGCCTGATATTCTGGTCCCGCAATTGTCCGACCCTGACCTGGCGCAGAAGGCCAAATTTCAGTTACGCGAATCAGATTTGCGCGGACATCTGGTCAATGAGTTGGGGCTGAAGGATGAAGCGCTCGAACAAGACAAACAGCAGGATCCGCGCTTCAAGCTCACGGCGGCGGAGTTGAAGGAACAGGGCATCGATGATTTCCAGTTGAACTACGCCCTGCAGACGTTGCGCCGGACATCGCCCAGATCAGTCGCGCAAAAATAGCTCCAAGTGAAAGAGTCCAGGTTATTTCTGATATGATGACAGATACACCGTCGGTCCGGCTCGCTCAGCAGCTGGCCTTGGTAATTCCGGCAGCGCTGTTGGGCGGCGCGTATATTGCCCAATATGGCTTCGGCTTGCCGCCTTGTGAAATGTGCTGGTGGCAGCGCTATCCGCATTTCTTCGCGCTGGGCCTGGCGCTGCTGTCTTTTCTCGCCCCGCCCCGCTGGGCATGGATTGGTCTTGCAGGTGTGGCGATCATCGTCAGCGGCGCGATTGGCGGGTTTCATGCCGGGGTGGAATATAAATGGTGGGAAGGGATGACCGCCTGCACCAGCATGGTCAGCACGCAGGGTGATGCGCTGCAAAACATCATGAATTCGCCGCTCATTCGCTGTGACGTGGCACCATGGAGCCTGCTGGGCGTTTCCCTTGCAGGATGGAACTTTCTGATTTCCGTGAGCGGCGGCTGCGCCATCCTGTGGCTGCTTGTGCGAGGAAAGGTTGGCTGATGGCAGTTGATACCAAACGGATGATCCGGGTCGATCAGGCGGGCGAATTTGGTGCCACGCGGATTTATGCCGGACAACTGGCCGTGATGGGCGACCGGGGCCCGCATTCGGCAGAAATTACCGCCATGGCAGAGCAGGAAGCCGGGCACCGGGCCAAATTTGACGCGCTGATGGCGCGGCGCGGGGTCCGCCCGACCGTGCTGCAACCGTTCTGGTCGGGCGCGGGCTTTGCACTGGGCGCAGCAACTGCCTTGATTGGTCCGGAAGCGGCGATGGCCTGCACCGCAGCGGTTGAGGAGGAAATTGACCGGCATTATTCGGCGCAGCTTGATGTACTAGAAGCAGGCGGAGACGATCCTGAACTGGCGCAAATGATTGCTGATTTTCGGGAAGACGAGCGCGAACACCGCGATACTGCTTTGGCTTCAGGCGCCGAACGGGCGCCTGCTTATCCGCTTTTAAGCGGTGCGATCAGGCTCGGCTGTCGGGTGGCAATCAAACTTGCCGAACGGGTCTGAGCGCACGCTTCAGTTGCCGTTCAGCCCTGCAAGGCTTACCTGTTGGTCTGCAATCTCATTCCAAGGGCCCCGACCATGAAACGCCTATCAATCCTGACCCCGATCGTAATGACGCTGGCCGCCAGCGCGGCGAGTATACTTGCTGTTCCGGCTGCGGCGCAGGATGAAGCCGGCGACAAGGTCGATATGAAGATCATCTACGGTGATGACAAATGCCCCGAATCAACCGCGGATACGATTACCGTCTGCGCCCGCAAGGCCGAGAGCGAGCGCTATCGGATCCCTGAAAATTTGCGCACCAGTGATGATCCGCAGAACAAGGCGTGGGCGGAACGGGTTGAAAGCTTCGAAATGGCCGGAGCATTTGGCGCGATGTCGTGTTCTCCGACCGGAGCGGCCGGTTTTACTGGCTGTACGCAGCAAATGATCAAGGCGGCTTATGGTGAAAAGAGCGAATCCTCAAATATTCGGTTTGCCGAGCTGATCGCGGCTGCGCGCGCGCAGCGGCTTTCGACCATCGATGCAGACGCGGCTGCGACGCAGAAGCGGGTTGAAGTGCTGGAGCAGGAATATCTCGACAAGCTTAAGAAGGAACGCGACGGGGAGAATGCTGGAAGCAATCAGAAGGCGGTGCAGCAGCCGTCCGCTTCATCCTCTCAGCCCCCCGCAGAACAGCAGCCTGGCCCGGGCCAGTAGTGCAGGCCCCGCCGCGCCAAGTGGGTGTAGCCAGCTTTAAGGTTTAGCCGCTAAGGAGTGCGAGTATGACCGCGCCTCGCAAAATCCTCACCGTTTTTGGGACACGTCCTGAAGCCATTAAAATGTTTCCTCTGGTTCACGCTCTCCAAGCGGACAATCGCTTTGTCAGCCGCGTGTGCGTGTCGGGCCAGCATCGCGGAATGCTCGACCAGGTGCTAGAAATTGCCGAGATTGCGCCGCACCATGATCTCGATCTGATGCAGCCCGATCAGACGCTTGATGCGCTGACCGCCAATTTGCTGACCGGTATTGGCCAAGTGCTCGATATCGAGCGGCCCGACTGGGTGGTGGTGCAGGGCGATACCGCAACCGCTATGGCCGGGGCGCTGGCGGCCTATTACCGCAAGATCCCAGTTGCCCATGTCGAGGCGGGTCTGCGCAGCGGCAATATTTACCACCCCTGGCCAGAAGAAGTGAACCGCAAGATTATCGGCAGCATGGCGGCGCTGCACTTTGCCCCGACGCAGACGGCAGCAGAGGCCTTGCTGCGCGAAAATGTCGACCCGGCGGCGGTTCATGTGACGGGCAATACTGTCATCGATGCCTTGCACTGGATCACGCAGAAGATTGACGCGCAAAGCGGTCTTGCCGATGCCCTTGCTCCGTTGGAAGCACGCTTTGCCGGCAAGCGCATTATTGGTGTGACCAGCCACCGGCGGGAAAATTTCGGCGGCGGAATGGAAGGAATCGCGGATGCGATCCGCAGGCTGGCGGAACGCGGCGACGTGGCACTGATTTTCCCGGTCCACCTCAACCCCAATGTCCGCAAAGTGATGCACTCGGCGCTTGGCGGCCTCGATAATGTCGCGCTGATCGAACCACTCGATTATCCCAATTTCGCGCGCTTGATCGATATTTCCACGCTCATGCTGACCGATAGTGGCGGCGTGCAGGAAGAAGCGCCCGCGCTGGGCAAACCCGTGCTGGTCATGCGTGAAACAACCGAGCGGCCAGAGGGAATTGCAGCGGGTACGGCCAGGCTGGTTGGAACTGATGCCGACGTGATCGTGGCCGAAGCATGCCACCTGTTGGATCACCCCGCAGCCTATGATGCGATGGCGCGTGCGCATAATCCGTTCGGCGATGGCCAGTCGGCGGCGCGTATCGCTGAGCAATTGGCTAGCTGAGCAAAAGCTTTATCGTTACCGGTATATTTACCCCTGCCGCCTAAACCGCAGTTTCCATTCAAGTAAGCGGATCTGTCATGCGCGGCGACACCAAACCTGAAGTCTGTGTTATTGGTCTGGGCTATATTGGCCTGCCGACTGCGGCTATCATTGCTCGGGCCAATTGCCAGGTGACCGGGATTGATGTGTCCCGCCATGTGGTTGACACGATCAATCGCGGCGAAATCCATATTGAAGAAGTTGACCTCGACGGGCTGGTGCGCGGCGTCGTGCAGCGGGGCATGCTCAAGGCTTCGGCTGAGATTGTTCCAGCCGATGTGTTCGTGATTGCCGTGCCGACGCCGTTTGCGAAGGACGGCCACCATTCGCCTGATACATCTTATGTTATGGCTGCTGCGACTGAAGTGGCAGGTGTACTCAAGAAGGGCGATGTGGTGATTCTGGAATCGACCTCCCCGGTTGGCACCACGCAGGCGATGCGGGACCTGATCGCCGGTTTGCGGCCCGATCTGAAAATGCCGGGTCTGACCGGTGAGATACCAGATGTGTCGATTGCCTATTGCCCTGAACGGGTGTTGCCGGGCCGCATTCTCGAAGAATTGACACATAATGACCGGTCGATTGGCGGTATTACGCCGCGCTGCGCGCGCAAGGCGCTGGCCTTCTACAAGCGCTTTGTGCGCGGCACCTGCGTGACGACCGATGCGCGTTCGGCGGAAATGACCAAGCTGGTCGAAAACGCCTATCGCGACGTCAACATC
>JAHEAW010000149.1 GCA_024642545.1 Erythrobacteraceae bacterium
TCCCGGACGCATCGGACGCACCAAAGGAGGCCTGAACTCCAACCTTCATACCGCTTGCGACTGTGCAGGCAGACCTATCATCCTGATGCTGACCGAACGCCAGATGAGCGATTACAAGGGCGCTTTTCGGCTGTTTTCAGCCCTTCCCAACGCCAAGGAACTGCTCGGTGCCAAGGGCTGTTTTTCAACTGCACGCGGCGTCGATGGCGAAAGTGCTGAAGTTCCTCAAGAAGCTATCGCGGTAGAGCTTGCCCAGGTTCATGGCGGAGCAGCCTCCTATGGTGGTCATAATGGAGGCTTGTGGCAGCGCGCATTACTTGGCCCGCGAAATGATCATTCTTGGCCAGGAAGTGAAGCTGATTGCACCGCGATACGTAAAACGGTCGACGGCACGCCACAAGTAATGGGTCTCTCCATTGATCTTTACGAACACTTCATCGACGTGCCAGCGCCAGTTGCTAAATCCGCGCATTTTGCTGATGCGCTGACGCTTGATGGCGGCTGCGAACATCGGACCAAACCTGTTCCACCAATGCCGAACCGTTTCATGGCAAATGTCGACCCCGCGTTCGGCAAGCAGGTCTTCGACGTTCCGCAGCGAAAGAGGAAACCGGACGTACATCATGACCACGAGCCGGATCACCACTGGCGATGAGTTGAAATAGCGGAATGGACTGGACGGTTTCTTGGGTCTGGGCATCCAATCGCCCTACCCCAAACGCTTCACCCGTCAATCAGGTGCATTTGCTCTGACAGTGCCGCCGGCGGCGAACGCAGGCCATGAAAGGTGTTCCTGTTTGACGGCGCCGTTCCTGTCGGCCCGGTCCACGGTGACCGACAGGCGACCTTGGTGCAGTTGGTACGACAGTGCGTAGTCTGCGGTGGCTTCGAACACCGGTCTTGCAGCATCAGCTATGGGCCTGAATACCGACAATCTCTGGCCATGCGCGCCGACATGGGCGATCGCCACCAGCACCGGTTCGTTTGGCAGGCCCGCTGCGACCATTCCGAACATTCCGTCCAGCACGCAATTGTCGTCCGGCCCCTTGCAGAAGTGCATGTCAGCCAGATCGTAGCGCGCAACCTGCTTTCCGGTCGAGTTGCTCGAAACGGTGACGTGCGGCACTTCGTAGCGATAAGTGAAGGGCGCGTTGGGAAACGGCATGGCGCGGTCAATCTCGGGCACCTTAGCACAGCCAGGGGCAGGCTGGACTATTAGCCCAGCAACGATCATGACAAACGCCCAATGCGGTGAAATCTCCATGGCCAACTCACACTAGAAACGGAATTCCGCCGTTCCGTAATTGTCGTCTTCAACCTTCAATGTGCCCTCGCTCCAGGTCCATTGGGACTGTTCGACCCGTCCGCTGCCCAACTTCACCCGCAAGGGTGCATCGCCGAGGATTGTCTGGGTCTTCAGGTTGTAGATCACGGCGCGGTAGGCGGTGGCGGGGTCGCTGGTTCCGGCCGTTCCGGCCCTGTATTCGACCAAGGCAAGCTGCGGCGCCTGCTTGACAATTTCGACCCGCTCAAGATCCACACCGGGTCCGATGGTCGTCAAGTCGATGCTGGTCGTTTCGGCACTCGCAAGGACAAGGTGGTAGCCATCGTCATCACGTGAAAGTCGCCAATCTGCGATCTGGCTGCCTTGGATATGGGACGTCTGCGCTCGTTGTTCGCTCTCGCGCAGCACCGGAAAAGGGCCGATGAACGGTTCACTTGGTAGATCGGGCGAGACCGCGAAGGTCACTTCGATCGGCATTCCCGGACAACAGCCGGGATCGTCCTTCGACCAGCGTTTGCCTTTGACCACAATTGATCCGCGGCTGATCCGGGCAGTCTGCCAGTCGAGCGTGCGGCTCCATTTGCCGCCGACCTGTCCCGTCGCGACGAGATGGAACGGACGTTCTTTCGGGCCTCCGACCTTGCTCAGGTCGCGTCCTTCACCCCGGGCGAAGATCGCCATGTATTCGCGGTAACCATTGGTCAGCCCCACACCAGCGAGGGTGAAAAACACCACTGCAGCCGGTCTGTCGTCATCGAACAAGGGGCCGTTGACGACATGGCGCCACTGCAGCCGGTCATAGGACAGCCCGTCCGAATAGAGGTCGACAAGTTTGGATATCTCCGTGTCGAGTTTCGGTGAGCGACTTGGCGTGTCAGCCAGTGAGAGCGGCGAGGAAACCGCGAGCACAGCGGCTAGGGCCGCCGCCAACGCCCGGTTTGCACGATGCAATTTCGGCGGACCAACTGGAACCAGCAATTCCATCATGACCGTCCCCTCCGCCCGGAGCGATCATTGCGGTTCATTGTGGACCAACTGGCCAGCCAGCTTCAACATCTGCATGGAAAAATCGTTGAAGGATTCTGGCGTATAAAAAGGTTTCTGGTAGATGACATACGCTCCGTTGATAACGATGGCCGGAAGAGATTCAAAATCAAAGGACTCTTCGGCGCGCCGGATCGTTATCATCGCTTCATCGACCTCGTGTGAACGATAAATCCTTTTGAATTCGCCTTTATCCATGCCTTCCTGCGCGGCCTGCGCCGCCATGAATTCTATCAAGTCTTCGATGGTCCCGTCAGGGTTGGATGTGGCGAAATGCTCGAAGAAGGGCTGTATTACGTCGAAGAATTTCCGGTGCACGACCTGAGATTGCTTGGAGTAGCCATTCTGGCCCATGATCATCAGTGTGATATAGGCTCTCGCCGCGATAAATTGCATTGTCGTATTCGTGCTGCCCATCACACTGGGCAACTGCACGAAATCTACGTCGTCAGGCTGCTGCTTGGTCCATTCATCGAGCTGTGGCTGGAAGGTGCGGCAATGGCCGCACGTATAATCGAAAATTTCGATGACCATGACCCTTGTTCCAGCCGAGCGCGGCTTGCCTGCCTGGGCAGGCGGATCGATTTCCTTGGCCACTATGCCTTTCGGAATTGTGATGTCCTGAGCGTATGCTGGCTGGAGTCCGAGCCAGGTGTTTGCAACGACGGCAAATAGAAGAGCAATTCTGGTAAAGCGCAATTTTGGTTCCCCTTGCAAGTTGTCGTTACATTTCACCATTGGCTGGAGAGCGGGGACTTGGCTCGATTTCCGAGCTCTGATGGTGACAGCCCCCTAGGCAAGAACGCTTGGCGACCCCCCTCGCTTGCCGGCAAGAAGCTAGCAGCCTTTCAGCGAGGCCATCAGCGGCCCGATCAGGTCTCCGACCCATTTGGCACCGTCCGAATAGGTCAGCGTGGCAGTGATCGTGATCGGGTCCTTGAGGCAATCATGAGCCCGTTCGGTCCGCCGGTAATAAGTGTCGCCGTTTTTGGTCTTGCCGGAATAGACGAACCACTGATCGGTGATCCGCTTGTAGGTGATCGTCGAGCCATCTTCCTTGAGGAATTGCGCCGCCACCTGGTGGACTTGCTGCCAGCTGTCCTGCCAGAATTGCTGGCCGAAGGTGCGCAGTTCGACGTGCCCCTCATCCGCTTTGAACACTGCGCCATCGGTGGCTTCGGGCGAACCAGTGAGGCGCCAGTCGAGGGTGCGTATCGTGTCGCCATCCTCTGCCGTGCCGGCCGGCATGGTGACCTGGAAACCGAACCGGCCGTTTGTATAGGCTAGGGTGTCAGCAACGGCGGGAGAGCCCGGTATCGCTGCAAGACCAAGGAGAACTCCTGCGGTACCTCTGCAAAAACCAACCAACCTCATCACATTCCCCTTTAAAATCATTGCTAACATGACATGCCCGGTTCGTCCACATTGGGAGAGGATGCTGTCAGTCTAATCGCAACTCGTCTCCGATTGGCGTGGCTCTCCCTTACCCGGTGTGGGCTCCCCTACCCTCGCCCGCTCACTATTCAATAAGGTGCGTTTGCTTTGACAGCACCATTGGCGCGGCCACCACTGACGTTCCGCAGCGTCGCCATGCAATTGAAGCAGGTTATTACATGCTCGTGTGTGCCATAGCCAACAGCGCCAGGATCACCGTCAACGCGCCGCCTATTCTAGTCCCG
>JAHEAW010000150.1 GCA_024642545.1 Erythrobacteraceae bacterium
TGCGATGCTGCACGGGCAGGACGATCTCTATCATTCGCTGCTGTCGACCTCGATCAATCTTGGCCTGCTCGATCCGCTGGAAACGTGCCGTTTGGCCGAGGCCGAATATGCTGCCGGGCGCGCGCGGATCAATGCAGTGGAAGGTTTTATTCGGCAAATCATCGGTTGGCGCGAATATATTCGCGGGATGTACTGGATGGAGATGCCCGGCCTGCGCGATGCCAATGCACTGCGCGCTGTGCGCCCCTTGCCCGAATTTTACTGGACAGGCGCAACCGATATGCGCTGCATGGCAGATTGCGTGCGCTCCACCCGCGACAATGCCCATGCCCATCACATCCAGCGGCTGATGGTGCTCGGCAATTTCGCGCTCATCGCAGGGATCGATCCGCGCCAGGTGCAGGACTGGTTTCTGGCGGTCTATGCCGATGCCTATGAATGGGTGGAACTGCCAAATGTCGCAGCGATGGCGCTGTGGGCCGACCAAGGGAAGCTGGCGTCCAAACCCTATGCGGCAAGCGGCAATTACATCAACAAGATGTCGGACTATTGCCGAAAATGCCGTTACTCCCCGGCCAAGAAATCAGGCGCAGGTGCGTGCCCGTTCGGACCGTTATATTGGCACTTCATGGACCGGAATCGTGATCTGCTTAAGCGCAATAACCGTGTCGCGCGGGTTTATTCGACCTGGGACCGGATGAGCGCGGACACACGCGGGGCCTATCTGGAAAGCGCTGAACTGATCTTGCAGGAATTGGAACCTGCCCAAGCTGGCTTGATGAAGTTCGGGCCTGGTCAGACACAGACGCAATGATCAACCACAAATCTGGTCGCTATCCTTTGCTCTCGCGCGCCAGTAACTCTGACTTGATACCGGTGCCGTAAGCATAGCCGCCAAGCGTGCCGTCGCTCCGCACCACCCGGTGGCATGGAATCAATACCGCAACATTATTCGCGCCATTGGCAGAGCCTGCTGCGCGCACCGCTTTGGGTTTGCCCGCCGCCGCGGCAATCTGGCCATAGCTGCGCGTTTCGCCAGCAGGGATCTTGCGCAACTGCGCCCAGACTGCTTCCTGAAACGCCGTGCCCTTCACGTCGAGTGGTATATCATTGGTCTGCCCCGGCTGTTCCACCGCCTGAATTACCCGCTGGACCAGCGCCGCAAATTCATTGCCGCCATTGATCAGAATGGCATTGGGAAAGCGGCGCTCCAACGCCTCCACCCCTTCATCAAACGACAAGCGGCACACGCCCTTGCCGGTCGCTGCCAGCAACATCGGCCCCAGCGTGGTTGATGCAACCGTCCAGTGGATCGTCACCCCTTGACCGCCGCTGATCCAAGCCGATGGCTGCATCCCCAGTTTTCCTTCCATCGCATCATAAAACCGTGACGGGCTTTCAAAGCCTGCCTGATAGATCGCGTCAGTGACCCGCTGCTCGCTGCTCAGCGCATCGCGCGCCCGCTCGACCCGTAATGCGCGGGAATAGGCCGCTGGTGACAGGCCCGTGGCCCGCTTGAAGACGCGCTGAAAATGGCTCGGCGAATAGTCGGCAATTGCGGCCAGCTTGTCCAGCGTCAGCAGCACTTCGTGCCGTTTGATCTCAGCAATCGCTGCCAGCACTGCCGCTTCGTCCCGCCCGACATCGTCGGGCAGGCAGCGCTTGCACGGGCGCAGGCCAGCAGCCCGGGCATCGACCCCATCGGCGAAGAAACGGACATTGCCGCGCGCCGGGTGGCGGGCGGCGCAGGAGGGCCGACAATAGATGCCCGTTGTCAGCACCCCGGTCACGAACCGCCCGTCAAACCGCCGGTCCCGCCGCAGCACAGCAGCCCATGCCTGATCATTTTCGGTTCCGCTTTCATTCATCGCCTTATCCTATGCCAGTCCTGCGTCACCGCCGCCAGATAGGGCTTTTGCCAGTGCACCACATCCCGAAGCTTGCGGTCAAAGCCGCGAAGTGCATAAGACGCGGGGTAATGATGCGAAACCTGCTTGCCGTTCTGGCCCTTTTCAGCCTCCTGGTGCCCGCAGCCGTGCAGGCCGATCCGTCCGATGTGACGGCCGCGGCACGCGGGGTGGTGCGCGTTGTCATAGTTGGCTCTGATGGCAGTCAGGTGTTCCCGGTCAGCCACGGCACTGGTTTTGCTGTTACCCCCACACAGATTGTCACCAATGCCCATGTGGTGCGCGAAGCGCAGCAGGATGATACGCTAAGGATTGCGGTCGTCCCGCCCGAAGGCAATAATTCAGCTTTCGCGCATATTGTCGCCATCAGTCCGCGCAATGATCTGGCGCTGATCGAACTGACCGGTGATAGCTTGAAGCTTCCGCCGCTGACCATTGCGGGCAAGCCCGCCTCTGACGGGGCCGAGGTGTCGGCGGTTGGCTATCCGATGAATGTGGACCGGGCGCAGGGCCTAAACCTTGCCGA
This sequence comes from Erythrobacteraceae bacterium, assembly GCA_024642545.1. Taxonomy (GTDB): domain Bacteria; phylum Pseudomonadota; class Alphaproteobacteria; order Sphingomonadales; family Sphingomonadaceae; genus Allopontixanthobacter. The sequence goes on from JAHEAW010000150.1 coordinate 2,434, forward strand.
TGTGTTCCGCTCGCAGCCACCGGTCAAAAGCCGTGGGTTCGTTTCTGGGTCGCGGCCATCGCGCCAATTCGACACCATTTTGCATACCGCGCCAATCGCGCGCGGCAATTCGGGCGGACCGCTGGTCGACGGCTGCGGCCGCGTGCTGGGCGTCAATTCCTTTGGTGCAGATGCGCAAGGTGGGGATGCAGAATTCTACTTCGCCGTGTCTGACCGTGAGGTCCTGCCATTCCTGCGCGCCAATTCCATTGACCCGCAAGTCAATGCGCTGCCATGCCGCAGCCTGGCCGAAGTCGATCAGAGCGAACAGGCACGGATTGCGCAGGAACAGATGGTGGCACGTCAGAACCTGGCGCGCCGGGCCGAGGCGGTCCGCGACAAGCGGAACCGGGCCCAGCTCGAAGCGGAAATGGCTGTAACCAAGATGCGCGAAAACCAGATGGCGATGGCGTTCCTGTTGGTCTTGCTCGCCACGGGAGCCGGGGTGGTGGCGTGGCAGGCACGCGGTCAGAAATACGAAGAACGCCAACGTGTGATCGCAGGCGGCATTGCAGCTGTTGCCAGTGTCGTGGCGCTGGCACTGTGGATTACCCGCCCCGGACTTGACGAAATTGACCGGCAAGTCGCTGCTGCCATGCAGGATTCCGAAACGCAGTCAGGCGCCGCACTGGTCAAACAAGCGTCCAACGGGGCGATGATTTGCACGCTGGATACCAATCGTAGCCGCATAACCGGGACGGCTGATGATCAGTTGCAGTTTGACTGGGCCGCCGATGGCTGCGTCAATGGCCGAACCCAATATGGTTTCAATGCAGGGACCTGGAGCCGGGTGTTTGTGCCCAACACAGCGTCGACTGTTTCAGTCAATATCTATGACCCGGACAGCAAGACCTTCCGCACCGATCGCTATCTGCTCGATCAGGACGGGATGGACGCGGCGCGCACTGCCCGTAGCGCGTATGAACCACCCGCCTGCGCGTCGGAAAATGCGGCCTCCAAGCTGGGCGATTTGCAAGGGGCCGTCATATCTGCCCTGCCCGCAAGCCCCAATGAACGACTGGTTTATAGCTGCAGCGCCAAGAACCTTTCGGCAGCGCCTTAAGCGGCCAGCGCTTCTCCGCTCAGCGTAATACGGTGCATTTCGCGGGCATAGCCGGGATAATCATTGACCGCATTGTGCCAGGTCGACCGGTTGTCCCAGATCGCCACAGAGCCGGGCTGCCACACCACGCGGCAATGATTCGCCGGGTCCATCGCCACAGCGAAAAGTTTTGCCAGCAGCGGCAGGCTCTGGTCGCGCGTTTGCCCTTCGAAATGGATCGTGAAGGCCGGATTGACATACAGCAGCTTGCGGCCCGTTCGGGGGTGGCGGATCACCACCGGATGTACTGCGCCAGTCTTCATTTCCTGTCCGCGCAGATCAGCGCCCTGATCGGTCTGGGCATAGAGACCGTCAGGGGCATAGACATGGTCCGCTGTATGATAAGA
>JAHEAW010000058.1 GCA_024642545.1 Erythrobacteraceae bacterium
CGGCGGACTTGCGGGCGGGCTGATCGCGCTGGCGCTGCATCAGCGCCAGCCGTCGATGCCAATGATGCTGATCGAAGCAGGCAAGACACTGGGCGGCAACCACCGTTGGAGTTGGTTCGACAGTGATCTTCCGGCAAGTGCGGCGGATCTGCTTGAGCCGTTCCGCTGCACCCATTGGGACGGCTATGACGTGCGCTTCCCGGCCTATCACCGCAAGCTGAATTCTTCCTATTGCAGCCTATCATCGGTTGACTTTGATGCCACCTTGCAGCGCGAATTGGACCCGGCAAGTGTGCGCACTGGTCAGCAAGTCACTGGCATTGATGGTGCTGGCGTTGTTTTGGAGAGCGGCGAGCGGGTTTCTGCAAGAGCGGTAATCGATTGCCGCGGCGCAGGGCCCACGCCGTATCTGCGCGGCGGGTGGCAGGTGTTCTTGGGCCGTCATATGCGCACCCCGGCGCCGCACGGAATATCTGCCCCTACCATCATGGATGCAAACGTACCGCAGCACGGCGCCTACCGGTTTGTTTATGTGCTGCCGCTGGGCGCACATGATCTGTTTATCGAGGATACGTATTATGCCGACACCCCTGCACTGGAGCGCAGCGCATTGTCGGGACGGATCGATGCATATGCCGCCGCACAAGGCTGGGAAGGCGAGATCATCGGCCATGAAACGGGGGTTCTTCCTGTCATAACGGGGGGGGACTTTGCAAAATATCAGCAAGCTACCGCGACAAACGGCGTTGCCGTTGCCGGCGCACGCGGCGGATTTGTCCATCCGCTAACCAGTTACACGCTGCCATTTGCAGTCCAGACCGCGCTCGCCATCGCACACGACGCGCAGCTTCCCGGCACGCAGTTGGCGGCCCTGATGGAAGACCGCGCGCGGCGGCATTGGCAGCAAACCGGCTTTTACCGTATGCTTGGCGCGATGCTGTTTGGCGCAGCCGAGCCAGAGCAGCGCTATAAGGTGTTTGAGCGGTTTTACCGCATGCCAAGCGGATTGATTGAACGTTTCTATGCCGCCAATTCGACCCTGCCTGACAAGTCTCGCATCCTGATCGGCAAACCGCCCGTATCTGTTGCAAAGGCTATTCACGCCTTGATCACTCCGGGTGATCCATTAATGCGCGGCTCTCACCGCGCCGCTGTCAACAAGGATTCATGATGCCTGCCAAATCTGCCAAGCCCAGAATTAAGCCGCAGGTGGGGCCTGCGGCAGATACGACTTCCACGGCGGTGAAAGGCAAAACGGCCTGCGTGGTTGGTTCAGGTTTTGGCGGGCTGGCGCTGGCAATCCGCCTGCAATCAGCGGGTATTCAAACGACCGTTATTGAGGGCCGCGACAAGCCCGGTGGCCGCGCCTATTTCTGGGAAAAGGCCGGCTTTACCTTCGATGGTGGGCCAACTGTGGTCACTGATCCGCCCTGCCTGAAGGAATTATGGGCACTGAGCGGGCATGACATGGCCGAAGATGTTGAGCTTATGCCGGTGATGCCATTTTACCGCCTCAACTGGCCTGATGGCGTCAATTTCGATTATTCGAATAATGACGCTGGTCTGCGCGAAGAGATCAACCGGGTCGCACCCGGTGATTATGCCGGCTATCAGGAATTCCTAGCCTATTCGGCCGGTGTGCATGAAGAAGGCTATGTCAAACTTGGCACAGTGCCGTTCCTCGATTTCAAATCGATGATCAAGGCTGCACCGTCACTGGCACGTTATCAGGCATGGCGCTCGGTCTATTCCATCGTGTCCAAGTTCATCAAATCAGAAAAGCTGCGTCAGGCATTATCGTTCCACACGCTGCTGGTCGGCGGCAATCCGATGAAAACCAGCGCGATTTATGCGCTGATCCACAAGCTGGAAAAGGATGGCGGCGTATGGTGGACGCGCGGCGGCACCAACCGGCTGATTGCTGGTATGGTCCGCCATTTCGAAAGGCTTGGCGGACGTATGATTGTTGGCGATCCGGTGGTGCATGTTCACACGGTGGGCAATCGCGCGACTGAGGTAGAAACCCAAAGCGGTTTTTGTGAGCGCTTCGATGCCGTCGCCAGTAATGCCGATATCATGCACAGTTACCGCGACCTGCTGTCGACCAGCAAACGCGGCAAGGATTATTCCAAAGCGCTGGCAAAGAAGAAATTCAGCCCCGGCCTGTTTGTGGTCCATTTCGGCTTGGAAGGGACATGGCCGGGTATCCCCCATCACATGATTCTGTTCGGTCCGCGCTATAAGGGACTGCTGGATGATATTTACGATAATGGCGTATTGCCAGCCGATTTCAGTATCTATCTGCACCACCCCACCGTGACGGACCCGAGCATGGCGCCACCGGGCAAGAGCACCTTTTACGCGCTGGTACCTGTCGCCCATATGGGCAAGCTGGCGGTCGATTGGGATGAGGTTGGGCCTGTGCTCGAAAAGCGTATTCTTGACGAGGTTGGGCGGCGGCTGATCCCTGACATCCATGACCGGATCGTCACCAGTTTTCACTATGCACCAAAGGATTTCGCGCATGATCTCAACGCGCATCTTGGCAGTGCCTTCAGCCTTGAACCCGTGCTTACCCAAAGCGCTTGGTTCCGCGGCCACAACCGCGATGATGTGGTTGGCAATTTCTACTTGACCGGTGCCGGCACCCACCCCGGAGCAGGCATTCCCGGCGTAGTCGGTAGCGCCAAGGCAACCGCGAAATTGATGATCGAGGATCTGGCACAGTGAACCGACTGGCGGTCTATTGCGGCTCAGCATCGCCGGCTGATCCGCGCTATCTCGCATTAGCGCGCGATGTTGGCCAGACGCTGGCGGAGCGCGGGATTGGCGTGGTTTATGGCGGCGGGCGGCTCGGGCTGATGGGCGCGGTTGCCTCCGGTGCGCTCAATGCAGGCGGCGAGGTGATCGGGATCATTCCTGAGGCGCTGGCAAACAGTGAAGTCGCCAATCATGGCTGCAGCGAACTGCACACAGTGTCGGGCATGCACGAACGCAAGCAGCGCTTTACCGATCTATCAGATGGCTTCGTCACCATTCCTGGCGGTGTGGGCACCATGGACGAGTTGTGGGAAGCGATCAGCTGGGCACAATTGGGCTACCATTCCAATCCGGTCGGGCTACTCAACGCGTTCGGTTTTTACGACCATCTGATCGCCTTTAATTACCATATGGCCGACGTTGGCTTTGTTCGCCCGGCCCATCAGGGGATCATGATTGCCGATGATGATCTGGACCGGCTGATCGACAAGATGGCCGCTTATAAGCCGCACACACCGATTTTCCAGATGAAGGCCAGCGACCTCTGACACCGCCAACCTCAGAGACCGAAAGACCGCTGGCGCCATCACGCTTCATGCGCACAACACCGCTGCAAGCAGGCGGCGGACGGGACCGGTCAGCGCTGGTTCAAAAGGCCCGGCAGATGATTGCGGACGGATCAAAAAGCTTTGCGGCCGCCTCGGCGCTGTTCGACAAGCCAACCCGCGAAAAAGTCTGGCTGCTTTATGCCTGGTGCCGCAGATGCGATGATATCGCCGACGCTCAGGAACTGGGCGGCGAGCTGGGCGGTCAGGCCGATGCGGACAAGCGGTTGACCTCGATCAAACTGCTGACCCGGCGCGCGTTTGAACGGCTGCCAACCGCTGACCCTGCGTTTGATGCGCTGGGGCAGCTTGCGCGTGAGACGCTCGTGAATGAGGCAATGGCTAGTGATGTCATCGCCGGATTTGCGCTTGATGCAGCAGACTGGCGGCCGCGCAGCGAAAAGGACCTGCTGCAATATTGCTATCACGTGGCTGGCGCAGTGGGGGTGATGATGGGCGTGGTGATGGGCGTGCCCGTGGATGACGCAGAAACGCTCGACCGTGCCTGCGATTTGGGCCTTGCCTTCCAGCTCAATAATATCGCCCGCGATCTGCAGGAAGATGACGCTGCTGGACGCTGCTATTTGCCGGTGGAATGGCTGACGGAAGCGGATATACCGCCAGGGCAGCATATGAAGCCAGCTTACCGCGCGAAGTTGGCGGAGATGGCGGGCCAGTTAGTGGCGCTGGCGCAGCAGCATGAAGCCGCCGCGCGGCTTGGCGCAAAGGCGCTACCGCTGCGCAGCCGCTGGGCCGTGCTGGCAGCAGCGCGCATCTATGGCGCCATCGGGCGCAAGGTCAGGCAGCGCGGGCCTGCCGCATGGGATCACCGCGTAGTCGTCTCTCGGCCAGCAAAATTGCGCCATGTCGCTGCGGCACTGGCCGAAGCCTTGTTCAACACGCCGCGCAAACCTGCCGCCATGCCGCGCTGGAGCCGGCGCGATTTCTCAAGCCAGCTTGCGGAGCGCGCAGGGCCAGCCTAACCCGCTTACATGATTCAATCGCTTCTGATCGCCAATCGCGGCGAAATCGCCTGCCGCATCATTCGCACGGCCCGCACCATGGGCATTCGCACTGTGGCGGTCTATTCCGATGCTGATGCCAAGTCGCTGCATGCACGGCAAGCGGATGAAGCAGTGCATATTGGCCCCAGCCCCGCCGCCGAAAGCTATCTGGTGGGCGAAAAGATCATCGCCGCGGCGAAAGCAACCGGCGCGGAGGCAGTGCATCCGGGTTACGGCTTCCTGAGCGAGAATGCCGACTTTGCGCAGGCCGTGATCGATGCCGGTTTGGTGTGGGTTGGCCCGAAGCCGGATAGCATCCGCGCGATGGGACTGAAGGATGCAGCAAAAAAGCTGATGCAGGATGCCGGCGTGCCAGTGACGCCGGGTTATCTCGGCGCGGATCAATCGGTCGAGCGCCTCTCCAAGGAAGCTGACGCGATTGGCTACCCCCTCCTGATCAAAGCGGTCGCGGGCGGCGGCGGCAAGGGGATGCGCAAGGTCGATACTGCGGCGGATTTCGTAGCCGATCTGGAAAGCTGCCGCCGCGAAGCCAAAGCCAGCTTCGGCAATGATCAGGTGCTGCTGGAGAAATGGATCACCTCGCCCCGCCATATCGAAGTGCAGGTGTTCGGCGACAGCCACGGCAATGTCGTCCATTTGTTCGAACGCGATTGCAGCCTCCAGCGCCGCCACCAGAAGGTGATCGAGGAAGCCCCCGCCCCCGGCATGGACGCCGCCACCCGCGAGGCGATCTGCGCCGCCGCCGTGCGCGCCGCCAAAGCGGTGGACTACGAGGGTGCAGGCACGATTGAGTTTATCGCGGATGCCTCGGAAGGGCTGCGCGCCGACCGCATCTTCTTTATGGAGATGAACACCCGGCTTCAGGTCGAACACCCCGTCACCGAGGAAATCACCGGCGTCGATCTGGTCGAATGGCAACTGCGCGTGGCGAGCGGCGAGCCGCTGCCCAAGCGGCAGGGCGAGCTGTCGATCAACGGCCATGCGATTGAGGCGCGGCTCTATGCGGAGGATCCGGCGAAGGGGTTTTTGCCGAGTACCGGTCGGCTCGAATATCTTCTCTTCCAAGATGAGGGTCGCATCGAAACCGGCGTAGAAGAGGGCGACGAGATTTCCCCCTTCTATGACCCGATGATTGCCAAGCTGGTCGCTTCTGGCGACACGCGTGAGGAGGCGAACGACCTTCTATTCAAGATGGTTTCATCGGTAGAAATCTGGCCTGTCCGGTCCAATGCCGGATTTCTTAGCAGGGCATTGGGAGACCCTGATTTTGTCGAAGCGAACATCGACACCGGATTCATTGCGGAACGCCTCGATTCACTTGTTCCTCCGGACGTCGCCGAAGATCATGTTTGGAAGATCGCTGCCGAGGCTGCGCTACTCGATGTGACTGAGGCGGATGAAGGGCTCGCAGGTTTCCGGTTGAATGGGGAACCGAGAATAACGGTTACACTCTCCCATCGCGGCGAGACGAAGACTCTTTCTTCGGAGCCCGCAATCGCAGGGTCAACAACCTATCGCGATGATACTCGCGTCTTAGTTTTTGATTACGGCACGACCTACGAATTCGACAAAAGTGTGCGTGATACCGGCACCCACTCCGCCCACGACGGCGAAATCATTGCGCCAATGCCGGGCAAGGTCATCGCGGTCGATGTGACCGAAGGTCAGGCCGTCACCGCCGGGCAGCGACTGATGGTGCTCGAGGCGATGAAGATGGAACACGCGCTCACCGCGCCGTTCGAAGGGACCGTCACTCAACTGAATGTCAGCGAGGGCGGGCAGGTGCAGGTCGAGGCGGTGCTGTGCGTGGTAGAGCCTGCAGGGGACGAAGCGTGATCCCCCCCTCTTCTTTAGAGGAGGGGCAGCGAGACTTGGCGGCTTGCCGCCTAGTCGCAGCGGGGCGGTTCCAAAGGCGCTCGCTTCGCTCGCAACCACCCCCAACCCCCTCCTTTGAAAAGGAGGGGGTTGGAGAATGACCTGGGCCAAGGAACTCGAAGAACTGCGTGCCCGCGAAGCGCTGGCCGAACAGATGGGCGGCGAGGAGAAAGTCTCTCGCCAGCACGGACGGGGCAAGATGGATGCGCGTGCACGGCTTGCGGCTTTGTGTGACGAAGGCAGCTTCCGCGAAATCGGCAAGATCGCGGGCAAGGGTTCCTATGACGAGGACGGCAACCTCACCGGTGTCCTCCCCGCCCCGTTTCTGTTCGGCAAGGCGACAATCAATGGCCGCCCGGTTGTTGCAACGGCAGACGATTTCACCATTCGCGGCGGCGCGGCGGATGCCGGGATCAGTCGCAAGATGGTGCAGGCGGAGAAAATGGCGCACGAAATGCGCTTGCCCATCATCCGCATGATCGACGGAACCGGCGGCGGCGGCAGCGTCAAGACGCTGGAGATGATCGGTGCGACCTATATCCCCGCCGTCCCTGGTTGGTCGGACGTAGTGAAGAACCTCGACAGCGTGCCGGTCGTCGCGCTCGCCCTTGGTCCGACAGCAGGCCTCGGTGCAGCGCGCACGGTCGCGAGCCATTATTCGGTCATGGTCAAGGGCCTGAGCCAGATTTTTGCTGCCGGCCCAGCCGTGGTCGACGGGCTGGGTGCAAGCTACAAGGGACCAGACGATCACCAACGCGCCAAGGAAGAGCTCGGTGGGTCGGATATCCACACCCGCAATGGTGTGGTCGATGATGAAGTCGGCAGCGAGACCGAAGCCTTCGCCCGCGCCCGCCATTTCCTCAGCTTTATGCCCGAATATGTTGGCCAGCACGCGCGCCGCACAACGCCGCATGACGACCCGAACCGGCGCGAAGAGGCGCTGCTCAGCCTCGTGCCACGCGAGGAGAAGCAAGTCTATTCGATGCGCCGCTGCCTCGACTATGTCTTCGACACCGGAACCGTGTTCGAGATCGGGCGGATGTGGGGCCGCACTGCAATCACCGCGCTGGCGCGGCTGGATGGCTGGCCGATGGCAGTGCTCGCCAGCGATCCATCATATCTGGGCGGGTCGTGGGACGCGAAGACTAGTGAAAAAGTAGAGCGTTTCGTCAAGCTGGCCGACCAGTTCCGCCTGCCGATAGTCCATCTGGTCGACAATCCGGGCTTCATGATCGGGCGCGAGGCCGAGATTGCGGGCACCATCCGTTACGGCGTGCAGGCGATGAACGCAGTCTACAGAGCCACCGTGCCGCTTGCGAGTATCGTGCTGCGGCGCGCATACGGTATTGCTGGCAGCGCCATGAGCAACGCCGAGCGCTATCAGTACCGCTATTGCTGGCCATCAGGCGATTGGGGTAGTCTGCCGATCGCAGGCGGCCTCGAAGTCGCATATAAATCAGAGTTGGAATCGAGCGATGATCCAACAGCGACGCTGGCCGAGATCAAGGCCCGGCTGGACAAAGTTACATCCCCTTTCCGCAGCGCCGAACGCTTTAATGTGGAAGATATCATCGATCCGCGCGACACCCGGCCTCTGCTGTGTGAATTTGCCGAACTGGCGTGGCGTAAATTGGAAAGCGAGGCCTAAATCGCCTCGTTCATGGCCACGAATTTACGGTTTTGCCGTGGCCGGCTGAACAGCTTTCCCCCCTCGCTGAACAACACCAGCACCAGCGCCAGAATGCTGGCGGCCAGCAACGCGCATGCCAGGGGCAACGCGCTGCCCGAATAAGCCTGCCCGATAGCCATACCAATCCCTGCCCCCAGAACCATGCGAATGAATGACTGAACCGAAGAGGCGGACCCGGCGGTCGCTTCAAAGGGCAACATGGCAATAGAGCTGAAATTAGCCCCAAGAAAGCCAAGCAAGCACAAGTTAGCCGACATCAAAGGCACAAACCACACCAGCGAACTGCCTTGGAACAGTGCCGCATAAACTTGCATGGTCGATACAGCAATGAAGGCGCACAATGCCGTATGCGACACACGCCGCGCTCCGAAACGTTCAACGATTCGCGAATTGGCGAAGCTGCTGACCGCAAGGGTGGAGGCAGTTGCTCCGAATATAAGCGGAAAGTTTTCGGGTTGGCCGAAATGTTCACTGATCAGTTGCTGCGCACTGTTGATATACCCGAACACCGCACCAAAGGTCAGCCCCCCACCAAGTACATATCCAATTGCTTCGCGTGTCCTGAAAGTAAGTGGTAAATTGTGTGCAACGGTACGAAGGTCAATTTCCTGACGTTCCTCTGGATGCAATGTTTCAGGCAGGCGAACAGCCGCCCAGCACCACACACTTGCAGCGAGCAGTGCCATCGACACGAATACCCAGCGCCAATCGCCAAAGGCGAGAACGGCCTGCCCCAGGCTGGGCGCAAGCACCGGAACTGCCATGAAGACGATAAAGATCGTCGACATCAGCCTGGCCATCTGATCGCCTTCGAAACGGTCACGAATGATCGCCGATGGCAACACTGACAGACCTGCCGAACCAAATCCCTGTATCATCCGGAGCAAGAGCAGTTCCTCAAAACTGGTCGCCATTGCGCACATCAGCGATGAGGCGACATAGAAGGCAAGCGCGACAAATAAAACGCGCCGCCGCCCGAATCGGTCGGCAAAGGACCCCGGTACCAGACACCCTGCACCGGCAGCCAGCAAATATAGTCCCACCACCAGTTGTCGTTCATTGGGATCGGTAACGCCCAAACTGCGGGAAATATCTTCGAGCGCGGGCAACATACCGTCAATCGCCAACGCGCCCAGTGACATGAGCGCTGCCATCAGTACGACAAATTCGCGCTGCCCAAGTGCGCGCGATGTGCCATCATTCGAAGCAATCAGATGAGCCATTCCCGGCGCCATGCCTTGTGCAGCGCAACATGGAAAGCCATTTCGGGCCTACTATTATCGGGAGCCCGCTTCACCTGCCAGCCGCTTGCGCATAATGAGGACGTATGGTGACGCTGGATGATGAGCTGGACGACGAAAGCGGTGATGGCCGGGCACTTGGCCTGCGCAAGATTATCCACGTCGACATGGATGCCTTCTTCGCCAGTGTCGAGCAGCGCGACAATCCTGAACTGCGCGGCAAACCAGTGGCGGTTGGCGGCGCAGGTGGGCGCGGCGTGGTCGCTGCGGCCAGTTATGAAGCGCGCAAGTTTGGGGTGCGCTCAGCCATGCCGTCGGTCACCGCCAAGCGCCTCTGTCCCGAGCTGATCATCTGCAAAAGTCATTTCGACACTTACCGCGAGGTATCACGCCAGATCCGCCTGATTTTTCGTGATTACACGCCGCATGTCGAACCTCTCAGCCTTGACGAGGCGTATCTTGACGTCACCGATGATATTCGCGGGATCGGCAGCGCCACGCGGATAGCCCAGTTGATCCGCGCCCGGATACATACAGAAACTAGGCTGACCGCCAGCGCCGGAGTCAGCTACAACAAATTTCTCGCCAAACTCGCCAGCGATCAGAACAAGCCTAATGGACTGTGCGTCATCCGGCCCGGAGAAGGATCGCAATTTGTAGCTGGGCTGCCCGTGCGGCGGTTCCATGGAATTGGGCCAAAGGGCGCCGAAAAGATGGCCCGGCTAGGGATTTCAACCGGGGCAGACCTGGCCGCCAGAGACATTAGCTTTCTGCGCCAGCATTTCGGCAGCTTTGCCGAATATCTGTTTCGTGCAGCGCGCGGGATCGATTTGCGGCCGGTGCGGGCCAACCGCATTCGCAAGTCAGTTGGCGGTGAACGGACCTTTGGTGAGGATCTCTCCTCTGGCACAGCGCTGCGCGAAACGCTCGAGCGAATCATCGATATCGTCTGGGACAGTGTCGAGCGTACAACGGCGCGCGGGCGCACGGTCACGCTCAAAATGAAATATACCGACTTCACGCTGGTGACACGGACGCGGTCAGTTGATCATTATGTGGCGGACAAAGCTGAATTCGCAGCGCTTGCGCGGGCTATTCTCGAAGAGCTGTTGCCGCTGCCAATGCCGATCCGCTTGATGGGGCTGACCTTGTCCAACCTTGAAGGTGAAAGCACAGCTGCCTCGCCGCCTCCCGATACCGCGCAGCTATCTCTTCTATAAGTGGCCGCGCCACAGCTCTAGCCGCCGTTTGGTGAATTCGCCCAGCGGTTCGGGCAACGAATGGAGCGGGAACAATCGCGCTTCGCTGACCTCGCGTCGGTCTGGCCTCGGCATCTGATCAATTCTTGCGTGGAAGACGTGGGCAACATGCGGAGAGCCGGAAATTGTTTCCTCCAGCGTACCCAGCAGAATCATCCCGGAAACAGCGCAGCCGGTTTCTTCGAGCATTTCCCGGCGCGCGGCCTGCTCAGGGTCTTCGTTCCGGCCAACTCCGCCGCCGGGCAGCGTCCAGGCCGAGGGGCCATAAGTGTGGCGCAGCAACAGCAGCCGGTCATTGAAATCGGTTGCAATGACTGTGCAGCCAGCAATGGGCTGCTTGCGCCAAACCCGCCACAAGTGGCGCAGCTGATGCGCGGCAGGTAGCATCGCCCGGTGCAGAAGAGGCGGGATCAGGCGAAACAAGTCACGTCCTGTGGTGTCGCATGCAGCAGCCTTGCAATGGGTAAATCATGATCTCCCGCAGCAGCTGCAGTGAACACCGCAAGTTTGTCAGCGCCCCGAATAACAAACATCAATGCATCGCTGTTGAGGAGCGCCGGAATGGTCAGGGTTATGCGGTCGAACGGGGCTTCGGGCGGAAGCGGGGCCGGCGTCAGACGGCGAATCATTTTCGGGTCATTCACTTGCGGATCGGTGCTGGGAAAGAGCGAGGCAATATGCCCATCAGCCCCCATCCCAAGCCATACCAGCGCGAAATACGGCGGCACCGCTTCACTATCACCCAATGCGGTCACCGTGGCACCGACCGGTTCGAACACAGCGCGAATTTTCCCGGTATTACTGGCCGGGTGATCCTCGTCTACGATCCGGTCGTCACCGGGCCAAACTTGTAGCCGCTTCCAATCTAGCGGCATCTGAGCCAACAATTCGTAAATGGGAAAGGGCGTTGAGCCGCCCGGTATGCTGATTGCAACCGGGCCGCCCACCTGCGCCAGCGCCGCGCTCAGCCGCTGCGCGATCCACGCAGCAATAGCCGTATCATCAGCCTGTTCGACATAATGTACTTTTGCCATAGGCTCGTCATACCAAAATACGCGGACAGGCCTAGTGCATCAAAGCGCAATCGCGCAGCTTTTCAGCAGGAGGTCCGCGCATATCACCTACTTCAGCGTTTGTGCAAGAAACCAGACGCGCTGCTCGGCCATATCGGTCCAGTCATCGATCAAGCCATCGGTGGCATTATCGCCCGCCTGTTCAGCAAGCGGCTTCATCTTCTTGAGCCGGGTTACCAGCTTGGCATTATCGTCACGCAGTTCGACCACCATCGCTTCGGGGTTGAGCGCGGCATTATCCTGATCGGAAATCTGACTGTGTCGTGCGACCGAGCCGACCGAAGTCAAAGTGTCTTCATCCAATTTACGAACCCGCTCGCCAATCAGGTCGATCTGGTCGCGCACGGCAATCGCCTGCTCGTCAAACAACAAGTGAAGATCGCGAAAGCGAGGGCCTGACACGTGCCAATGAAAGTTCTTGGTCTTGATAAACAGCGCGAAATGATCTGCCAGCAAACCGTTGAGTTCGCTTATCAGGGCAGCCTTTGAATTGTCGCCAGTCAAGGCCATAAAACATACTCCTTTATCTGTTGCTTCACCCGATCAACGGGTTGGCCAGCAGGGAGTTTCCAGCATTGTTGCAGTCGGCTTGATCGAGCTAACCGATTACTATAAGATCCCTCTAGCGGATAATCCGATTAAAAGACCGGCCAGCAGGACTGCCGCTGCCAGCGCTGCACGGACCAGGCGCAGGGGTAATGCCCGAGGCAATTGCTCGTGCAGAGCCCATCCTAGTGCAAGGGCCGCTATCCCGCCCATCGCACCGCCAATGCCGGCCAGTGCAGGGATGCCCGTCGCAACTGCGATCGCGAACACCAGAAACCTGCCTGCATCGCCAATCTGGCGCAAGAACAGGATAATCGAAATGGCAAAGAGCGACCGCGTCGGTTCCTTTGGAGCCTCTGGCCTGACCGGCCAGGCTAGTTCTGCGGCGGCCAGCAGCAACGCAATCGCAACCAGCATATCCTTGGCCAAGATCGGCATCAACGCCGCCAACGATCGTCCGGCCCAAGCCATGGTCAGAGCAGAACCAGCCGATATCAGCGAAGCGGCAACCAGCAAGCTCAGCCTGCGCCCAAGCCGCTCCGACAGGCGCGCCAACAGCAATTGATCGCGGCTGCCGATCGATGTCAGCAGCACCGCAATAAAGGCGAGGAAGAATGACGGCATCGCCGCCTCTTACGCCCGAAGCACCGACTGCGCTATCATTAGCGGTAAGCTGACCAACGAGCCACTGACAGCGCGCTTGCCAAGGCCCCCAAGCCTCCTCCATGAAGAGAAGCAGCGAAGGAGAAGATCATGACCGCCAGCACCAATGAATATCCAGCCAAAGGTTACGCAGCGACCGCGCCTGATAGCGGCATGGCGCCGTTCAACTTCACGCGCCGGGGCCTTCGCGAAGATGACGTGCTGATCGATATCAGCCATTGCGGCATTTGCCATTCCGATTTGCATTCGGCCCGCAACGATTGGGGCCGGACCGTCTATCCAGTCGTGCCTGGGCATGAGATTGTGGGCCATGTGGCCGCTGTTGGTGACAAGGTAACCGCGCATAAGCCGGGCGACCGCGTCGCCATTGGCTGCATGGTCGATAGCTGCATGGAATGCGATCCGTGCAAAGCCGGGCTTGAGCAATATTGCAAGAATGGCATGACCGGCACGTATAATGGCAAGGATCGCCGCGATGGCAGTGTGACCTTTGGAGGCTATTCCAACAAGATTGTTGCACGCGAGGAATTCGTGATCAGAGTGCCGGATGCGCTTTCTATGGCGAATGCGGCACCATTGCTCTGCGCCGGGATCACTACCTATTCTCCGCTGCGTCACTGGAAGGTCGGACCCGGATCGAAAGTTGCCGTCGCTGGCCTGGGCGGGCTTGGCCATATGGGTGTCAAATTTGCTGCCGCAATGGGCGCAGATGTAACCGTGCTTTCGCGCACTGAAGCAAAGCGCGCCGATGCACTGGCACTGGGGGCCAAAGACCTGCTGATCACTACCAACAAGGAAGCGATGAAGGCCAGCGCCGGCACTTTCGATATTGTGCTCGACACAATCCCGGTGCGCCACGAAGTTGCTCCGTATGTCCAGTTGCTGAAAATCGATGGCGCCCTGGTCATTGTGGGAATGATCGACATGATGCCCGAAATTCATACCGGGCTGCTGCTAATGGGCCGCAGGGTTATTACTGGCTCGGGCATTGGCGGCATTGGCGAAACGCAGCAAATGCTCGAATTCTGCGCCGCACATGGGATCACGCCGGAGATCGAAACAATCGCCATGGACGAGGTGAACCATGCTTTTGACAGAATGGAAGCAAGCGACGTCAAATACCGCTTCGTGATCGATATGGAGACGCTCTGATCAGGCCGGAAAATCCTGTCAGCACATCACAGATCACGGGCATGGATAACGGACACCAAAGGCCAGGAAGATGAGGGTTTTCTGCGATAACCGGCAGCTGCTGCACGCTCCGCAGCGCGAATTGCACAATGGCGATTGGGCGCCACATGCTGAGTCGCCGGACCGGCTCGCCTCGATCCTTGATCAATGCCCGGCGGAGCCTGCCCAAGATTTTGGGATTGCGCCCATTCTGGCAGTGCATGATCCAGCCTATGTCGAGTTTTTGCGCGATGCCTTCACGCAGTGGCACACTGCGGGGCGCAGCGGTGATGCGCTGGGCTATGCCTTTCCGATCGTGGGCCGCAGGCGGCTGGCACTGGACCGCATCGAGGCAAGGTTGGGCCATTATGCCTTCGATGCATCAACGCCGATTGCAGCGGGTACCTGGCAGAGCGCGTATTGGTCAGCGCAAAGCGCGCTGAGTGCGCTGCAAGCCATGGAACAGGGCGTGCGCCACTCGTTCGCGCTGTGCCGCCCGCCCGGACACCATGCAGGCCGAGATTATATGGGTGGATATTGCTATCTCAACAACGCCGCCATCGCCGCTCGGCGCGCGACGGACTTGGGTCTGGGGCCAGTCGCAATCTTGGATGTCGACTACCATCATGGAAATGGGACGCAGGACATCTTCGCTGGCGATCCTGCTGTCTTCTTTGCCTCACTCCATGCCGACCCGGTGACAGATTATCCCTTTTTCTGGGGCCATGCAGACGAGCGGGGCGAAGGTGATGGCGAGGGAGCGACATTAAACCTGCCGCTTCCGCAAGGCACGAAGTGGAGTGGTTACAGCACCGCGCTGGATCATGCGCTCGGAGCCATCAGCCAATGGGGCGCCAAATTCCTGGTGGTATCGCTTGGCGCGGACACGTTTATCGGCGATCCGATTTCGCATTTCGACCTCGTGACCGAGGATTACCGGAAACTGAGCGCACAGATAGCGACTCTTGGCCTGCCCGCTTTGATCGTCATGGAAGGCGGCTATGCGGTTGATGATCTGGGCCGCAACGTCCTCGAATTCCTTGCAGGCTTTGATTAGGCGGCAACGATAAACCCACAAAATCGATCCCGCCAAGGTTGGAGAAAAAGGTGGTGAATGGCGCAG
>JAHEAW010000151.1 GCA_024642545.1 Erythrobacteraceae bacterium
CTGCGCAGGCAGATGAAAACCTGTTCGGTTATGTTGCCGGGGCCGAAACGCTGCCCAAGGGATCGGGCGAAGTCTATGTCTTCAACACGCTGCGCAGCGGCAAGGGCCAGGGCACCTACAACGCGGTAGATACTGAGATCGAGGGAGAATACGGCATCACCGACCGGATTACCCTGTCGGCCGCCGCCAGTTTCCTGACCATTGACACTAACGGCCTGACGATCGACGGCTATCTGCCCTTGCCCATCGACAAGGGGCCGCGCTTTTCCGGGATGGAACTGAAGGCCAAGTTCAACGTCCTCAGCCCCGCGCTTGACGATTTCGGGCTGGCGGTGATTACCTCTGCCGAATGGAAGCGGCTGGATTCGCATAGCGGGCAGGACAAGACCGAATATGAAGGCCGGGTCGCGCTCGCTGCGCAGAAATATCTGATGCAGGGGCAGATGATCTGGGCTGCCAATCTGGCGCTTAAGGCCGGTTCGGCGGACCGCGCACCGATTGCCAATTTGCCCGCTGGTTTTGACTGGCCGACCGATCCGGAGATGGAGATCGAATTAATGGCCGCCACTGGCCTGACTTACCGGGTTGCGCCGGGCTGGTTTGTCGGCGGCGAGGCGCAATGGACATCGGAATATGAAACCGAGGTCGGCAATGAACGCTGGTCAGTCTTCGCCGGTCCAACCGTGCATTATGGCGGCAAGCACTTCTGGGCAACTTTAACCTGGTTCCCGCAGATTACCGGCGGCGGCGAACGCTATCCCGGTCAGACTGGCGGCTTGCATCTGATCGAAAAGACCAAGAACGAATACCGGCTCAAAGTCGGGTTCAATTTCTGAGCGCCGCCATGTCACGCACTATCTGGTACCAACTCGCCTCAGCCCCCGCGGTCGCCCTGGTCGCTTCGCCTGCCGCCGCGACAGATTATCTCACCCTTGAACAAGCGCAGCGGGTGCTGATCCCTCAGGCAGCAAGCTTCAGGCCGGTCGCTGTGGCGCTGAGTGATGCCCAGCGCAAGCGCATCGGCAAACTGGCCGGAACACCGCAGCGCACCGCCCAGCCGAAAATCTGGCAGGCATTGGACGGCAAACGCACACTCGGCTGGGTCTTTGTCGACGAGGTGATCGGCAAGCACGAATTTATCACTTATGCCGTAGCGATTTCGCCAGACGGGCAAGTGCTGGGCGTGGAAATCATGAGTTACCGCGAATCCAAAGGCGGACAGATTCGCAATCCGCGCTGGCGGGCCCAGTTCAAGGGAAAATCATCACAGGACCGGCTGCGTTTGGGCAAGGACATTGCCAATATTTCCGGCGCAACCTTGTCGTGCCGCAACGTCACAGATGGCGTCAAGCGGCTGCTGGTACTGCAATCGGTGCTGCAATCCAGTGCTGCCTGAACTGATTACACGATGCCGCCCGCTGCTCGGCACATTTGTCGAAGTGACCGTAGCTGCAACTCATGCTGATGCCGTTACAGGTGCTTTTGCCGAGATCGAGCGGGTTCACCGGCTGATGTCCTTCCACGAAGCGGACAGCGATCTGGGCAAGCTGCGCAGGGCACCGGCTGGATCAGTGGTCAAACTCGACCCGGCGACCGTATTTGTGCTGACTGAAGCCCTGCGTCTACACCGCGAAAGCGGCGGTCTGTTTGATGTGACGGTAGGACGGCAGCTGGTTGAGGCCGGTTTTCTTCCCCTGTGCGAGACCCACAATGCTGACAGCTTTCGGGGTACCTGCGCAGATATCACCATTGTGGACGATCAGCGTGTGACGCTCGGAGCAAAAATGCTGATTGATCTGGGCGGTATCGCCAAAGGTTATGCCACCGATAGCGCTATCGGCTACCTCCAGCGCGCAGGCGCGCCGATGGGGCTGGTCAACGCGGGCGGCGATCTACGCCTGTTTGGGGAACGCCAGTGGCCGGTGCACCTACGCGATGGTGATGGCGAAATGCGCGAGACAATTCTGGCGCAGGACTGCGCGCTCGCCAGTTCAGCCAATGCGCTGGAGCGGCGGCAGATTGGTACGCGCGAATGGAGCCCGCATATTGGCGCAGATGGCCAGCCGGTTTTGACACAGGGCCGCGTCACCGTGATCGCAGACAGCTGTATGCTGGCCGATGCCATGACCAAGATCGCGCTGGTTGATCGCACCCTGGCCGCGCAAATGCTGGGCGCGCGTGGCACTGTGCTGCCTCCGCTACCTCCACTGCCCAGCCAAACACAGGCCGCCGCCTGATGCCGCACCTCAAGACCGCCCGCTTGGCTGACTGGCAAAAGTGGCTGCTGTGCCTCAGCGGCGGGGGGCTGTGGCTGTCTGGCACAGTGTGGGTTCTGCTGCACTACTTTGGGCAGATTGAGGGCGAGTTTGGACCAAGCGTCCATCCGCTCGAACCGCTGATGATAAAGCTGCACGGGCTGGTCCTGATCCCCGCGCTGATGGGCATTGGCGCGATGATGGTGGCGCATATTCCCAAGGGCTGGACGCACCGCTCGCAGCGATTGCACGGAGTGAGTCTGCTGGCCGTGCTCGGTCTGCTTATCGCCAGCGGATATCTGCTCTATTATGCGGGTGGTGAAAGATTGCGCGAATGGACGTCTGTCATTCACTGGATGATCGGGCTGGCGCTGCCCGTGGTATTCATCTGGCACTGGCTGCACGGCGTGTCGCTGCGCCGGGGCAAAACCCGTCAAGCCGCCTGACTGCCTGACAAGCTGATTATTCGGTGTCTGCGCCTGGTTTGGGCGGTGCCATTGCCGGAACGGCCTTGGCCGCATCTGCGGCGCTGATCCCCGATGCCGGGGCAGCACTGATCCGCTCGCTCCGCTGCGCCACGCGCCCTGCCTGCTGAATGGCTTCCACCAGTCGCGGATAAACCCCGCAGCGGCAGATATTGGGCACCGCTGCTGCAATCTCCTCCGCCGTGGGCGAGGTATTATGCCGCAACAGCGCCGCTGCCGCCATTGCTATGCCTGGCGTGCAGAACCCGCACTGAATCGCTTGCTGCGCCACCAACGCCTGCTGCACTGGATGTGACCGGTCAGCTGACAGACCTTCAATGGTGGTGACAAACCGGCCCTCAGCCTCGCCGATGGTAATCAGACAGCTGCGCAGCGCCTCTCCATCGACAATTACGCTACAGGCTCCGCAATCGCCCACGCCGCAACCATATTTTGTTCCAGTCAGATTGGCGGCATCGCGCAGCGCCCAGAGCAGCGGCGTATCCGGATCCATGTCGAAACGCACTGGCCGGCCGTTGACCGTTAAACTGGACATGACCGCCGCCTTGTTCTGTCAAAATAATTCAAAACCCTACCCTTGTTGCGGCCACCAACGCTCCGGTGTCACATTAATTTGCGCGTCTATCGCACCTGCGCGCCCTCGCCCACACAAAATCGTGCTTCCGAAAGTTACAGCGCCCAAAGTCGCGCCGCGCTTACCGCACATTAACCATCATCGGGCATAGGCGAAAATAACTGATGTTCCGGGGGCGTATACAATGGATGATTTGCTGGGAGAATTCGTCGCGGAAACGCGCGAAATGCTCGAAGCAATCGAAAGCGAAATTGTTGCCTGGGAGAACGATCCGGGCGACCGGGCGAGGCTCGATGCAATCTTCCGCTTTGTCCACACGGTCAAAGGCAACTGCGGCTTCTTCGATTTTCCCAGACTGGAAAAGCTCAGCCATGCTGCAGAAAGCGCACTGGCAGAAGTTCGCGCTGGAAGGCGCAGCGCCGACGTGCGGCTGGTCAACGCCGTGCTCGCCATTATCGACCGGATTGCACAGATGGCAGACGCCATAGAAGCAGGCGTAGACCTGCCTGGTGGCGGAGACGAATTTCTGATCGCTGCGCTGGAGCCTGACCAAAATGACGTCGGTGAGTGC
>JAHEAW010000059.1 GCA_024642545.1 Erythrobacteraceae bacterium
CAAATACCGGTGGCCATAATTTCGACCAGCACTTCGCCGACCCTGGGGCCTGCAAGATCAAGCTCGACAATCTCAAGCGGCTGCTTGGCTTCAAACGCGACGGCGGCGCGAGTCTTCATGAATATGTCCTGTGTCTGGAATCGGTCATCTGATTGCGGCAGTGGTTACAGCAAAATCAGCTTTCGTGAACCGTTTTCACGACCATGCAAGCCAAAACCCCTTCGGCCCCGTCTTCACTGCCGTGGCCAGACCATTTGACCCCGCCAAATGGTGCATCGACGGCGCTGACGCCCGCACCATTGAAGGAGACCATGCCCGCTTCCACCTGCTCTGCGATGCGGCTGCGGCGGGTTGTATCAGGGGTCCAGCAATAGGCCGCAAGGCCGTAGGGCAAGCGATTGGCTTCGGCGATCATTTCTACCTCTCCGGCAAAGGAATTGAGCAGCGCTACCGGGCCAAACGGTTCATCATTCATGATATCGGCATCGAGCGGAATGTCGGACAGGACCGTGGGGGCATAGAAAAACCCCTGATTGCCAATCCGTTCGCCGCCAGTATGCAGCCGCGCCCCGCGTGCGGTGGCATCGGCGACCTTTTTTGCCAACCCTTCGGTACCCCGCGCGTTGGCCATCGGGCCCATTTGTGTGCCCTCCTCCAGTCCGCTGCCGACCTTGATCGCCTTGGCGCGTTCCACAAAGCCAGCGCGAAACTTCTCATAGATTGGCGCTTCAACCACGAACCGCGTCGGGCTGACACAAACCTGGCCAGCATTGCGATATTTTGCCGCGACGACCTTGTCGAGCACAGCGTCGATATCATTGTCAGCAAACACCAGTACCGGCCCGTGCCCGCCCAGTTCCATCGTAGTACGCTTCATGTCTTCGGCTGCCAGCTTGGCAAGATGTTTGCCCACCGCGGTCGAGCCAGTGAAGCTGAGTTTGCGGATGATGGGTGAACCAAGCAAGTGCCGGCTGACGGTGTCCGGCACGCCGAATACCACCTGGCACACGTCTGGCGGGCAGCCTGCATCGAGCAGCGCCTGCACCACCGCAATACCTGCAGCGGGTGTTTCTTCCGACGGTTTGACAATTACCGAGCAGCCTGCCGCAATCGGCCCGCCGACTTTGCGCGCGACATTGATGACCGGGAAATTCCATGGGGCAAAGGCGGCCACCGGGCCAACCGGTTCATAGCGCACTTCGGCGCGGCTGGCGGCCGGGCGGACCAGTGTGCGGCCATACGTGCGCTTGGCCTCGCCTGCGTAAAATTCGAACAGCATCGCTGAATACATCACTTCGCCGCGCGCTTCGGCCAGCGGCTTGCCTTGTTCCAGCGTCAGCCAGTAGGCGATAGTATCGGCCCGTTCGCGCAGCAGCCTGGCAGCGCCCTCAAGCACTGCGGCGCGCTTTTCTGGCGTTGCTGAGCGCCACATGCGAAAACCCGCAGCCGCATTGTCCAATGCCTCATCCAGATCAGCGGCGTTCGCCAGCGGCACAGCGCTCAGCACTTCGCCGGTTGCAGGGTTGAGCACATCTTCAAACGCGCGACCGGTATCGCTGCTGCCGCCAACTGTCTTGCCGCCAATTACCATGTGTAGGGCCGGGTAAGTGCTCATTGCAGAAATCCTCAAACTGATCCGGGTTAAAATGATTGCTGGGCGGCATGGCAGAAGTGCACCCGTTCGCAAAGGACAAGCACATGGAGTGTAATCCCGGCCGCCCAATTATGTGCCTAACTGGCAAGATAGACGTCCGGTTCCGCAAATCTGGTCTGGTGTGGTTCAGTTTCGGCGCGCTATGGGCCGCAACATGACCATTCGCACCATTCTTCTTGTCTGCTTGCCGGCTCTGCTTGGATCAGGTCCGGCCTTGTCGCAATCGGCGAGTAAGCCGCTTAGCGAAAATGCCCGTACTTCACTGCGCTGCGCTGCGGCTTTTGCGATTGTGGCCAACGATCAGGCCAAGGGCAATCGCAAGGCGCTTGGCTGGCCGCCCTTGGCAAAGCGGGGCCGTGAATTTTTCGTTCGGGTGAGTGCGCAAGTGATGGATGAAACCGGGCAGAACCACGATGCCGTGGCGCAGCTGCTGACGGCTGAAGCACTGAAGCTGCGCAAACAGAATGGGTCCGATCAGATCATGCCCGGATGCCTGCAACTGCTTGATGCAGCGGGCCTATAGCCACTGCTGGCGGAACTGACAAAGTCTCCGCAAGAATTTGCCGTCAAGCCGTCACAGACTGTGGACGCCCCGCACGGCTTGCGGCATGAGTACCTCCCATGTGGCGTCTCTATCAATTCCCGCTATGCCCGTTCAGCCGCAAGATTCGCTTGCTGCTGAGCGAAAAGGGCATTGCCTATGAGCTCTGGCGCGAGAACCCGTGGGACGGGAGCGATGAATTCTGGGCGCTCAATCCGGCCGGGCGTACCCCGGTTCTGCATGATCCGGTGAAGAAGATCACTTTGTGCGATAGCCGCGCGATAAGCGAATATATTGAAGAAACCAGTGATGTGATGCCGATGATTGGCGGCACTGCCGCAGGGCGTGCGGAAATCCGGCGGCTGGTTGCGCTGTTTGACGAAAACTTCCATTACGATGTCACTGGCCCGATGCTTAACGAACGGATGAAGAAGCGGCTGATCCTGCGCCAGCCGCCCGATTCGCGCGCGCTGCGCCAGGCGATGAAAATGGCGCACGGCCACCTTGATTACATCGATTATCTGATCGACACCCGGCCATGGCTGGCAGGGCCAACCATGAGCATGGCCGATCTGGCAGCAGCGGCGCAGATTTCCGTGGCAGATTATCTGGGCGGGATCGATTGGTCGGGGCATGAACAGACGCGCGGCTGGTATTCGGTCTTCAAGAGCCGCCCCAGCTTCCGTCCGTTGCTGTCGGAACGGATGGAAGTGATTCAGCCGCCTGCACATTATGCTGAAATCGACGGGTAGAATTTCCGCATGAATTGCCCATATTCAGCGTCAAAGGAGACCCCAGGTCATGACCGAAAAACTCAATCTTACCGAAGCTGAATGGCGCGAACGGCTGACGCCCGACCAATATCGCATCCTGCGTGAAGCGGGCACCGAACGGGCTTTCACCGGCGCATTGGAGAAGAACAAGGTCGCGGGTGAATATCGCTGTGCGGCCTGCGGCGAATTGCTGTTCCAGTCTGACGATAAATATGACAGCGGCTCGGGCTGGCCCAGCTTCACGGCCCCTGCCGCAGATGAAGTGGTGGAGGAAGAGCGCGATATCTCGCTTGGCATGATCCGGACCGAGGCAAAATGCGCACGCTGCGAGAGTCATCTTGGCCATGTTTTCCCCGATGGTCCGGGGCCGGAAGGGCTGCGTTATTGCATCAACAGCGCTTCGCTGGCGTTCGTGCCTGACAGCGACGACTGAGAGTTTGTCGCTTTTGCCCGTTCACGCGGTGTTATAACTGCCCTATACATTCTGCTCGATGACCGGAATGGTGCGTGGGCGCCGTGTGAAGAGGTAAAATACGCACTATGGCAAGGCGGGGTAGTCGGCGAACATCCGGCGCGCGATCACAGCCAGGCGGCAAGCAGCCTTCCCGGCTGCGAAAATGGTTCAAGCGGTTACTGATCTGGGGCGGCGGCTTGGCGCTGCTGGGCGCGATATTCCTCGGTTTTGCAGTGATGTTCGCGGTCCGGTCTCTGCCCAGTTTTGATCAGCTCAAGGCCACCCAGACCGCGCAGACCATTGTTGTGCGCGCGCGCGATGGCACGCAGATCCTCGAACTGGGGCCAAGTTATGGCAAATGGCTGAACAGCAATCAAATTCCTGATGTCATGAAGCAAGCGATGATTGCGACCGAGGACCGGCGCTTTGAATCGCATTTCGGGATTGATCCGATCGGACTGGTGCGGGCGACATTTGTCTGGATGACCGGCAACAAGCGGTTCGGGGCAACCTCGACCATCACCCAGCAGCTGGCCCGGAATATCTTTCTCAATTCTAACCGGACTGTGACGCGCAAGGCGCGCGAGGCAATTCTGGCGATGGCGCTCGAGCGCAAATTCACCAAATCGCAGATTCTCGAGCTTTATCTCAACAAGGTCTATTTTGGCGGGGGCGCTTACGGGATCGACAGTGCCAGCCGAAAATTCTTCAGCCATCCGGCAACCCATCTCAGTACGGCTGAGGCCGCCATCATTGCCGGTCTGGTAAAAGCGCCTTCGCGCTTTTCGCCCACCGCTGATGTCGATGCCGCTGTCAGCCGCGCCAATGTGGTGCTGCAATTGATGCGCCAGCAGGGGCGGATTTCGCCCAGCGCGGCCAATGTCAATGTCTCGGCGGTCAAGCTGAAGAAGGATTCGGCGTCCAATTCGGTGCGCTATTTCACAGACTGGGCGCTGCCCCAGCTGGATCTGCTGCTGCCAGAAACCACTGAGCCGATCGAGGTGTGGACCACGATTGATGTCGGCATGCAGCAGGCGGCGGCGGCTGCGGTCAAGGCCAACGCACCCAAGGGTGCGCAAGGCGCGCTGGTCAGTCTGGACCGTGACGGGGCGGTGCTGGCGATGGTTGGCGGTACCGACTATGTGACCAGCAGTTATAACCGCGCGACCGAGGCTTTGCGTCAGCCAGGCTCGGCATGGAAATTGTTCGTCTATCTGGCCGCGCTTGAAGCGGGTTACACGCCCGACGACATGGTCAAGGATGTGCCGGTGACGATCGACGGCTGGAGCCCGCATAATTCGAGCAATTCCTATTCGGGCGACATCGATGTGCGCAGCGCGTTTGCCTATTCGAAAAACACTGTGGCCGCGCAATTGGGTAATGAAGTCGGCTTCGGGACAATAGCTTCGATGGCCCGGCGGCTGGGCATATCCAGCGATATATCGACCTTCCCGGCGATGGTGCTGGGCACATCTGATGTACGCGTGATTGACCTGACCAAGGCATTTGCAGTGATATCGGATGATGGGACGGCGGTTCAGCCCTATGGCATTGTCAAGGTGACGACCGCCAATGGGGAGGTGCTGTACCAGCAGCCCAAGACCAATCGGGGGATGCTGCTGCCCGATTATGTGACGTCCGAAATGACCGATCTGCTGCAGACTGCGGTCAACACCGGCACTGGCAAAGCGGCGCAGATTGGCCGTCCGGTAGCAGGCAAGACAGGGACCACCAACTCCAACAAGGATGGCTGGTTCGTGGGCTTTTCCAGCGGGATAACCACCGGGGTATGGATGGGCCGCGATGATGCAAAGCCGGTTGCAGGGTTATATGGCGGAACCGCACCCGCGCGTGCCTTTGCCGCCTATATGCGCTATGCAGTGAAGGACCGTCCGGTGGAAGAATTCAAGACTCAGGTGAAGCTGCCGAACTGGAAGCTGGAGCCGGATGATGAATATTATTACGGCGATCCGGGCAGCTATTACTATATCGACGATCAGGGCAATCTGGTCGAGCCGGGGGGCAAAGGTCCTGCGCCGCAGCCGGGCCAGACACCGTTCCCGGTCGAAGGAGAGGGCGCGGGCGGTGCATCACCTGCCCCTCAGGCCCCCGAATTGGCCCCAGCCGGCAGCGGCCCGCCTTCTGCTGCGAGCGACGACTTCCTCAAGCGAGCCACGGGAGAAGAGCCGCGCAAATCCGGCGCTTCGACCGGGCGCAAGGCACCGCCGGCACCGGTCCAATTCCCCCCGCCTAATCCGCCGCCACCGCGTAATTGATTCAGCCCCATGTGCCGCTGGCGCCTGGTCACAAGAAACAGGCCCCCTACCGCTGTTGGCAAGGGGCCTTTCCTAGGGCTGACCCAAGGCGGTCAGACTCAGTTCTGCTGGAGGCGTACTGGAAGATAAATCGGTGGGCGCCCGCGCCGCTGGATGCGCAGCAGCACAGCTTCACGTCCGTCTTTCTTGGCTGCACTGACCACCCGCGCTAAATCGTCCGGACCCGTCAGGGTCTTGTAATTGGCGGACAGGATGACATCGCCGCGCTGGATACCCTTGGCCCCTGCGTCAGAGCTGGAATCGACCGCATTGACCACTACGCCCTTGGTATCCGGCGCAACCCCCAGCTCCGTTGCGATTTGCGGGGTCAGGTCGATGACTTGCAGGCCAATCGACTTTTCCACCACGCCGCTTTGCTGGCTGCTGCTGTCGGGCATTTGCGTATCCGCATTGGGATCAAACGTCTGCTGGCTGGCCAATTCGTCTTCAGAAGGACGCTTGCCGATCGTGACATTGACCGTCAGCCGCTGGCCATCGCGGTACAGTTCCACCGGAATGCGCGTGCCAGGAGCAATATTGGCGACCAGATAAGACAAAGTCTGGTCTGGCGTGACATCCTTGCCATCCACTGTCACGACAACATCCCCGGCCTTGATCCCGGCGGCAGCTGCTGCGGCCTTGGGTTCGACCGTCTGGACAAATTCACCCCGATTTTTCGGAAGGCCCAGCGATGAAGCAAGATCATCGGTCACTGGCTGGATCCGCACGCCCAGATAGCCGCGCGTGATTTCCTGGCCTTCCTTCAATTTTTGGACGATTGGTGCGGCGATTTCCGCCGGGATGGCAAAGCCGATCCCGACACTGCCGCCCGAAGGCGAGAAGATCGCATTGTTGATGCCGATCACATTGCCCTGCATGTCAAACATCGGGCCGCCCGAATTGCCGCGGTTGATGCTGGCATCGGTTTGAATGTAGCGGTCATAGGCGCCGCCACTACCAGTGTTGCGATAAACTGCCGAAACAATGCCCTGCGTCACTGTTCCGCCCAAGCCGAACGGATTGCCGATGGCAATCACCCAGTCGCCCACGCGTGCGGTTTTGGAATCGCCGAACTTGACAAAGGGGAAGGGCTTGCCGCGATTTATCTTCAGCACTGCCAGATCGGATGCGGCATCATTGCCGATCAGCTTGGCCGGATATTCGGTCCCGTCGGGCATGGTCACAGTGATTTCTTCCACCGTGCTGCTGACCCGGCCATTATCATTGGGCGGGCTGATCACGTGATTATTGGTCACCACATAGCCATCTGACGAAATCAGAAAACCTGAACCTAGCGATTGCGCTTCCTGTGTTTGCGGCTGCGCCTGCCCGCCTCGTTGACCAAACAAGTCGGCAAACGGAGTGCCGGCAAACGGGTTATTCTGCGCCTTAACCTGAATGCGCTGGCGGGTTGAAATATTGACCACAGCGGGCTGCAGCTGCGCGGTCAAATCGGCAAAACTTGCCGGCGCGCCTGCGCGCGGAACCACGCGTTCAATCTGGGCCTTTTCGTTCTGGGCCACTTGTGCCCCGGCAGGATAACCGGTGACCAGTGAAATCGCCGCCCCGCCGACCAGCAGGGCTGATGTTAATCCATAGGCATATCGCACAGGTTTACGTCCTTTTCTTGCTTCGTTGTGCCGAGCGCGAGAATCGCCCGACGGTTCGTCCTACCTCTGACCAGATTCCCTGAACGCCGATTGAATGCGGAGTGTTCCCGCAAGGCGCAAGAAGGGCATGGCATCAACCTGCGTCAGGCAATTTTACTGGGTTCCCTTGAACTGGCGCAAATACTCATTGTCGGGCGACAGGATAATGGTGCTGTCCCCGCGTCCCGGACCCTTGGCGAAGGTCTGGTCATAGCTTTGCATGGCGCGGTAAAAGTCATAGAACTTGGGGTCCTTGCCAAAGCTCTTGGCATAGATCTTGGCGGCCTGCGCATCGGCTTCGGCGCGGATGACGCGCGCATTGCGTTCCCCTTCTGCACGGATAGTCACCGCTTCACGCTTGCGGTCTGACTGCATTCGGCGGAAGGCCGATTCCAGCGGCGTCCCTTCGGGCAGATCGGTCCGCTTAATCCGCACGTCGATCACTTGCGCGCCATATTCGCGCGCCTGCTTGTCCAACTTCTTGCGGATATTGCTCATCGCGACGCCGCGCTCGGCAGTCAGCATGGCGCCAAAGGTGCGCCGCCCCAGTTCCTGTCGCAGCACGGAATTGAGGATTGGTTCAAGCTGGGTGCGGACCCCGTCAGTCGTGCCTGCGGTTTGCACCATCTTGACCGGGTCAATGATCCTGAAACGGGCATAGGCATCGACCAGCAAACGCTGCTGATCGCTCGACAGCACTTCCTCGCGGCTCATGTCGAGATCAAGAATGCGCCGGTCGACGAACTGAACCTGTTCGAGCAGCGGAATGCGCAGCACCATGCCCGCGCCGGTCTTGCCGTAAGGCACGTCGGGCTTGAAGCGGTTGACCACCCGCACCGGTTCACCGGTCCGGATAATCACGGCTTGCTGCTGTTCAGGTACGATCACCACTGACATCATCAGCACTATTGCCAAGGCCGCTACGGCAATGATCGAAAGCTTATGGTTTTCCCAGATATTATCCATGTCCTACTGCCCCTGCGCCGAAGTGGAGGTCGGCGCGTCAGACATTTTCTGCGCGCGCTTGCGGATTTCGGGCAGCGGCAGATAGGCTGTCACTCCCGGCGCCTCGACAATGGTCTTGTCGGTCTGGCTCAGCACCCGTTCCATGGTTTCATAATAAAGCCGCCGCTTGGTCACTTCGGGGGCCTGGCGATATTGCTCATATACCTTGTCAAAGGCGATTGTTTCGCCCTGTGCGCGCTCGAGAATTTGCTGGGCCGTGCCGCGCGCTGTGTTGACTGCAGCATTGGCATCCTGTTCGGCTGCCGACACGTCCTTGAACGCTTCGACCACTTCTTCGGGCGGGTCGGTCTTAGCGATTTCGACGCCTTGCACTGCAACTCCGGCACGGTAAGCATCGAGGATCGACTGCATCCGCTGGCGCACGCGCTGCTGAATATCAGCACGGCCAGCGCCAGACAGCGTATCGTCGAGCGTCTTTTCTGCAACTTCGGCGCGCATCGCCGCTTCGGCGACTTCCTTGATCGTTACATCGGGTTCGGCCAGCTGGAATTTATACTGCTTCAAATCCTTGATGTTCCAGCGGATCAGGTAAGACAGGTCGACAAGGTTCTGATCGCCGGTGAGGATCAGCTTTTGCTGTGTTCCATCAGGAATACGGTCGATCCGGATCGTGCTCACCTGCGTCACATCGACGCTCTGGAAAGGCCAAGGCCAGGTCCAGTTGGTGCCCGGCGTCAGTGTGCGGCTATATTTGCCAAAGGTTGTGACAATGCCTTCTTCCTTGGGCTGCACAAAATGGACCGAGGTGGTCAGAACCCACCCTGCGCCCAGCACCAGCGCGATCAACGGCAGCCAGCCCTTGCTTCCCGAAAGATCGGGCATGCGGAAGCCGGGGCCGCCGCCCCCGCCCCCGCCGCGTCGGGGGCCCTCCGGACCGCGATTCTTGAAAATATCTTCGATCTTGGCGGACCGGCGCGCGTCATCAGAGCCTGAGGGCAGCCACGGGTTGCGCGGGCCATCAGGCTTACCGCCCGAACCGCCATCCGATTCGCCGGAGCCAGACCCGTCATCGGGCCCTTCGCCGCCGCCCTTGTTTCCGCCCCATGGGCTTTTGCCAGCCATGGCAAGCCCGATCCTGTTGGTTAAACCGCCCAAAATGTTCATCCAGCCTTTATAGGGGTGTCTTGTCGGAAAAACAGGGGTTGCGCCCACGAAATTGGTGCTAGGGACGCAGCCGATGGATCAGGAAGGTTTGAAGGCACGGCTGCCCGGCTCGATTGCAGCGCGGGTTCAATCGGCAAAGCTCAGCGATGGGACCGCGACATTGGTGCTCGACGTCAGCGGGCTCGATGCCGATGCGCGCGCCGGGCTGGAAGCAGCAGTGCAGGATATCATCGGCGCGGCTGATGAGGTGACTTCGGTGCGCGTGGCCATGATGGCGGACCGCGCACCTGCGCCGCCGCAGCCGGCCAAACCGCGAGTCATTGCCATTGGATCGGGCAAGGGCGGCGTTGGCAAATCGACGCTGACTGCCAATCTGGCCGTGGCGCTTGCCCGAATGGGGCGCAAGGTGGGGGTGGTCGATGCCGACATCTATGGTCCCTCGCAGCCGACTATTTTGGCCAATACGGGTGAGCGGCCGCAAGCAGAGGACCAGAAGCTGATCCCAGTGCCGAGCAAATGGGGCGTATCGGTGCTGTCGATGGGGCATCTGGTGGAACCAGGGCGGGCGATTGCATGGCGCGGGCCGATGGCGGGCAATGCTCTGGGCCAGCTTATTGATGCGCATTGGGGCGATACCGAGCTGTTGCTGGTCGATCTGCCGCCGGGCACCGGCGATGTGCAGCTATCGATGCTGCAAAAGCACAAACCCGATGGTGCAGTGATCATTTCGACCCCGCAAGATCTGGCGTTGATCGATGCGCAGCGTGCGGCCAATCTGTTCGACGGGGGCAAGGTCCCGGTCATCGGACTGGTCGAAAATATGGCGGGCTATGCTTGCCCGCATTGCGGCGAGATTAGCGATCCGTTCGGGCGCGGCGGGGTCGAAGCGGCTGCGTTGAAGGGCGATTTTACCTTTCTGGGCCGGATCCCGCTGGCGCTGGAAATACGCGAACAAAGCGATGCCGGTACGCCCACCGCAGCAGGGGACGGCCCGCAGGCTGACGCTTTCGCCAGGATTGCGGCGCAGATTGCCGACTGGCTTGACGGGAAGGCAACCTGACGATGGAAGTCACGCGCCGCAAGGTGCTGATTGGCGCGGCGGCGGGAGGCGGGCTGCTGGTTGCCTGGGCGCTGCGATCGCGCAGCTACCCCGCTCCGCTCAGCCCTGGCAAAAATGAATATGGTTTCGATGCATGGCTGAAAATCGGCACCGACGGGGTAGTCACCGTGGCAGTGCCGCAGCTCGAAATGGGGCAGGGCATTACCACGCTGCTGCCACAGATCGTCGCGGTCGAACTGGGGGCTGACTGGCGGCAAATCGCGGTTGAGCCGGTCCCGTCGAGCGGGGCCTATGCCAATGTTCCGCTGGCTGCCAAATGGGCGCCGCTCTGGACCCCGCATTTTGCCGGGATAGCCGATGCTGCCGATGATTTTATTGCTCGCCGCTTTGCTCAGACCAGCCGTTTTACCGCGACCGCCGAGGGCACTTCGCTGGCCGCTTATGAGCATCCGTGCCGCAATGCCGCCGCTGGCGCGCGCGCCGTGCTGGCAATGGCCGCGGCGGACCGGTGGGATGTCAGCTGGGAAGAATGCGAGGCGCAAGGCGGCTTTATCACGCATGGCGACAAGCGGCTGACCTTTGCTGCTCTGGCGCAGGATGCGGCGGGCTATTCCCTGCCTGATCCCGCGCCGCTGCGGCCTGATCCTGCGCAAGAAGCGCCGATTTCAGGCGGCGGTGGGGGCAGCGGGGATTTCCAGCGGCTCGATTTGCCGTCCAAGGTCGATGGCAGTTTCCTCTATTCCGCCGATGTGCGCTTGCCCGATATGGTCTTTGCCTCGATCAGGCATGGGCAATTACTCAAGCCGAAATTGACCAGCTTCAACAAACCGGCGGCGGCGGGGATCAAGGGGCTGGTGGCGATCATCGAAGGCAAACGCTGGCTGGCGGCAGTGGCAGATAGCTGGTGGGCAGCGGATCAGGCCCTGTCGGCCATGACCCCGCATTTCGACGTGCCGGAGCCGGTCCAGAGCGAAACAATTACCCAGTTGCTTGATACAGGCGTGCGTTCGGGCAAAGCCACACGGGTGGCAGAACGCGGCGCGGGCGATGCGGTGATGGACAAGCCTGATCTTGCCTTGCGTTATGATATTGCCCCGGCAGTCCATGCTGCGCTGGAAACATCCGCCGCCACGGCGCGCTATGCCGATGGGCGACTGGAGCTGTGGATTGCCAGCCAGGCGCCGGAACGGGCGCGGGCAGCAGCGGCCAAAGCGCTCGGCCTGTCAGCTGCAGATGTGGTGCTTTATCCGATGGCGGCAGGCGGCAGTTTTGACCTGCGGCTGGATCATGATCATGCGATCGAGGCCGCGCTGATTGCCCGCGAAGTGGCAAAGGATCGTCCGCGGCCAGTGCAATTGATGTGGTCGCGCGGGCAGGAAATGCTCGCTGCGCGCCCGCGGACCCCGGCAGCGGTTCTGGTAACCGCGCATTTGCTGTCGGGCGGACAGGGGGAAATCGAATCGCTTAAACTGCGGATGGCCGCCCCGTCGACTGCGCTTGAATTTGGCCACCGCCTGTTCGGCAATATGACCAGCTGGGCCGCGATAGAGGCTGCTGCGGACAAGGCTGACCCGATGGCGCTGGAAGGGGCGATGCCGTCCTATGCCATCCCCAATGTCGCGGTCGATCATGTGCCGGTAAAGATTGCCCTGCCGACAGGGCGGATGCGCGGCAATGCGCATGGCATTACCGCGTTTGTGGTGGAAAGTTTCATCGACGAAATGGCTTGGCGCCAGCAGCGCGAACCGTTGTCCTACCGGATTGAAATGCTGGGCGAGGATGTGCGGCTGGCGCAATGCCTGCAGAATGTCGCGCGGCTGGCCGGCTGGGATGCGGGCAAGGACCAGAGCGGGCAGGGCCTCGCCTGTCACCGGATCGGCGAAGGGCGGATTGCCTGCGTGGCCACTGCCCGGCGCGATGATGGCGGCGCGCGCGTGATCAAGATGAGCGCGGTGGTCGATATCGGGCGGATCGTCAACCTCGACATTGCCCGCCAGCAGATTGAAGGCGGGCTGGTGTTCGGGATGGCGATGGCGCTGGGCGCTTCGACCGATTATTCCGACGGTGAGCCGCTGACTACCCGGCTGGCCGATTTGCATCTGCCGCAATTGGCTGATTGTCCCGAAATCGAGGTTGATTTCATCGCCAGTGAAGAGGACCCGGTCGATCCGGGTGAGCTTGGCGCAGTGGTGGCTGCACCAGCGATTGCCAATGCGCTGCATTCCGCCACTGGCTTGCGCCTGCGCCATCTACCTCTATTTTCAGAAGATCTATGACCTGGACCCCGCAAGACCTTCCACCCCAACACCCCCCCGTCGCCAGCGGCGAAGTGGGCGTGCTGCTCGTCAATCTTGGTACGCCGGATGCTCCGAGCGCCAAAGCGGTGAAGGCCTATCTGGCTGAATTCCTGTCGGACCGGCGGGTGGTGGAAATCCCGCCCTTGCTGTGGCAGCCGATCCTGCGCGGCATCATCCTCAACACCCGGCCCAAAAAATCCGCGCATGCCTATGCACAGGTCTGGAGTGAGAAGGGTTCCCCGCTGGCGGCGATTACTGCCGATCAGGCAGAGACGTTGCAGGCGCGGCTGGGCACCGGGGTCATGGTTGGCTGGGGCATGCGCTATGGCAATCCCTCGATCGCGCAGGAAATCACCCGGTTGATGAGCGCTGGCTGCGACCGGATCCTGCTGGCACCGCTTTATCCGCAATATTCGGGTGCAACGACGGGGACCGTTGCTGACAAGACAGCAGAAGCCTTGGCTTCGATGCGCTGGCAACCGGCGCTGCGCACTCTGCCGCCGTATCACGATGACCCGGCCTACATTGCCGCACTGGCGCAGGATCTGGACCGGCAGCTCGATCTGCTCAGCTTTGAGCCTGAAGTGCTGCTACTGAGCTTTCACGGTATGCCGCAGCGCACGCTCGATCTGGGTGATCCCTATCACTGCCATTGCCGCAAGACTGCGCGGCTGCTGGAAGATGCGCTGCGTGCTACAGGCAAACGTTCGCAGATGCGCTTTGCCACCAGTTTCCAGTCTCGCTTTGGCCGGGCCAAATGGCTCGAACCGGCAACCGATCAGACGCTGATGGACCAAGCGCGGGCAGGCACAAGGCGGCTGGCAATTGCTGCACCCGGATTTTCCGCTGACTGTCTTGAAACGCTGGAAGA
Source organism: Erythrobacteraceae bacterium (assembly GCA_024642545.1). GTDB lineage: Bacteria > Pseudomonadota > Alphaproteobacteria > Sphingomonadales > Sphingomonadaceae > Allopontixanthobacter. The sequence goes on from JAHEAW010000059.1 coordinate 13,745, forward strand.
GCTGGCGATTACCGGCAAGGAGCAATTCATCCAGGCAGGCGGCGAGCAATTTGCGGCGCTGTGCTGTCTCAATGCGAGCGCCGCCGGAATGGACATGCTGGAAACCATTATTCGGCGTGAATTGTCGGGCTGGATTTAACCGCGCAAATTACTTACACTAAGGTAAGTAAGGAGCAGTCATGGCCAGCGTAGCAATTCGGGAAGACGATTCGCATCAGGGCATGGTCCCGCCGCCCCGGCATTGGAGCGATCCGCTGACGCCGCACGCGCTTGACCATATTCCAGGCGAAGCGGGCTGGCCGGTGGTTGGCAACACCTTCAAGATGCTGGCCGATCCGCACGCCTTTGCTCGGCGGATGTATGAAACCTACGGCCCGGTTTACAAAAACTGGGCGATGGGGCGCTGGAACGTCGGCCTGATCGGAGCCGATGCGAATGAGCTGATGTTGTTCGACCGGGGCAAGCTGTTTTCTTCCGAGCAGGGTTGGGGTCCGGTGCTCGACCAATTGTTCCCACGCGGACTGATGCTGATTGATTTCGACCATCACCGGGCGGACCGGCGGGCATTGTCGATTGCTTTCAAGCCGGAACCGATGCGTCATTATGCAGACGCACTCAATCGCGGAATTGCCCAGCGGGTGCAGCAATGGGGCGGCGGCGAAATGCAGTTTTACCCGGCGATCAAGAAACTTACGCTCGATCTGGCGGCGGACAGCTTCATCGGCCTGCCACTGGGTGAGGAAGCCGACCAGATCAATCAGGCGTTTGTTTATATGGTGCAGGCCTCGGTCGCGCCGATCCGCAAGCCACTTCCTGGCACGCTGATGCGCAAGGGTGTGAAGGGGCGTGAATATCTGGTCGATTTCTTCACCAGGGAAACCTTGCGGCGGCGCGCAGAAGGCGGC
>JAHEAW010000060.1 GCA_024642545.1 Erythrobacteraceae bacterium
CCATACGTTGACGATGGGGTGCGCGGTGCAGCGCCGGTCCAGCAGGCGGCGCCGCAAGCCGCCTGAGATTTACCCAGTCACCCGCGTAAGCGGGTGGGAGAGGAGCCCTCTTTCCCTGCCAACGCCATGGCATGGGAAAGGGGGCTTTTTATTCGCGGCCAGCAGGAGCACTATAGCGCGCGAATCGACAAATCATTGATAATAAGGAGTAGTGTGATGAGCCTGTTTGACTCGATCCTGAGCGCCGCAAGTGATCATTCGACAGTGGCCAATATGGCAGAAAAGCTCGGGATCGATCCCGCGATGGCGGAAAAGGCGATCGCAGCGCTGGGCCAGTCGCACACCGAGCCAGGCGATACTGTGGAACTGGCGGCGGCCAAGACCGGGCTTGATACCTCCACGCTGAATTCGATTGTCGCGCAGATTGGCGGGGAAGGGTCGCTGACCCAGTTCAACCAGATGCTGAATGATCACCCTCAGGCGGCGGGCATTCTCAAAATGCTTGACCGCGACGGGGATGGCAATCCGCTCAATGATATTGCCGGCATGGCGTCGAACTTCTTCGGCAAGAAATAGCGTCATTAGAACGTAAAGCAAGCGCGCTGCTGCGCGCTGGCTTCAGGTGTTGGAATGCGCGATATAGCGGCCGATATTCTTGGCCAGTACGTCAAGCGGAGCATTGCCGCCCAGCACCACCGCATCGTTGAAAGCTTTGAGATCGTAGGCACTGCCGAGCGTTGTCTGGGAAAGCGCGCGCAAACGGACGATTTCACTGTGCCCGACCTTGTAGCCGCATGCCTGACCCGGCCAGGAGCAATAGCGATCTACTTCGCTGGCGACTTCCTGCGGTTTGCTGCCATTGCGTTCGACAAAGAAATTGACTGCTTCTTGTCGGCTCCAGCCTTTGTGATGCAGGCCCGTGTCGACCACCATTCGGCAAGCCCTGAAGGCAATTGACTGGAGATACCCAAGGCGCCCGACCGTGTCATCGTCATAGGCGCCCAGTTCATCCGCCAATTGTTCGGCATAAAGCGCCCAGCCTTCGCTATAGGCATTGAACGCAAGCAATGACCGGATCAGCGGCAGGCTGTTCGAATACTCGCCTTGCCAGATGTGGCCGGGAATCGATTCGTGAAAGGCCAGATCGGCCAAATCATATTTGCGGTGCAATTCGGTAGTCCGCAGATTGATCCACATCCGGCCCGGAATCGTGCCATCCTTGCTACCCGCGCCGCCATATGCGCCGGGCGCGCCCAATTCCTCGTTCACCGGAATACGGCGGATCTCCATATTGGGGTCGACCAGCGTGTTGAACGCGCGCGGCATTTGCGCCTTGATCCAGGCGATCTTCTGTTTGAGGAAAGACATGATCTGAGCGCGGCCCGGATCGCCCTCTGCAAACTTGTAGCGCGGGTCCTGGCTAAGCGCAGTCATACGCGCACCAACCGTGCCTTGGGTATAGCCGATATCCTGCAGGATCGGTTCCATCCGGGCATGCAGCGCTGCCAATTCATCCAGCCCGCGCTGGTGCACTTCATCGGGCGACAATCGCGTGGTTGTGCTGGCCCGCAGCGCCCAGGCGTAATATTCCTCGCCATGCGGACGGGTGGACATTCCGGCTGCGCTGGTCGCCAGTTTTTGCTGGCGATAGAGTTCGGCCAGCTGCGCTTCAAGCGCTGGGGCGACTTTCGAAACGACAATTCGACGGGCATGTTGAGCCGCCTCGTTCGCCTCTGTCAACTTGGCTTGTTCAAGCGGCCTGACCAACGCGCCGCCTTGCATCGCATCCTTGAGCGTGCCCTGCATCTGGCTGATTGCCTTGGCGAGCAGAAAATCAGGCGGGACCACGCCCAGCGCCGCTGTGGCCTGCATTTCCTCCAGTTCATTTTGCAATGTCTCGGGGAACGCTTCCAGCCGATCGACGTAAAATTGCGCATCGCCCGCTGCGCGCAGCGGCTGGCTTGTTGCCATAAAACGCGGGAAATCAATATAGGACCCGACATTCTGGATAACCGCGTAAGGCGTATTACGCCAGCCGCCGAGGGCTACTTCGCCATAGGGAAGTGCGAAGCCATCTAGCGCAGTTGAAAATGCGCTCTCGACCACCTCGAAGCTGGTCATCTGGTCAGGGCTAAGCGATTCTTTAGGGTAGGACCGCGCCTGATCAAGCCGCTGCCGCAGAGCGGCGGCAAAGCGCATTTTTCCGGCGCGCGAATTGTCACCCGTCTTGCCGCGCAGGGCGGACGAAGGTCCGGTATCGATTCCGAGTGACGTTGCTCGTTCGGGTTCGAATTGGAGTATGGTTCCGGCAATCGATGATAGCGCTCCGCCGGGAGTCTGCGCAGCCAGACTGCCGGTGAGCACGCGCGTACCTGTTTGCGCGCAGCCTGTCAGACCAGCAAGGGCTGTGGCTGCCCCCAGTCCGGCAAGGGTCTGACGGCGGGTGATATCAATCGATTTGGCAGAGGTCATCAGGCGAGATGAAACTCTGCCAAGACGCTGTCAACCGGGCAAATCGGTTGGCGAAGGCGTTCTATTACATCGCTGACCATGGGGGCTTTCGAGACAGGGGCTATTCCGCTAACAGATGCACTATGGCGACGTCCACCGTCCTCTCAATCCTGGTCTTAGCATCGATTGCGCTCTTGGGCGGCGCCTTTGCCTTATGGCGCCGGGGCGGGCTGCGGCGTCAGGTTACTTTGATGGTTGTCCTGGCCCTGGTAGCGATCGCAAATGTCGCCATCTGGACCATCCCCGATAAACACGGAAACGCGCCGGTTGACGAAATTGGCAGCCAGTAGGGCGTGTCAATCGGGCATTTGCCACAGCACCGAGTTGGCATAGCTGCTGCGGATATTTGCCCCCGTGCAGTCTGCCGCACGAACAAAGCGTGCCCGCTTGAGGGCCAGCTGACAGGTCGCTTCGTCAAGAGCGGCAAAGCCACTTGACCGGGTGACCCGGCAATTTTCCGCCCGGCCATGATATCCCTCTCCTGTAGAGCCACTTCTGCTTTTGGAATGTGACTGTTCGAGTCCCTCACATTCGAAGAATGATATACTATAACATTGGATTGCCAAATGAAGTAGCGTGGCAAAGTGCCACTCACGAAGCGCCGCAATGGAATTGGAGCGCGGCTTGCCTTTTTTAGCGGTATCGCCGGAATTTACTTGATCGGGCAGTCCGGTGACAAGCGGAAGTCGAGGTAATTGTCGACCGATGCCATCAGATCTTCCATCTCGTTTTCGAAGAAGTGGTTCGCCCGAGGGATCTCTTCGTGATGGATAGTGATGTGCTTTTGCGTGCGCAATTTGTCGACCAGCTTCTGTACCGCACTGGGCTGAACCACCGTATCAGAGACACCCTGGATGAAAATGCCGCTGGCGGGGCAGGGCGCAAGGAAGCTGAAGTCGTACATATTGGCAGGTGGTGCGATCGAAATGAAGCCGCGCACTTCGGGACGCCGCATCAGCAGCTGCATGCCGATCAGCGCGCCAAAGGACACACCGGCGACCCAGGTCGTTTGCGCTTCGGCATGGATCGACTGGACCCAATCGAGCGCGGCGGCAGCGTCGCTCAGTTCACCCACGCCATTGTCGAAGCTGCCCTGGCTGCGGCCGACGCCGCGAAAATTGAACCGCAATGTGGCAAAGCCGCGATCAGTGAAGGTCTTGTAGAGCTGCTGTGTGATCCGCTCGTTCATGGTGCCGCCGCCCTGCGGATGCGGGTGCAGGATCATGGCGACCGGCGCACGTGGGCGCGGGGCGGGGGAGTAACGACCTTCAAGGCGGCCTTCGGGGCCGGGAAAAATCACAGAGGGCATAGTGGACCTGTCAGAAGAATGCAGCGCGGGTAGCGCCAGCTTTATGCAAGGCTATATAGTGACTAGCCTGCTTTTCGCAATTCCTGCGATCAGCCTGACCCAATAGTAGACGAGAACGCCTATTTCCCGCATCTATCTTGACCATGCTGCGACCAGTCCGATCCGGCCCGAAGCGCTGGCGGCAATGCAGGAAGGTTTTGCGCTCTGGTCCAACCCCAGCAGCCCTCATGCCGAGGGCCGCAAGGCCAAAGCCGCGCTTGAAGGCGCACGCGCGCGGGTTAAGGCAGCGCTGAATTGGGATGGAGAGGTGATCTTCACAAGCGGCGCGAGCGAGGCGCTCGCGATAGGATTGCAGCGTGCAAAAGTGGCCCGGCGGATTGTTTCGACGGTGGAGCATGACGCAGTGTTCCGTGCTGCACCTGACGCGGAAGTTGTTGCAATTCGCAAGTTCGGAGCGGGGGTCGATCTGGATCAGCTCGATACAGCGCTTAGAACGTCAAAATCGGCAATAGTTTCGGTTCAGTCCATCAATTCGGAAACCGGGACAGAACTCATCCATAATTCGTCCGGTCAGCCTAGTTCCACAGTCCAGCGAGTCCGCGATGCCGGTTGTTTGTTCCTGTGTGACTGTTCGCAATCTGCGGGCAAGCGCGAAATACCAGATGTAGACCTGGCGGTCATCTCCGCGCACAAGCTGGGTGGGCCAGCCGGCATCGGTGCGCTACTGGTGCGCGATTTTGCCATGCTTGAACCAAGTGGCGGGCACGAACGTGGTTATCGCGCCGGAACGGAAAATCTGCCAGCAGCACTCGGCTTTGCCGCAGCTCTTGAGGCGGGCGGGCCCGATAGCTGGGCCACTCGGCTGTCACATCGGCTTGATTTTCAGCGGGCCATTTGGGGCATAGGTGAACCTATTGCCATGGGGCCGCAGCCCGGATTTATCGTCGCTGCTGCTCACCCCACACTTAGTGCACAGGCCCAACTGATCCGTCTCGATGCGCTTGGCTTTGCCGTGTCCGCAGGTAGCGCCTGTTCTTCCGGGACGCTTAGGAAAAGCCGGGTGCTCGATGCGTTCGGGATCGATGATGCCACTGCAGCGCGCACTATCCGAGTGAGCCTCGGTTGGAATACTACACCGGAGGAACTGGAGCGTTTCGCTGAGGCATGGGCAGGCCTCCGATGATCTACCTTGACTATCAAGCGACCACGCCGCTTGCGTCAGAAGCGCGTGCGGCAATGTTGCCGTGGCTTGATGGTTCGGACGGCACCGGCTTCGGCAATCCGCACAGCCAGCACACGCTGGGGCGGCAGGCACAGGCGGCAGTAGAACTGGCGCGCGACCGGGTTGCGGCCTTGATGCCGCCGGGCGGGCGGGTAATCTTCACCAGCGGCGCGACCGAGAGTATCAACACTGTGCTACAAGGCTTGCCCGGCGGTGTGCTGACCTTTGCCACCGAACACGCTGCCGTGCTCGATTGCGCCCGTCCGGTGGAGCGGCAGGGCCGCGCATTCACCGCTTTGCCGGTAAATAGTGATGGCCGAGCGAATCTGGCGGCGCTGCGCGGTGCGATGTCGAACGACACCGGCGTGATTGCCGCGATGCTGGTCAATAACGAGATCGGCTCGATCAATCCGCTGGCCGATATTGCTGCCCTTGCGCGGGAGCACGGAGCATTGGTGCTGTGCGATGCGGTGCAGGGCTATGGCCGGATTGCAATGCCCGACGCGGCTGATTTCATCGCCATTTCGGCGCATAAGATTCATGGTCCCAAAGGGATCGGCGCATTGTGGATCCGCGACGGGGTAAAGGTCGAGCCGCTGCTTTATGGCGGCGGACAGGAAGGCGATCTGCGGTCTGGTACACTCAGCCCCGCGCTTTGTGCTGGCTTTGGCGCTGCCGCCAAGTTGGCGCAGGAGCGGCAGGCGCAGGACGCCGACCATGTTGCCGCACTGTGGCAGCAGGCGCGGGGACTGTTTGCCGACTGGGACCTCAACGGCAACGCTGATGAACGCTGGCACGGCAATCTCAGCCTTCGCCGCAGCGGTCTCGACGTTGCACGGCTGATGAGCGATTGCCGCGATATCTGCTTTTCTGCCGGATCAGCCTGCGCCAGCGGTTCGGGCCGGGCCAGCCATGTTCTGCGCGCAATAGGGCTTGACGAGCGCGCAGCAAAAGGCTCGATTAGGCTTGGATTTGGGCGCTACACGACGCCCGACGAATTTGAGGATGCCGCAAGGAAGATCAACGCTGCCGCGGCAGCACAGGAGGTCTGTTGATGCGCATCCGGTTTACCACCGCCAAGGGCGAAAATGTCGAAGCAGAGGGCGATGAAGGGCGGTCGCTGCTCGAAGTTGCGCAGGCTGCCGGGATGCCGCTTGAGGGGACCTGCGAAGGACAGATGGCCTGTTCTACCTGCCATGTGATCATTGACTCCGAATGGTTCGGCAAACTGCCGCTGGCAAGCGATGAAGAAGAGGACATGCTCGACCTTGCGGTGGGCGTAACTGGCACCAGCCGCTTGTCATGCCAAATCCTGTTGACCCCTGAACTGGACGGTCTGGAAGTGCAGATTCCCGCCGAAAGCCGGGACATGCAGCGGATTTGATCACCCCGCCTCGCCGGGCTGGTGGAAAGGCGGCACTTGGGCGTTGTTAGCGCAGCCATGCCAGTGATAGGGCGGCCCCCATGTCCACCACTGATCTTGAGAAAAATTCTGGCGAACCGTTCGATTCGATAATCGACGAGAGTTTCGATTCGGCGCTATCGAAGCGGTATCTTGTTTATGCCATGTCGACGATTACCGCACGCTCGCTGCCAGATTTGCGTGATGGGTTAAAGCCGGTTCACCGGCGCCTGTTATGGACGATGCGCCAGCTCAAACTTGATCCGGCCAATGCTTACAAGAAATCTGCCCGAGTGGTCGGCGAGGTAATCGGCAAATACCACCCGCATGGCGACACGGCTGCCTATGACGCCATGGTCCGTCTCGCGCAGGATTTTTCGCTGCGCTATCCGCTGGTCGAAGGGCAGGGCAATTTCGGTAATATCGACGGCGATAATGCCGCTGCATACCGGTACACCGAAGCCCGGCTCACCAAGACCGCAATGCAGCTCATGGCCGGACTTGATGAAGGCACGGTCGACTTTATTCCGACTTATAACGGCGAGGAGGAAGAGCCCGAGCTGATGCCCGGCCTGTTCCCCAACCTGCTGGCTAATGGCACCAGCGGGATAGCGGTGGGCATGGCGACCAACATTCCGAGCCATAATGTCGCCGAGATAATCGACGCGACGCTGGAGCTGATCGATAATCCTTATGCCGAGCATGCGCGGCTGATGGAATTGTTCCATGGACCGGATCTGCCCACCGGCGGCTTGATCGTTGATAGTCCAGAAGCAATTTCGAATGCTTATGAAACCGGGCGCGGCAGTTTCCGCATTCGCGGGCGGTTTCATGCCGCAGAGGCAGACAAGGTGGAAGACCGTGAGGCAGGTATCGAGCGGCTCGGCGGCGGGCAATATCAGCTCATCATCAGTGAAATTCCTTATCAGGTGCAAAAAGGCAAACTGATCGAGCAGATCGCCCAGCTGATCGCTGACAAGAAGCTGCCGATTCTGGAAGATGTGCGCGATGAAAGCGATGAGAATATCCGCCTGGTGCTGGTGCCGAAGAATCGCAATGTTGACGCTGAATTACTCAAGGAATCGCTCTACAAGCTGACCGATCTGGAAAGCCGCTTCGGGCTCAATCTCAACGTGCTGGATGCCACCCGCACGCCGATGGTGATGGGGCTGAAGGAATTGCTCGGTCATTGGACTGCCAGCCAGATTGATATTCTTCAGCGGCGTAGCCGGCACCGTCTTGGTCAGATCGCCGCTCGGCTTGAACTGGTCGAAGGCTATCTGATCGCGTTCCTCAATCTCGACCGTGTGATTGAAATTATCCGTACCGAGGATGAACCCAAGCCGATGATGATGGCTGAATTCGGCCTGACCGACCGGCAGGCTGAAGCGATCCTCAACATGCGGCTGCGCAGCTTGCGCAAATTGGAGGAAATGCAACTACGCGGTGAACGCGATGATCTGCTGAAAGAGCGCGAAGAGCTTGAAACCTTGCTGGGATCACCTGCCCGGCAGCGAACTCGGCTCAAGCGCGATCTGGCCGCATTGCGCAAGGATTATGCCGAGGAAACGCTGCTCGGGCGGCGGCGGACCACTATTGCCGAGGCCGCGCCTACAGTCGAATTTTCGATGGATGCGATGATCGAAAAGGCACCCGTTACGGTTATCCTATCGGCCAAGGGATGGATTCGTGCGGCTAGTGGGCACGAGCCGCTGGACAAGGAATTCAAGTTCAAGGAAGGCGATGGTCCGGCCTTTGCGCTGCATGCACAGACGACCGACAAATTGTTGATCGCGGTGGATAATGGCCGCTTCTACACGCTTGGCTGCGACAAATTGCCGGGCGCGCGCGGGTTCGGCGAACCGATCCGCAACATGCTCGACATCGAGTCAGAGGGACAAATAACAGCGCTGTTGGTCCACCGGCCCAAAGGGCAATTGCTGCTGGCCGCGACAACCGGCAAGGGTTTTGCGGCAGATAGTGACGAACTGCTAGCAGAAACGCGCAAGGGCCGTCAGGTGGTCAATCTCAAAGGTGATAACAAGCTGGCGGTAGTGCGTGAAATCGCGGCCGCGCATGACCATGTCGCGGTGGTCGGGGACAACCGCAAGCTGGTGATTTTCAGCCTCGAGGAATTGCCCATGCTGGCACGCGGTCAAGGGGTGACTCTGCAACGGTACCGCGATGGCGGATTGTCTGATGCGACCAGCTTTGCGCTAGAAGAAGGGCTAAGCTGGGCAATGGGCGGCGAAAGCGGGCGGACCCGGACAGAAAAAGACGTGTGGCAATGGAAGGTTGCGCGCGGCGCGGCCGGACGTCTGCCGCCGCAGGGCTTCCCGCGGGACAACAAGTTCTAGGTTTTCCGGTACATAAGAAAAGGGCCAGGATCGCACCTTGGCGAGCCCGGCCCTTGTGTTAGCCCCGACGGGATGCTTGCTCTAGCTGGCGCTAGCAGCAGCGTCCGTCGACGTTGCTTCGGGCTGCGCACTCGCCTTGGCGGCTGCCGCAGCAGCCTTGATCTGGTCCATTGTGAACAGCGCAATCAACGTGCCCGCCTGATTGACCGCAAAATGCTCGCGCTTCATGGCGACCGGGCCGTCGGTAGTTTCAACTATGACGTCGTCGCCATTAACTTCAGAAATGCTGCCCAGCGGCATGCCCTTCGCAGTGCTGACTGCAGCACCAGCGACCAGCGCGGCATCGCGCTTCGCATTGGCGGCGGCAATCTGCTGTTCGATCATGCCGTCGATCTGATCCTTGGTCACAGTGATCGACAGGCCCTTGTCATTGGAGCCGATTGCAGCGGCAGGCAGCGGTGCCTTGTGCTTGCCTGTATCGACAGTCACCACACCATTGGCGATTGAGGTTACTGTACCTACCGGTTCACCCTTGGGGCCGAATACAGTTGCGCCTACGGTAACATTGCCCGCAGCCATGGCCGACACACTCGACAGAGCCAGTGCAGCAGCAGCGGCGAATTTTACAAGCTTCATTAATCTACTCCGTTCAAACTTCGGTTTGAGGCACGGATCTTTGGGTCCCGAAGCTTTCCGGGAACCGCAATCGGCCAGTGATAGGTGCGCATTCAGATGGACAAAAACCATGCCCGGAGGATCCATTTCTGCTGAAATGGCCAAATACGCTGCCTTGCGGAAAGGCTGGTTGCGACCCTTAACCGGATGTTCGAAAGTTTAGCAACCGCCCTTCGTCTAAATGTTTGAACCTGAATCGGGCGTGAAGGGTTCCCGTCGGCACCCGATTCATGCGTGGAGGGTTATTTTATGCCGGACGGCCGCGCGAATGCTGGCCTGGTTGGTTACGACCGCCTTGGGGTCTGGCAGCAGTAACCGGATTGGTCACTGGGCCACGTCCGCCGTCCTTGCGCCCGCTGCGGCCCCCGCTGGTACCATTCGCCGAACCACCTGTGCGGTTGTCCGATCGTTGCCCGCTGCGCTTGCCGCCGGGACCGCCGCGTCCGCGCCCACTCCTGCTGCGATTGTCGCCGCGCCCATTCCCGCCGCCCGATCCGCGGTGCTGCGGTGCGCGCTCTGCGCCTGAACGCTTGGGAGCAGGCGAGGGAAGCGTTGCGGCTTGCAGCTGAAAGTCGGATGGTAGCGGCAGCGGAGTGAGCTTTACGCCAGTCAAACGTTCGATACCCTTGATATAGGGCTTTTCATCGGCAGCGATGAAGGAGATTGCAATCCCGTCCGCTCCGGCACGTGCAGTGCGGCCGATCCGGTGAACATATTGTTCGCTGACGTTGGGGATCTCGAAATTGAATACGTGGCTGACCCCGGTCACGTCTATTCCGCGGGCGGCAATGTCTGTGGCGACCAGCACTGGCACACTGCCAGTGCGGAAACCATCAAGCGCGCGAGTACGCTGCGCCTGCGTCTTGTTGCCGTGGATTGCGGCTGCATTGATGCCAGCGGCTACCAGATGGCGCACAACCTTGTCTGCGCCGTGCTTGGTGCGGGTGAACACCAGGCTCTTGTCGATGGACTTGTCATCCAGCCCGGCTTTCAGTGACAGCGTCAGCAGCGCCTGCTTTTCCGCCTGATTGACGAACGTGCCATATTGTTCAACCCGTTCAGCAGTAGTCGATTGCGGAGCGACTTCTACCCGCACCGGGTTCTTGATGAACCGCTTGCCCAAATCGGCAATTGCCTTGGGCATGGTGGCGCTGAAGAACAGGCTCTGCCGGTCTTCGGGCAGCATTGCCGCGATGCGGGTAAGCGGCTTGATAAATCCCAGGTCCATCATCTGGTCAGCTTCATCGAGCACGAAAATTTCGACATGCCGCAAAGTAAGTGCGCGCTGTTCGATCAGGTCGAGCAGACGGCCAGGGGTGGCGACAAGAACATCGCAGCCGGGCACCAGCTTGCGCGCCTGCTTACCCGCCGGAATACCACCAAAAATGCACTGGACAGACAGGTTCAGATATTTGGCATAACCTTCCATATTATCAGCGATTTGTGCGGCTAGCTCACGGGTCGGTGACAACACCAGCATCCGGCAGCCCGATGGGTGCCGACCGGTCGGGTGCTTGGCTAGATAATGCAGTGAAGGAAGCGAGAAAGCGGCGGTCTTGCCGGTGCCGGTTTGCGCAATACCAAGCAGGTCGCGGCCTTGCATCAGTGCAGGAATGGCCTGCTTCTGAATTGGAGTGGGGGTGTCATAACCTTTGGCGGCTAGCGCTTTGAGGATAGGTTCGGCAAGGCCGAGTGAACTGAAATAAGACATAAATATACTTTCAATGCGCCATACAGAGTCGGACTCCGGGCGCGGGCAGTGGGTCTGCGACCCAAGCGTGAAAAGGGAAGCTTAGCGAATAACGCTAACCGTGCGTCGGCTGCGGGACTTCTGCCATGGAAAAGCGGCGAAGTTCACGCTTGCAGCCGATTGCGCATCCTTATGATGCGTCGGACGTTGGCGGTCATTTAGGGGCTCAGATGTAAATAAGCAATGAAATTACGCGAACAGCGATTATTCTTTCGTCAGTTCCTCGTCGAGAATGGCCAAAACGCGTGCTTCTGACGGAAAATCCTCGGTTATCCAGCGTTGCTCCACTGCGCGTAAAATGCGGGCCACTGCGGGTCCTGCAGCCACGCCGCGGGCAATGATTGCGCCGCCTTTAAGCGGCAGGTTCGGTATCGGCCAGTCAGTTACGGATGCAGGGCTTTCGCCCAATAGCAGCAAGCGATCGGCTGCACATTCCGGCCCTTCGAGATAAGACAGTGCATGCGGATTTTGGATATCTGCTGTACTGCGAGCAGCTGCGCAGCGCAGCCGGGCGCGCTGGTTATTTGACAAACGCAGCCGATAGGCGGTTTCCGCCGCGATTTCGGGTACCGGGGGAAGCAAGGCAGCAAGGCGGCGGACAGGGTCGGGCGCGATACCGGCAGCCACCTCTGCCGCAATCAACCTTGCCAGTTGGTCAAGCCCATGCCGACGGCATTCGGGCAAAACGACAGGCAAGATGTGCAGGGCATGCATTCGTTCCAAGGCCTCAACTGGATCGGGCAGAGCCAGCGTGGCAAGGATTTCCCAGCCAACCCGTTCACGCGATAAGTCGTGCAGCAAAGTCGCCGCTTCGGCGCAGGCTTGCTCGGCTTCGGTATCGCTTGCCGCGCCAAACCTTGCGTAGAAGCGGAAATAGCGCAAAATGCGCAAGTGATCTTCGCGAATGCGCTGACGGGCATCGCCAATGAAGCGCACGCGCCGCGCAGCCAGATCGTCCAACCCGCCAAAATAATCGCTTATTTCCAGTGTTTCTGGATGGGCATATAGCGCATTGATTGTGAAATCGCGCCGCGCCGCATCTTCACGCCAATCGCTCGCAAAACTGACTGTCGCCCGGCGGCCATCGGTGGAAACATCATGGCGCAAAGTCGTGATTTCGACATGGCCGCGAGGGAGGATCGCCGTGACAGTGCCATACGCGATCCCGGTCGGGATGGTGCGAATGTTCGCTTGCTCCAGCAGCGCGATGACCTCATCGGGCGAGCGCTGAGTGGCAGCGTCTACATCCTTCACTTCGGTGTGCAGCAGCGTATCGCGCACTGCACCGCCAACCCAGCGCAATTCATCCGCGCCAATCGCTGCAACCAGCGCGGCCAGGTCCTGCCGCTGTGTCCATGCGGCTTCGGGTAGCCGCTCAGCCATGAACCGATCCGGTCAGCGCCAACCGGCGGCCCAAATTGGCAATGATTGCGGCAGTCACGCCCCAGATTCGGAAGCCCTGCCAGTGCAATTCGAGATATGTGCGGTTTGCACCACGCCAGAAGACACTGTTTTCTGCCCAACTGGCCGGGTCCATCAACAGATCAAGCGGAGCCTCGAACCAGGCTTCGACTTCACCCGGATTGGGTATCAGCGCGAGATCAGGGGGCACCACCCCCAGCACCGGCGTGATATTGAAACCGGTGCCCGTCTGATAGCGGTCAGTGGTACCGATTACCCTGACGTGATGGCGGTGCAGCGCAAGTTCTTCTTCCGCCTCACGCAAAGCAGCGGTCACCGCATCTTCGCCAGCGTCTATCTTGCCGCCAGGAAAAGCCACTTGTCCGGGATGGTCGCGCATGTCATGCGGTCGCTTAGTCAGGATGACGCCGGGCCGCGCCCGATCAGTCACCGCAATCAGCACAGCGGCATCTGCTGACCGCCCCGCCTGCTCAAATCGCGCGTCGGTTCTCAGGTCAGTAATCTCCTGCCGATGGCCTTCCTCAAGCAAGGTCTGCAGGCGGCGGGCGAGAGCACTCATGCAGGCACCAGCGCGAAACGCGCGCCCAAACTTTCGACTTGCCAATCTTCGTCCACATTCAGCGCGATGTCGGCCAATTGCTGCCAAGTGCTGCGGTTGAGTCGTGCTTCCAACCTGCGGCGTACGGCAAGATATATCGCCGGGGTTTGCCTGTCTCCGCGCGCGATCAGCGGATTATCGGGGCCGGCCAGTACCAGTTCGTCCGTGTTGAGGCGGAACGCGAGTGCGCCATCACGCTGGACCACGTCGGTCGCGATAAAGGCAGCATCTTCGACCTCGATTGCAGCCCTTTCAAACGGCGTCACTAACCAGTGTTGCCCCTTATCGTCGCGGGTCAGCAGCCCGGCAAAAGCGCGGACCATCGCTTGCCGTGTGATCCGCCCGCCATCGTGATACCAGCTGCCATCAGCTGTAATGTGCATAAGGCTGTCGGTGTCCTGCTGAGGTGACCAGCTTTCCACCGGCGGCAGTTTGCGCTGCGCGGCCTGCTCGGCAATTTCGGCCAGACTTAGCGCGGCCAGTTCTGGGGGCGGTTCATACGGCATGGATTATCAAATGGCAGAAGCGTGCGCTGCAAACAATCCCGCGGTGCACGCCTATCCCTGCCATGGCCCCAGCATCCCTTCGCGTGGGAGTACAGCTGGGCTTGCGCAGCGTGCCAGCAGCCGCTCGCGCGCAAACGGCCCCGGGCAATACCACGCACCGGTATGTTCGGCTGAAAAACCGAAGAAACGCCCGTAATAATCAGCATCGCCGATTAGCATTTGCGGCAGCGCGGTTCCCTGATCGAGCGCGCCTAGCGAAGCCAGCATCAGCGCCTTGCCAAACCCTTCCTGCTGGCGTTCGGGCAGCACTGCGACCGGTCCGACCATCAGCAGCGGATGCGCACGGCCTTTTGGGTCGGTAAGCGCCACTGGCCATAGCTGGATCGTACCAACCAGAAATTCGGCATCATCAAGCGCAGCAAAGCTAAGGGCGGGCAGCCAATCAGTCCCTTCGCGGATCCGATACGCGGTGCGCGCCTGCCGGTCCGGCCCAAACGCGCGGTCTAGGACGTCTTCGATCAGCAGCGGATCAATCGCAGCAAGGGGGGCGATGGTTGGCATGATGGGAGGTGGTTCTCTGGCGCTGCAGCGGGTGCGCGGCACTAAGCAGCGGCGTGGCGTCTGTCGAGCATATTTACGCTGTCGGTGGCGTTGGGACAGCTTTAGCTGCTTGCCGGGGTCAGCCGCAAAAGCCGGGCGTTTTCACCATCGTCAAGCGTCCATAACGCGCCGTCGGGTGCTTCGATCACTTCGCGGATGCGTGCGCCGAGGCCGTAGCGGCCTGCTTCTGAGGCAGTGTCGCCGTCAATCGCGA
>JAHEAW010000152.1 GCA_024642545.1 Erythrobacteraceae bacterium
GTCCAAGGATTGGGTGGGCGTCACCTACCGAGAAGACAAGGCCACGAAGATTGATGCCAGCCAGATGGTATTTGTCGGCTACGGCATCACCGCACCGGAAAAAGGGTGGGATGATTATGCAGGGGTCGATGTGAAGGGCAAGACGGTGGTCATTTTGGTCAATGACCCGGATTATGAAACCAAGACTCTCAATGGCCCATTCAATGGCCGGGCAATGACCTATTATGGCCGCTGGACCTATAAATATGAAGAAGCTGCCCGGCACGGCGCCGCCGCGGCCCTGATCATCCATGACACTTTCCCGGCAGCTTACGGCTGGAATGTGGTCGAATCCTCGTGGACGCGCCCGCAGGCCTATCCGCAGCCCGGCCCCGATGCGCCGCCGACGACCCAAATGAACGGCTGGATTCAGAAATCTGCCGCGAAAAAGATCATGGCGGCGGCTGGGCAGGATCTGGCCAAACTTTCCGCAGCGGCCAAGATCAAAGGATTTAAGGCGGTACCGCTGGACTTGACCGCCAGCACCAGTTTCAAGAACGATATACGCAAATTCGATTCGAAAAATGTGATCGGTATCCTGCCCGGCACCAAGCACCCTGATCAATATGTGCTTTATACCGCTCATTGGGACCATCTTGGCCATTGCACACCGGACAAGACCGGCGATGACATTTGCAATGGAGCAATCGATAATGCCACGGGTGCTGCGGCGCTGGTTGCCTTGGGCGAAGCGCAGGCCAAGGCGGGCCCGGCTGACCGGACGATGGTGTTTCTGGCCGTGACCGGCGAAGAATCGGGCCTACTCGGTTCCGCCTATTATGCGGCTAACCCGGTCTTCCCTCTCAACCGCACGGTCGGCGGGCTTAATATGGATGCGCTGTCGATGGCGGGTCCAGCCAGGGATGTAACCGTCGTCGGCGGCGGCAAGAGCCAGCTTGACGCCTATCTTGACAAGGCACTGGCTTCTCTTGGCCGCGTCGGAACGCCCGAGCCAACGCCGGAGCGCGGCTATTATTACCGCTCGGATCACTTTTCCTTCGCCAAGCAGGGTGTGCCCATGCTGTATATCGACGGCGGTGAGGATCTGGTCGATGGCGGGCGCGCAGCAGGTGCCGCTTTCCAGAAAAACTACACGGACAACAACTATCATCAGCCGAGCGACGAATATGATCCGACCTGGAACTGGGGCGGGGTGCAGGATGATCTCCAGCTCTATTACCGGATTGGCCGGATGCTGGCGATGAGCGACAGCTGGCCCAATTGGATCAAGGGCGACGAATTTCGCGCCACCCGTGATGCCAGTTGCAAAAATGACGGTGACGGCTGCTGAAGCGCCGCCGCTGGATGGTGTAGGCCGGTTGATGAATAATATGATGCCGCCCGAATGGGCACCGCAGGATTGGTTGTGGATCGGCTTCCCGCATGCGGAAGAAGAATGGCCCGGCTTTCTCCAGCTTGCACAGGAACAGATCGCCGGATTTGCCAATGCGGTGGCGGAAAGCGGGCAGCAGGTCCGTCTGCTGGTGCGCAATGCCGCCAATGAGGCGCGGGCGCGCGAGTTGGTGAGCGCGGATGTGACGCTGGAGCGGCGCGTTTATGGCGATATCTGGCTGCGCGATACCGGGCCGCTGGTTTTGCGCGATGGGAGTGCAAGCAAAGCAATGCGCTTCGGCTTCAACGGCTGGGGCGGCAAATATCTGATGCCGGGCGACCAGATGATTGGCGCGGAACTGGCGCGCGATGCAGGTCTTGAAGTTGCAACGGTCGACTGGGTGCTCGAAGGCGGCGCGGTGGACGGGGATGGAACAGGATTGGTCGCAACGACGGAGCAATGCCTGCTTAACCCCAATCGTAACCCTGCGCTGTCACGCGCAGATATCGAAAAGCGGCTGGCACGTGATCTGGGCTTTACCCGCGTGCTATGGCTGGGCAGCGGCCTCATCAACGACCATACAGACGGTCATGTCGACAATCTGGCGCGGTTTGTTGCGCCCAATCTACTGACCCTGCCGCGCGCGACCGGTGCTGATGATCCCAACGCTGACACCTACGATGATGCGAAAGCGCGGGCCGAAGCCTTCGGGGTGCAAATTGCCGAGATCCCCTCCCCCGGCCGGATCGAGCGCGATGGCCGGATCGAACCGGCAAGCTACGCCAATTTCGCGATCACCAGCAATCTGGTGGTGGTGCCAACCTTCGGCTCGCCGCACGACGCAGATGGCGTTGCCGCCATTGCCGCGCTGTTTCCGGACCGAGACACTGTTGGCCTGCCTGCCGATGCCGTACTGGCCGGCGGCGGCGGCTTTCATTGCGCCAGCCAGCAGATGCCCGCGCTTTAACTCACGCGTTAATCAGCTGTTAGGCCGCAGGAAGGAAAAGCAGCCCATGATGCATGCTTTGACCTTCGCCCGCACGGCAATTGCCGATTCGCACGATATTTTCCGCAGCTTGATCGTTTGTGGCTGCGCAATGGCGCTAATCATAGCCGGATCGCCACTGCCTTTTTGACCCTGCTTTGATCAGCGCCAATTATCCATTCAGTTTGTTGGCAGCTTGGTTCGCCGCGTGAACTTGCTCAGCCTAAGCAATCAGCTTCCATAGGGCGATCAGCGCTGCTGCGCCGAGCACGGTGCCGGTAAATGTCCGCCAGACCCAGTCGTTCACCCGCCCGAACGCAAGCGAGCCCAGCGCATTGCCGATCAGGACCGCGGGATAGAGGATCATTGCCAGCAGCGGCTCGCGGTGGCTCATGATCCCCAAAGCAAGCGCCGAGCCGCAGCCTGCAATTGAAGTCCATAGGAAAATTGCCATCATCGAAGCTCGGGCCGTCTGAGAGGTAATCCTCCGACGCAAATAATATGGAATAACCGGCGGTCCAGGCATGCCGGCAAAGCCGGTCAGGATGCCGGTCGCGACGCCAGTCAGGCCCGTTTCGATGCGGCTTGGCCGGTGCGTCTCGGACCGCTTGGGCAGCAAGACCATAACAAAAGCCCCAAACGCGACAAACGCGATTAGCACCCGCGCCAGATTGGGATCGGTGCGGTTCAGAAGCCACAGGCCAACAGGCGTCGCCAGCATTGCCAGCAGCGCAATTGGCCGGACCGAAGCTTCGCTATGGCCCCAAATTTTGCGAATCCCGACTAATCCGACCAGCAGTCCCAGAATGGTAGTGGTGACCACTGCTGATTGCGGAGCAACGGTCAGGCCCAGCACCGGCACCAGCAGCAGCGCCATACCGAAACCGGCAAGCCCCCGCACAAATGCCGCAGCCAGCGCGGCCAGCAGCGCGGCAATAATCTGTTCCGGAGAAAAACCCGCGATCAAGCGGCGCGAAGGTCCGGCGCGGTGGCTTCAGCTGTCAGCATTGCAACAGCCTCAGCAACGCTCATGAAACGCTGCTGCTGTTCGCCCAGTGTACGGATCGCCACGGTTCCTTCTTCCGCCTCGCGCATGCCGACGACCAGCAGATGCGGGACTTTCTTCACCGAATGATCGCGCACCTTGTAATTGATCTTCTCGTTGCGCGTGTCGATTTCGGCGCGGATTCCGGCAGCCTGCAGTTTTTCGAGCACGTCGCGGCCATAATCATCCGCATCCGACACGATGGTCGCCACCACCGCTTGCACCGGGGCCAGCCATAGCGGCAATTTGCCCGCGTAATTCTCGATCAGAATGCCGATGAAGCGCTCGTAGCTGCCGAAAATCGCGCGGTGCAGCATGACCGGACGATGTCTTTCCCCGTCTTCGCCAATATAGCTTGCATCGAGCCGTTCGGGCAGCACCCGGTCGGACTGGATCGTGCCCACCTGCCAGGTGCGGCCAATCGCATCGGTCA
>JAHEAW010000153.1 GCA_024642545.1 Erythrobacteraceae bacterium
CATCGCCTTATATTCCCGGTCAACCGCATGGGCCGATGGCAACAATTTGCCGAATGGCTGGCGGCGCAGCACATAGGATGTCGCAGGTGTATCGACCCGGTACGTCGGGTTCGACTGGCCACCTTTGAACTTGGTCATGGTCAGCGGCCCGGTGAAGCCATCAACATTGGCTTCCATCCACGCGGTCAGCTTGGCCTCGTCGAGCCGGTCTCTCTCGGGCACTTCGACTGTGCCGACCATTTCCTTTTCATAGTCCATATTTTTTCCTGCTCTCCCCGCGCAGGCGGGGCCTTTCACAAAACCGTCGCCCCAAACTGATCGAGCCCTCCCGCCTGCGGGGGGACACGGCTAAAACACAATGACTGACCGGGCAGAAGCTCCGCCGCGCATCGTATCAAACCCTGCGTTGACCTGATCCAAGGTGATTCGCTCGGCAATGATCGTATCGAGATCGAGCAGGCCGCGTAGGTAGAAATCCACCAATCGGGGCAGATCAACCGGGAAATGGTTCATGCCCATGATCGCGCCTTGCAGTTTCTTGCCGCCGAGCAAGTCCATTGCACCAAGGCCAACCTTGCAATCGAGCGGCATCATGCCGAGCACAGTCGCAGTGCCACCTCGGCGCAGGATCTTTACTGCCATGTCGGCAGAGGCCTGCCGCCCAACCGCTTCGATGGCATGATGCACGCCTCCTTTGGTCATTTCCACGATCTGCGCCGCAGCATCATCGGCC
The DNA here is from genome assembly GCA_024642545.1 of Erythrobacteraceae bacterium. Taxonomy (GTDB): domain Bacteria; phylum Pseudomonadota; class Alphaproteobacteria; order Sphingomonadales; family Sphingomonadaceae; genus Allopontixanthobacter. The sequence continues at coordinate 734 of JAHEAW010000153.1, forward strand.
ATCGCGTCAACCGCATCGGTTGCGCCCAGCACTTTGGCCAGCGCGCGCTTTTCCGGGATCGGGTCAACCGCAATGACCCGTCCTGCGCCAGCGATTTTCGCGGCATTGATTGCCGCCAGACCAACCCCGCCGCAGCCGATCACAGCCACAGTTTCACCCGGGACGAGCTTGCAAGCGTTGAAGATCGCTCCTGCACCGGTGGTCACCGCGCAACCGAGCAGTGCAGCCCGGTCGAGCGGCATGTCCTTGTCAATCGCGACGCAGGCATGTTCGTGGATCAGCATCTGTTCGGCAAAGGCGGACAGGTTGAGCATCTGGTTGATGACATCGCCATTGGCACGGGTCAGCCGGGCTGCATCCCCCTTCTGCCGCCGCGTATCGCCGCCCATGCACAGCGCCATCCGGCCCGTTACGCAAAATTCGCAATGGCCGCAAAAGGCGCTGAGGCAGGACACCACATGATCGCCCGGTTTGACAGTGCGAACTTCGCTCCCGACTGCCTCGACAATGCCTGCCGCTTCATGGCCTGGTACGCAGGGCATGGCATGGGGATATGCGCCATCGATAAAATGCAGGTCGGAATGACACAGCCCGCATGCTTTGGTGTTGATCAGCACTTCGTGCGGGCCAGGCGCGGCCACTTTCACATCATCAATGACCAGCGGCTGGCCCGCCAGTTCGAGAATTGCTGCTTTCATATTTCCAATAAATCCGTTCGGTTCGAGCGAAGTCGAAAACTTATGGGCGGACGTGTCTCGACTTCGCTCGACACGAACGGGTTGTGGCTATTTCCTATCGCGACACGCCGACATCACCGGAACTGAAGCCGGCATCGTCTCCCGGCTGCGGTGCATGACGGGCAAATTCCATCCGCGCAATTGCCCGCGCATGGACTTCATCCGGACCATCGGCAAGGCGCAGGGTGCGCTGGTGTGCCCAGGCGCTGGCAAGGCCATAATCATCAGACACGCCGCCGCCGCCATGGGCCTGAATGGCATCGTCAATGATGCGCAGGGCCATGTTCGGCGCTTGCACCTTGATCATGGCGATTTCCTGTGCGGCTGCCTTGTTGCCGACCTTGTCCATCATGTCCGCCGCCTTCAGGCACAGCAGGCGAGTCATTTCAATATCGATCCGGGCCTGGGCAATGCGCTGTTCCCAAATCGAATGTTCATACAAGGTCTTGCCGAAAGCGACGCGCGATTGCAGCCGCTTGGCCATCTTGGCAATGGCCTCTTCAGCAACCCCGATGGTGCGCATGCAATGGTGAATACGGCCCGGCCCGAGGCGCCCCTGCGCAATTTCGAATCCGCGGCCTTCGCCCAGCAGCATGTTTTTTGCCGGTACGCGGACATCGTTGAGCGCGATTTCCATATGGCCATGCGGGGCATCGTCATAGCCGAACACCGGCAGATGACGTTCGATCACCACGCCTTCGACATCCAGCGGCATCAGAATCATGCTCTGCTGCTGATGGCGCTTGGCTTCGAAATCCGTCTTGCCCATCACAATTGCGATTGAGCAGCGCGGATCGCCGGCGCCCGATGACCACCACTTGCGGCCGTTGATTACATATTCATCGCCGTCACGCTTGATCGAACATTCGATATTGGTCGCATCGGAAGATGCCACGCGCGGCTCGGTCATCAAAAAGGCGCTGCGAATTTCGCCATTCATTAGCGGCGCGAGATAGCGGTCTTTCTGTTCGCGTGTGCCATAGCGATGGAACACTTCCATATTGCCAGTGTCCGGGGCTGAGCAGTTGAAAACTTCGCTGGCCCAGCCGATCCGGCCCATTTCCTCAGCACACAGCGCATATTCTAGGTTGGTCAGGCCAGGGCCCTCAAATGCGAATGTGTCATCGACATGGTTGCGGCCCGCCTGCGGCGGCATAAACAGGTTCCAGATACCCTGCGCCTTGGCGCGGGCCTTTTCCTCTTCAATCACGGGCAACACTTTCCAGCGCTCGCCCTCGGCCTGCTGCTGCTTGTATTCATGATCGCGCGGGCGGACATGCGTTTCGATGAAATGGCGCACTTGATCGCGCCAATGCGTTTGCCGGTCGGTAAGGTCGAAATCCATGGGAGTATCCTTTTCGCTTCGTGAATTCTTTAGGGCGCAGTTGCGCCCGCGTCGAGGTCGGCGCGGGCTTCTGCATTCAGGGCGGCAACGCGTGCTTCGTGATCAGCGCGGCTGATTGGGAAGCGGCCCAGCCAAAAAGCTGCCGTAAGGGCCAGAATAATCGATGCGCCTGCATAAAGCAGTATCATTTCTGTCAGGACGCCCTGCGGCACCTTTCCGGGCGTCGAATTTGCCGCCAGCTGCGAGGTATTAATGATCTGACCGCTCAGGAAGATCCCGAACCCGGTGGCGCATTTCTGGATCAGCCAATTGCCTGAATAGAATGCACCTTCTGCACGGCGCCCACTGCTTTCGAGAAACGCTTCGACAATATCGGCCACCATCGAGGATGCAGAGATCATCACCACCACGGCGAACGCGTTGGCGATCACGATGAAGCAATAATAGAGCACAGTAGACGCCAGCCCGCCCGGTTCTGGCCAAGCCCCCAGCACCAGTAGCCCGTAAGGAATGAAATTTACCACCAGTGCGATAATTGATCCCGCTGCGGCGCTGGTGGGTTTGCCCCATAGCCGGTGCATCGGCCCGATAATCACGAACATGAGAGCGACACTGACAAACAGCACTGCCGGATAAGCGATCAGCGCGGTCTGGTTAAATTGCCACACAAACAGATTGAGATAATTCGACAGCGAAAAGGTCATTCCCTGGCTGATATAGGCAGCCATTCCTCCAGCAGCAAAAATCAGAAAGGCTCTTTCGGAAAAGGCTTCCCGGATTTCCGCGAAGGCCAGTTTCAAGCTGAACGGCTGCGGTTTGCGCTCCGGCAGTTTGGCGACCAGATAATGTTGCCCGGCCGCAGACCCGATCACTGACAGGACGATTAGCGCGGCCCCGAATATTCCAAAGGTCACATAGCCTTCCCGGTGCAACAATCCGCCGGGACCAGGCATGAATACCGTGTAAGCTAGCACCATCATCAGAATACCGCCGCTCC
>JAHEAW010000154.1 GCA_024642545.1 Erythrobacteraceae bacterium
TTCCAGAATCGAGCCGCAATCGCTTTGCTTGCTGCCAAACAATTCAGCGAAAGGATCAGTCGAACAATTTTGGCCCGATACCACAACCGGGGTTGCTTTGGCCGCTGCTGCAAGCTTGGGGTTGGCCAGATGGCCCATCGCCCAGAATGTCGGAAACAGCAGCAGCAAGGTCAGTAAGGCGCCAATGATGATCGGTCGCTTGCGCCCTATCCGGTCAGACCAGCGCCCCACAATCAGATAAAAGCTCATTGAAATCAGGCCTGCGGCAAACAGAACCAGCTCCACTGTCAATTCATCCATTCGCATCGGTCCGCGCAGGAACGACAGGCTGGAAAAGAAGGCAGTGTACCATATCGTGGTCAACACCCCGGTAATCCCGAACAAAGTCACAAAAATGCGCTTCTTATTGCCCGGATAAGTGAAACTCTCGACAAACGGGTTCGTGGCTGTTGCTCCTGCAGCTTTCATCGCCTGAAAGACCGGGCTTTCGTTGAGCTTGAGGCGCATCCACAGCGAAATTACCAGCAAGATCAGTGACAATAGAAACGGCACACGCCAGCCCCAGGCGGCAAAATCATCTGGTGAAATCAGGAACCGGCAGCTCAGCACCACGGCAATGCTCAGAACAAATCCGCCGACCACGCTGGCCTGAATGAAACTGGTGTAAAACCCGCGTTTTTCTGGCGGAGCATGTTCCGCCACATAAATCGCCGCGCCGCCATATTCGCCGCCCAAGGCAAGCCCTTGCAAGATCCGCAAGCCAATCACGATTATAGGGGCGGCAAGGCCGATACTGGCCGCGCCGGGGATCATGCCCACGCCAGCGGTAGCAATCCCCATCAAAGTCACCGTAACGAGAAACGTATATTTACGCCCCAGCTTGTCACCCAGATAGCCAAACAAAATCGCGCCCAGCGGCCTGAACCCGAAGCCGACCGCAAACCCGGCCCATACCAGCAGCAATTGCAAAGTCGGGTTATCCGACGGGAAAAATGCCGCTCCGATCAGGCTGGCCAGCGTGCCGTATATGAAGAAATCATACCATTCGAAAATGGTCCCGGCCGATGACGCGGCAATGACCAGCCGGATTTCCTTGTCGGTCGGTGTATGAAGGGACGGAGCCGCAAGTGGTGCTGTGCCGCTATCGTTGATCATGTCACTCTCTTCCCCCAAGCCCGGAGCAGCGGGTTTGCTCCGGCTTTCAGTTTACCTAGCTTGCCGCATCATGGTTGCAAAGCGCCGCCTCTGCCGCTCTCCACGGCAGCATGATGGCGCCGTGCCGTCCCGGATGATCAAGCGCCGCGTCCAATGCCGCAAGGCAGGGCCAATCGGGGCGCGGACCTTGCCTGTATAACCATTTTTCCAGATCAGCTCGGGTTTGCCTGATGGCGGCCACTTCCTTGCCAGAGGCACCTTTGACAAAGATCGCCGCAGCGGCCTGGCCGACTGCACAAGTCGTGGCGCGCAGACCCAGCGCAATTATTGTGCCATCGGGTGCGAGATCGAGCCCGACCGTGACGACACTGCCGCAGCTGCGCGACCTGGCTTCGCCATGCAGTGCCAAACCCGGATGCAGCGGTACATTGGCCAACTCAACCGCAAGTGCCAGCAATTCAGGAGTATAGAGCCGGGCCGATGCCGTGCTGCTCATTTCTTTTTGACAGACTTTTCTTCCGCCGCGAGGCGCGCGCGCCGATCATTGATCAATTGGACCAGCTCGTCAGTGCTGGCATTCACCAGGCGATAGCTGCGCGCATTGACGATCCATTCGGGTCTGCCACTGATGCCCCAGACCGAATCATAACCCAGTACCAGTAGTGAGAACGCCAGAATCACGATGATAATGCCCTTGATTGCGCCAAATCCAAAGCCAAGGACACGGTCAAAAGGGCCAAGCATCGAATTGCGCGACGCAGACCCTGCGCGCCCTGCGATCAGCTTCATCCCCGCATAAGGGATCAGCAGAAGCAACGCGAAGGCCAGCAAGGCTGCCGCCATGGGGGTGCCAATGCGCGGGACCAGCCATTCATACAGCGGGGTGTGGAGATAATGGATTGCAAACACCGCCAGGAACCATGCCGCCAGCGACAATACTTCTTGCACGAACCCGCGCATGAAGCCGCCAATTGCAGCCACGCCGACAATTATCAGCACGATGATGTCAAAGCCCGTCATATTCCGGGATCTGATTTATTCGGAACCAATCACCCGGTCAACGAGATTGGCCAATTGATTAAGCGAATCGAACGACAGCCCGGGGGAATTGCCGGATGATTTGAGTTCCTGCGCGTTTGATGAAGCTGGCCCGAAGCCTTTGCCAAAGCCCAGCTTGGCCGCTTCTCGCAACCGCAAGCCTGCATGGGATACAGGTCTGATTTCTCCTGCGAGCGAAATTTCGCCAAACCAGACGCTGTCAGATGCCAGTGGCTTGTCAGACAGGGCTGAGACCAGTGCTGCCGCAACCGCGACATCGGCGGCCGGGTCGGACAGGCGGTATCCGCCAGCGACATTGAGATAGACTTCTGCCGAGCTGAAATTGAGCCCGCAGCGCGATTCGAGCACGGCCAGCAACATCGCGAGCCGACCATTATCCCACCCGACCACAGCGCGCCGCGGCGTCGCGCCGCTTTGCAGCCGCACGATCAGCGCCTGAATTTCCACCAGTACCGGACGCGTTCCCTCCAAGGCAGGAAAGACAGAACTGCCCGCTAGCGGCGTATCGCGGCCCGACAGGAACAGCATGGACGGGTTGGTAACTTCCTCCAGCCCTTCCCCCGCCATGGCGAACACGCCGATTTCATCGACCGCACCGAAGCGATTCTTGAGTGCGCGCAGGATCCGGTACTGATGGCTGCGCTCACCCTCGAAGCTCATCACCACATCGACCATATGTTCAAGCACGCGCGGCCCGGCAATCGTGCCATCCTTCGTTACATGGCCGACGAGCACCAGAGCCGTACCATTTTCCTTGGCGTAACGGATCAGTTCAAACGCGCAGCCGCGCACCTGGCTGACCGTGCCTGGCGCGCCCTCGATCGTGTCCGAATGCATGGTCTGGATCGAATCGATCACCAGCAACGCGGGCGGCTCCATACTGCCCAGCGTGGTTAGAATATCGCGCACCGAAGTGGCTGCCGCCAGCTTGATCGGTGCATCCTCCAGACCCAGCCGCGATGCCCGCAACCTAACTTGCCCGGCGGCTTCTTCTCCGCTTACATAGACCGTGCTGCCCCCGGCATGGGCTATTCTTGCAGCCGCCTGCAACAGCAAGGTTGATTTGCCGATGCCCGGGTCCCCGCCCATCAGGATGGCGGAACCAGGCACCAGCCCCCCGCCCAGCGCGCGGTCAAGCTCAGCTAATCCGGTCGGCCTGCGCTGAAGCACTTCACCCGGTGCGTCCAGCGCGACAAATTCCACCGCCCGCCCGCCGCTCGACAGATCATGGCGCAGCGAAAATACTGTTGCCGGAGCGTCTTCCACCAAAGTATTCCATTGCGCACAATCAGGGCATTGCCCTTGCCAGCGATGCGACACCGAGCCGCAAGCCTGGCAGGCATATCGTTTCTTGGTCTTCGCCATGCACGATTGATATACAGAACATAACTAGAACGCAATTGCCAATGGCGTTATTGATCGTCACAGTGCCGCAATGCGCCAGAAGGAACTCCGAATTGCCTTGATCTGTTATGGCGGGGTTAGCCTTGCGGTATACATGCACGGGGTGACTAAGGAGGTGTGGAAACTT
>JAHEAW010000155.1 GCA_024642545.1 Erythrobacteraceae bacterium
TTGGAAACGGCGCAAATCAGACATGGGAAAGCACTGCAATTGGCATCGCGTTCGGTAACCCTGGCCGAACTGTTTTTGCAGTCGATGTGGATGCTGAGCGCAGGACGACAACAGATGTCCGCCTCCTTATTCGTGCCACCACTCGGACAAAGACTGGCTCCTACTATATTGGAGCCGGATTAGCACCGCAAGCGACCTTCCGCGACCAATGGCGTATCGCAGGCGGTGCAACTTTGAAACTGGTCCCGCGCGTGCAAGCCGAGCTTAACGCGCGCTTTGCGCACTACAATGAAGGTCTTACTTCGGCATTTGAGCCCGGTTTGAGCGTGCGCCTCAACCACAAAATATGGCTCAGCGGAAAGATGATCAATTTGTTCGACGCAAGGAAGGATTATCGGATCGGTGGGGCATTTCGAGCAGACTATGAGCCAGAAGAAGACTTATCGCTTTTTGCCAGCATTGCCCGCTATCCTGACCGCGAAGAGGACGGGGTCCGGCAATTGGATTCGATCGCCTTGGGAGCCCGCGTGAATCTGGGGGCGCATTGGCAATGGCGCGCGACTGCAGCGGATGAAAATCGTAAAAACAGCTACCGGCGTCAGTTGGTCAACCTAAGCGTTGCGTACAGGTTCACGTCACCGTGACCTATAACGGGCTCATCTTCTTTTGTGTCTATACGACGTTAGCTTTGTCGATCGCATTCGGTCTGCTGGTGCTGCATCGCTGGATGACCGAACGCCGCGCGCCGATCGCCAAGGCGCGTCAGGGCGCGATAGCGCATAGCTATCTGCAACGTGTCGGGGGGTTCGCGAAGGACAATTCAGATGCGAAATGGTCCAAAGGAGAACGTATCCAAGCTTTGGGCCATTTACTTTTGCTCCTGCGCGGTGGAGATCGGGACCGGTTGATCCAGCTTGCCGAAATTGACGGGCTTTTGAAAGTTACGCTCCGGCAAACCAAGGCGTGGCGTGCCGCCAGACGAATTGATGCAATCCGGACTTTGCAGCAATTTGGTGGTGAAGCAGCAATCGCCAGGATGCGTCACGTTCTCGGGAATGATCGCCATCGTATCGTCCGTTTGAATGCAGCGTTTGCATTGGCCAGTTTCGGCCGATTGCCGCCACCGCGTGAGACGATCCAATTGCTTGATATGCCGAAACGTAGGCCAACGCGGCTCGACATTGCAATACTCAGAGCCATGGCTCCAGACTATGCAGAGCATCTCGTTCGCTTGCTGGATGAGGAATTGCCCCATTCCCGCCGCGCCGCGATTGTGGATGCGTTGGGGTGGTCAGGCGATCAGTCAGTCCTTTTGACTTTGGAACAAGCGAGTAAGTTCGAGGATATCGAAGTTAGATGTGCAGCCCTGCGCGCCGGAGCAAAGCTGGGCCATCATTCAGTTGCTGAATGGGTTGTCGAGGCCCTGTCGGATGATGATCCCAATGTACGGGTTCAAGCAGTCAACAGCGCTTCGGCACTTGGCTTAGTCCAAGCAGTACCGCTCTTACAATCCATGGTTGAGGACCGCGAATTATGGGTTCGGCTGCGCGCTGCTGAAGCACTCGAGATCTTAACCCCGGATACGGATATACAGCGAGCTTCAGCATGAGCTGGGATGCCCTCTTTCTGGTCGCAGCAAATACGGTACTTTATCTTGCCTACGGGTGCCTCTTTGTTGTGCTCTTTCGTAATGCAATCAGTGTAATGCAGCTGCTTGTTGCGGCCTATGTTTTTGCTACCAGGGTCAGACCCTCGCAGTTTTCTCTGGACCTTTGGCACCGGTACAAGGATCTCGCGTTACCTGTTTCAGTTATCGCTCCCGCTTTCAACGAAGAATTGTCCATCGTTGAAAGTGTGCGCGCGCTCCTTGCGCTGCAATATCCCGAACATGAGGTCGTGGTTGTTAATGATGGCTCGAAAGATAACACATTGGCGATCTTGCTCGAGGCGTTTGATTGTATGCCGTCGCAGCGGGAGCAGATAGCCAAATTGCAGAAAACGAAAATACTGGGGGTATATCGATCGCGCAAGCACCCCAACCTTCTGGTCGTCGACAAAGAAAACGGTCGAAAGGCCGACGCTGCCAATGCAGGAATCGGATTTGCCAGAACACCGTTGGTATGCGTAATTGATGCGGACTCCATTATTGAGCCCGACGGACTGCTGCGCGCGGCTGAGCCGTTCATGTATGATACCGGAAAAATGGTGGCAGTTGGTGGCGCGATCAGGATCGTCAACGGTTGCGAAATTAGGGCTGGCTCGCTCAGCAAGATTGGCGTTGCTAAGGCGTGGCTTCCACGTTTTCAGATCGTCGAATATCTGCGCGCATTCCTGACGGCGCGGGTAGCCAATGCTGAATTAGGCACACTTCTTCTCATTTCAGGTGCGTTTGGGGTTTTTCGCCGCTCGACGCTTATCGAAGTTGGCGGATACCGGCATGACACGGTTGGAGAAGACCTTGAGTTGATTGTGAGGATCCATCGCCACATGCGTGAGCAACGACGCGAATATGCGATTGGCTTTGTTCCCGAGATAGTGTGTTGGACTGAAGCGCCGACAACCTGGGCAGGGCTCCGGAACCAAAGATCACGCTGGCAACAGGGCGCGCTGGAAACGCTTATCCGCCATCGCCGCATGATCTTGAATCCGTGCTATGGGCGCATCGGGTTATTCGCTATGCTTCAGCTCGTGGTGGAAGATGTCATTGGGCCGCCAGCCGAGCTCGCGGGGTATCTCGTCATCCCGGCTGCTTTGCTGCTAGGTGTCATGGACCCAGTCGTGGTGCTTGTTTTCCTATGCGTGACCGTTCTGTTCGGTACCGGGTTGAGTATCGGCACCCTTGCGCTTGAAGAGCTGCAATTGCGAAGAACGCCCTCGGCACGAGATCTGATCAGAGTAGGCGTTGCCGCATTCGCCGAAAATTTTGGCTATCGTCAAGCAAACCTCGTCTTCCGGCTGTCGGGCATAAAGCGCCATCTCCAAAAGGATACCAGTTGGGCAGCTGTTCCAAGAGAGGGGTTTAATGCTGGGACCTAGGCGTTTGGTCCCGGCATCTGATGGGTTGGATTGAGGATAAATCTGTCTGGCTCGGTTGTCCACATTTTGCGGATGTATTCGAAAGGTGTGAGGCCCTTGAGGGTCTTGAGTCTGCGCGCATAATTGTAAGCGTCGTGGTCTGAGCCCCTAGCTTTCCTCCAGTGATACCTAGTGTCCGGCCTTCGAGAAGGAGACGGACGGATGAAGCGGAGCAGGCTCAGCGAGGGACAGATCATCGCTGTGTTGAAGGAGCAGGAAGCAGGGATGACGACGGCGGATGCCGCGGTCGCTGTGGTGGATCAGGCCACCACGATGGACAGGTCGCCGATCATGGATCGCCTGTTCCAGGGCATCCAACACAAAGCTGGCATGCGCCGTTCTGCTCACCCGCCAGCCCACGATATAGCGGGCGTAGACGTCGATCACAAAGGCCACGTAGACGAACCCGGACCACGTCGCGACGTAGGTAAAATCTGACACCCACAGCATGTTCGGTGCCGGCGCATGGAACTGACGGTTGACCTGATCGAGCGGACACGGTGGAGCCTTGTCGCTCACCGTCATCTTCACCGGCTTTCCCCGGATCACGCCCTGCAAGCCCAGATCACGCATCAACCGTTCCACCGTGCAGCGGGCAATATCGAAGCCCTCCCGCTGCATCTGCCGCCACATCTTGCGATACCCATAGACCTTGAAGTTGGCATCGAAC
>JAHEAW010000061.1 GCA_024642545.1 Erythrobacteraceae bacterium
TCGAACAAATCGCCCAGCAGGGCGTGGAATTCCGGCCCATGGTCGAAATGCAGCAAATGCGCCACTTCATGCGCCACCACCGAACGGCGCACGAAATCGGGCGCCTGCACCAGCCGCCAGTTGATCCGCACTGTGCCGCTAGTGGAACAACTGCCCCATCGCCGCTGTGCGCGGGACAGGCGCAGAGCCGGGGCGCGCACTCCGGCACAGGCGCAATAATGCTGGAGATCATGGTCCATCAAGCGTATCGCTTCACGTTCAAGCCAGCGTTGCAGCCGCGTTTCCATGCTTTCCAGTGGCCCGCCAAGGCAGATGGTTTCGCCGTCAATCTGCGGCGCGCGCGCCCGGCTGGCTTCCCAAATTATTGTCACGTCCTGCCCGCGGTAACTGATCGTACCGCCATGCCGGAGCGGGGCAGCCTGTGGCAATTTACCGATCTGCTGTGCCAGCCAATCGGCCCGGCTGGTGGCAAAGGCAACTGCGTCTGCTGTGCGGCCCCAGCGCGGCAGGGTAACGCGCACTTCGCTGCCGTCGGGGGCGATCCGCAGTACAACCCGTTTGGCCGTCGGGTGGCGGCGAATGGCAATTGGCAGCGCGACGCCGTTAACTTCGACGCTGGGCTGCCCCCGTCCCTTGCGCAGCCAGTCAATCATGGCTGGACGATCACGAGGGATCCCATTCGATGATGTGATGTTCCAGCGGCCCGGCGGTTGTTTCGCTGACAGATCGTCCGGCAACCGAAATACCGGCGGAGACAACGGTGCTCCGGTCGCCTGATATCAGATAGTGCCATGCGCGCAGCGGTTTGCCTTCTTCGCGCAGGCGGTAAGCGCAGCTTTCGGGCAGCCACGGCACCGTGGCGACAATGCGCGGGGTCAGCCGCAAGCAATCGGGCACGAATGCCTTGCGGTTGCGATAATCGCTGCAGCGGGCGGTCTTGGTATCAAGCAGACGACAAGCGACATTGGTATGCTGAACTTCGCCGGTTTCATCATCTTCCAGCTTGTGCAGGCAGCACCGCCCGCAGCCATCGCAGAGCGCTTCCCATTCGGGCCGGGTCAGCCGGTCCAGCGGCAATTCCCAGAAATTGTCGCGCAATTCGCTCATCGTATCCATTTGGCCAGTTCTGCGGTGACTGCATCGGCGCCCTTGTCGGTCGGCAGTGTCGCAATCGGCTTGCCGTCCGGTCCGAACAGATAGGCAATCGAGGAATGCTGCATCAGATAGCCGCCGCCATCGCTGACGGGGCCTTTGGAATAGAAGACGCGAAATTCATCGGCGGCCTGTTTCACCTGGTCAGGAGTCCCGGTCAGCCCTAGCAGCTTGTCGGAAAAGGCCGACGCAAATTCGCCCACTACTTTTGGGGTGTCACGTTCCGGGTCGATCGAGATGAACATCGGCTGGACCTTTTCCGCCAGCATGGGGTGCTCGTCCGCAAACCCGCGATACCCTTGCATGATCCGCTGGACATCGGTCGGGCAGACATCGGGGCAATAGGTGTAGCCGAAATAGACGATCCGGTATTTCCCGGCAAAATCCGACCAATGCACCGTCTTGTCGTTCTTGTCGGTCAGTGTGAACGGCCCGCCGATGGTGGCGCCGTAAAGCGGCGCCTGGCTGACCGGCGTCTGGTTGGAACTGCCGGAGCCGGCGCTGCAGGCAGCCAGCCCCAGGCTGATCGACAAGGCTAGAACGAAGGCCGGGAACGGAGTGGATTTGAGGGGGTTGAGCATAGCGTTGCGGTTCATGCTCTGCTAACCCGCAGGGGGCAAGAGGCCGACTCTGACTGACCGCAGTTTTTATGGAGAAGATATCTTGGCGAAAGCCTGTTTTCGCGCAGCAAGTTTGGCTCTGACACTGGCAGCCGGGGCCGCCGCGTTTCCGCTCGCTGCCCAGATGTATTCGCCGGGCATGCAATTCCTGAAGGACGTCAAGGATCGCAAAGGCGATGAAGTTACCAAGGAAATCACCAACAGCAATGGCGCGGTGGTCAATGCACGCGACATTTCAAACGGGGAAACCGCCCTGCATGTGGTGACCAAGCGGCGCGATGCGCTGTGGATACGTTTCCTGACCGAACGCGGAGCCAATCCCAATATTGCTGACAACAAGGGTGTCACGCCGCTGCAGATCGCTGTCAGCCTCGGCTTTACCGATGGGGTGGAGGCACTGCTGAACGCAGGCGCAGACGTGGATGTGACCGACAGTACCGGGGAAACCCCGCTTATCGGCGCGGTCCTGCGGCGCGATATTCCTCTGGTCCGGCTGCTGCTGGCGCATGGTGCCAATGCGGACCGGTCGGACAATTCCGGGCGGACCGCGCGCGATTATGCCACGCTGGATGGCAACAGCCGTCTGCTCGATGAAATTCGCAAGTCGGATGAAGACCGCAAGGGTAGCAAGTCCGGCAAGACCTATGGGCCAACCGGTTAAATGACCCAGACTGCTGACCTTACGCTTGATGAAATGCGGCTCTCTCTGGCACCGGCTGTGGCCGAGGCGGCGATTTTTGATGGCTGGACCGATGCAGCGGTGGCCACAGCGGCGCATGATGCCGGTGTCGATGCTGATGTTGCGCAGCTGGTCTATCCCGGCGGAGCGATGGATATGATCGGCGCATGGATCGAGACAATCGATAATGCCATGGCCGCTGCCTTGCCGCAGGATACATTGGCGGCCATGAAAGTGCGTGAGCGGATTCGCGCGCTGGTCCAGTTCCGGCTCGATGCCGTAACGGGTCAGGAAGAAGCCTTGCGCCGGGCATTGGCGATCATGGCGATGCCGCAAAATGCGGCTGCTTCGCTCAGGACCGGCTGGCGCAGCGCAGATATCATGTGGCGTCTCTCCGGTGATACTGCCACCGATTACAACCACTACACCAAGCGGACCATATTGGCCGGTATCTACGGCGCCACGCTGGCGGTGTTCATCGGCGATGAAAGCGACGGGAAGGCTGAAACACGCGCTTTCCTTGACCGCCGGATTGATGGGGTGATGCGGTTTGAGAAAGCCAAGGCCAAATGGTTTTCACCCGATCGGGAGCGTTTCAGCGTGACCCGTTTGCTCGGCCGTCTGCGCTATCCGGCGCGATAATCGCCTTGACGCAATAATTGCCTGTTAAGACTATTGAGAATTAGTTGCAATTAGGGTGTCAGTCTGGCAGCGGGTCCCCATGAAGCTGGAAAGCCTTGAGCGCGGCAAACATGCGCAGATTACTGCGGTCGATTGGGCTGCGATCGCGCCCGAAGAAGGTAAGCGCCTGCGCGCTCTGGGCATCGATGTGGGCGCGCGAATCGCCATTGCCCATCGCGGCATTTTTGGCGGGCGTGATCCGATAGCCTTGCTCATTGGCCGCATGACTATTGCTGTGCGCCGGGTGCATGCCGCCGCGATGACGGTGGAGCCGCTGTGAACGTTTCGGTGACCTCGCAAGTGCGGCGCGCTGCACTGGTCGGCAATCCCAATGCGGGCAAAAGTGCGCTGTTCAATGCGCTGACTGGCGCGCGCCAGAAAATTGCCAATTACCCCGGTGTGACAGTTGAGCGCAAAAGCGGCCGCGTGGCCATGCCCTCTGGTGAAACGGTGGAACTGATCGATTTGCCGGGTAGCTATTCGTTCGATGCCACCAGCCCGGATGAGGAAGTGACCCGCGCGTTGGTACATGGCGAATTTCCCGGGGAAAGCGCACCCGATGTAATGGTGGTGGTGCTCGACGCGGCCAATCTCGAACAGCATCTGGTGTTCGCGCAGGAAGTGATTGCACTCGGCCGCCCGACGGTGGTGGCGCTCAATATGGTTGATCTGGCGGAGCGAGACGGGCTGACGCTCGATCCCGATGCGCTGGCGCAGGCGCTGGGCGTGCCAGTAGTGCCGACCGTGGCGGTGCGGCGGCGCGGGCTTGCTGAATTGATTTCTGTCATTGCTGCGGCTGAAGCGCAGGCCGAAGCGGATAATCGCGCGCGTCCCCAGCCGCACCTGACCTTGCCGGAACGACGGCTGGCGGCGCATAATATTGCTGCAGGCGCCATTCTGTCGGAAAGTTCGACCCGGCGGCTTCATGCCGGGCTCGACAAGATTTTGCTGCACCCTTGGCTCGGCCCGCCAATCCTGTTCGCGCTGCTGTTCGTAATATTTCAGGCCGTGTTCGCCTGGGCGACCCCATTTACCGATGCGCTGCAGGCATTGGCTGACGCAATGTCGGCCCAGGTTACCGCAATCCTGCCACCCGGCATTATCCGCGATTTTCTGACCGAAGGGGTGATCGCGGGCGTTGGTGCGGTGATCGTGTTTCTGCCGCAGATCATCATTCTGTTCGCGTTCATTCTGGCGATGGAGGCAACTGGTTATATGGCGCGCGCGGCTTTTATCATGGACCGGATGATGGCCGGTGTCGGCCTGTCGGGGCGCAGCTTCATCCCGCTCTTGTCCAGCTTTGCCTGCGCCATTCCCGGAATCATGGCGACGCGCAGCATTGCTGACCCGAAGGATCGGCTGACCACCATTCTGATCGCCCCGTTGATGACCTGTTCAGCGCGTCTGCCGGTTTACGGCGTGGTCATTGCGGCGGTCATTCCAGATCGGACCGTATGGGGCGGGATTGGGCTGCAAGGACTGGTGCTGTTTGCCCTTTATGTTGCGGGCATTATTGGCGCGATGGTGATGGCTCTGGTGCTGCGCCGCTCGGTTACCAAGGGTGCAGCGAGCGGTTTCATCATGGAATTGCCGCGCTATCAATTGCCGCGCCTGCGCGATCTGGCAATTGGCCTATGGCAGCGCGCCTGGATCTTTCTGCGCCGTGCAGGCACGATCATCTTTTCCGCTACCGTGGTGTTGTGGGTCCTGCTCAGCTTCCCGCAGGCCGGACCGGGCAAAAGCCAAGTCGATGCCTCGATTGCCGGGCACGTTGCCAATGGGCTGCAAACAGTTTTCCAGCCGATCGGCTTCAACCGCGAAATGACGCTGGCGCTGATCCCGGCGATGGCCGCGCGTGAGGTCGCGGTGGCGTCATTGGCGACCACTTATGCGGTTGATTCGCCCGATGATACGCAAACTGAAAACGCCCTGCGCGCGCGGATCGCTGCGCAGTGGAGCCTGCCGACCGCGCTCGCCTTTCTGGCCTGGTTTGTGTTTGCCCCGCAGTGCCTTTCCACCATCGCAGTCGCGCGGCGGGAAACAAATGGGTGGAAATGGCCCGCCTTCATGTTGGCCTATCTCTTCGCGCTGGCCTACATATTTGCCGGAATCACTTATTGGAGCGCGCTGGCGCTGGGTTTGTAGCGAGGAATTTTGAATGGCCGGGTCCCTGAATAAAGTCATGCTGATCGGTAATCTGGGGGCAGATCCTGAAGTCCGGTCATTCCAGAACGGCGGCAAGGTGTGCAATTTGCGTATCGCCACGTCCGAACAGTGGAAAGACCGCAACACAGGCGAGCGCAAGGAACAGACCGAATGGCATACCGTGTCGATCTTTTCCGAAGGGCTGATTTCGGTGTGCGAACGGTTTCTGCGCAAGGGCAGCAAGGTCTATGTCGAAGGCCAGTTGCAAACCCGCAAATGGCAGGACCAGAGCGGCAATGACCGCTATGCAACCGAAGTGGTGCTACGCGGGTATGGTGGTACGCTGACCATGCTCGACGGGGCGAGCGGCGGCGGTACTGGCGGCGGCGCTGGTGGCGGCGGAAGCTATAACCAGGGCGGCGGTTCAGGCGGCGGAGGCGGCTGGAACCAAGGCGGCGGCGGTTCTGCAGGCAGCGCAGCTGGTGGTGGTTCGGGCGGGGGCTCCAACTACGATGATCTCGACGACGATATCCCGTTCTGATCGTTCAGAGGCGCCGCTTGCATAAAGCGACGCCGTTCGAGGTCTAATACCCTTCAGCAAGGCCGGTGGGTAAGCGCGGGTCGATCACGCCATAGAGCGTGGCATCGCCCAGAGGCTTTTTGCCAATCCCCGGTGCGCCGACCAGAATTGCTGCAATCTGGTTCCAGTAATCCATCGGCTCCATCTGGTGCCCCATGCCTTCGAGGATACGAATAGTATCGGCGCTGAGCGCATAGCGCTCGTAATAAACCTTGTCCGGGAGCCATTGTTCATGGATGCGCGGTGCATTCACAGCCTGCCCCAGATCCATGTCATAATCGACCACGTTGGAGATTACCTGCAGTACCGCTGTGGGAATGTGGCTGCCGCCGGGCGTCCCCACAACCATGAACAACTTGCCATCCTTGGTCAGAATCGTCGGTGTCATCGATGACATGGGCCGCTTTCCCGGGGCAATGGCATTATTGGCGCCTTCGACCAGCCCATACATGTTGGGGGCGCCCGGTTTCGAGGAGAAATCGTCCATTTCATCGTTGAGCAAGATGCCAGTGCCCGGCGCCATGACCCGCGCGCCGAACCAGTCGTTGAGCGTATAGGTCAGCGACACCGCGTTGCCTTGCGCATCGACGATCGAAAAATGGGTGGTGCTGGACCCTTCCTGCCCGCTACCCGGTGCCGGCAGGCTGGCCGAAGGGGTTGCCCTGTCAGGCGCGATGTTGCCGCGCAGCTTGGCGGCATAGGCTTTGCTGGTGAAACGTTCGACATCGGGTTTCACAAACGCCGGATCGCCGAGGTTGAGGTTGCGGTCATGATAGGCCCGGCGCAGCGCTTCGGTCCAATAATGTACACCTTGCGCAGAATGCCACCCAAGCTTGCCCAGCGGATAACCTTCGAGGATGTTGAGCGTTTCACACACCACCACGCCGCCCGAACTGGGCAGAGGCGCTGAAATGACGTGATAGCCGCGATAATCACATTCGATCGGATCGCGTTCCACCGCCTTGTAAGCCGCAAAATCGCTCATCTCCAAGATACCGCCGCGCTGCTTGCTGGCCGCAACAATCGATTTGGCAATGCTGCCTTTGTAGAATGCAGCGGCACCATTTGTGGCAATCGCCTGGAGCGAGCGAGCGAGATCGGCCTGCACCAGCCGGTGCCCCGTGGTCCAGGGCTTGCCATGATCGAGGAATACTGCGGCGCTGGGTGTATCCTTGGCGAAATCCTCGGCGCCTTCGGCCAGAAAGCTGGCGTCGCCGCGTTCCAGCACAAAGCCGTCACGCGCCAGACCAATGGCTGGGGCCAACAGCTGTGCGCGTGGCATTGTGCCGTATTTTGCCAGCGCCAGCTCGAGCCCGGCGACTGTGCCCGGAATACCAACGGCGGAATAACCGCGTGTGCTGAGGCCGGGGATCACATTACCCTGCTTGTCCTGATACATGGTGGCGGTTGCGGCCATCGGTGCGGTTTCGCGAAAATCGATGAAGCCTTTGCTACCGTCATGCCAGCGCACGACCATGAAGCCGCCGCCGCCAAGATTGCCCGCTTCGGGAAAAGTAACCGCCAGCGCATAAGCGACTGCAATCGCGGCATCGACCGCGTTTCCGCCCGATTTCAGCACCGCAATCCCGGCATCGCTGGCAAGGCGGTGAGCCGAAACTACCATGCCATGGTCGGCAGCCACCGGGGCCGGTGCAGCGGCGATGACCGGAGTGGACACCAGCGAAAGCGAAACAATCGCTGCAATTGCCATCCGCACCATACGCATAAACTTGCTTCTCCCACCGTGTGAGCCTGCCTCTGCCACAAACTGCCAGGGCAGTATAGCGCCAGTGCATCAGCCTGGCTGCGCCTCGCCCATGATTGACGCGCACCAGCCAAAGATACAGAAATCATGGATAAAAGCGGACATTCGGGTAACGACCCGTTTCCTGACACCTGGCAGTCGACCGGCGCGTTCTTGCATTTCGCGCTCCGTTCACAGATGAAGGCTGCCGACTTGGAATTCCCGTTGGAAGGTCGCAAAGAAACAATGGAAACGCCCAATGTAGAGACCAAACTTGTTCCCGTCATTGGATATGGCCCAATTGGACGCGAGGTAACTGGTCTTTTGCTGGCTAAAGGCTACCGGGTTCGGGTGATCCAGCGAACCGCGCCAAACGAGCTTCCTGAAGGGGCGAGTTTTGCGAAAGCCGATGCGATGAATGCGGCGGAATTGGCCGATGCCATACAGGGCGCAAACACAATCGTTTTTGCGCTCGGTCTGCCCTACGATGGCAAAGTCTGGGCAACTGGATGGCCCAAAGCGATGGCATCCGCTCTCAAGGCGTGTGAGAAGGTCGGCTCGCGCATGGTCTATGCCGACAGCTTGTATCTCTATGGCCCGCAGGACCAACCACTTCGCGAAATGCTTCCACCGATCGACTATGGTCTGAAACCCACTGCGAGAAGCAATGCAACGCGGTTGTGGCAGGCCGCATTCGAAGCGGGCCGAGTAAAAACCGCGGCCGTCCGTGCACCGGATTTCTTTGGCGCGGGCGTGGAAACCTCAATCCTCGGCGCGCCAACACTCGGCCGATTGGCTCAAGGTAAACCTGCCCAGGTTCTGATCAGCGCGGACTTCCCTCACGACATTGTTCACATCACTGATTTTGCAAGAGCGATCGTTACTTTGGTGGAGGCACCGGATGATGCATTCGGGCAGGCTTGGCATGTGCCGACGCCCCCGACGAAATCGCTTCGGGAGGCAATTACAATTGCTGCGAATGCGATGGAAGTTCCGGCAAGAATATCTGTTGTGCCGGGGTGGGCGGCAAAAATCTTAGCTTTCTTCGTTCCCCAAGTACGGGAGGCCATGGAGCTACACTATCTAACGGATCGCCCCTACCATGTGGATTCATCGAAATTCCGGGACCGTTTCTGGGCCGATGTCGACCCACTTGAAAAAAGCATCGCTGAAACCGCCCAGTACTATTTCAGGCCGCGCAGCTGATGTCTGCTTCCCACCCCAATTCTCGCCATTGCCCCCTTTCAAATCTGGCTGATAGCGGTCCATTTGCGACCTGGGCATCGTCTGCGCGGCCCAGCCGCCTAGTCCTTTTTCAACGCGGCCAGCGCCGCGAACGGACCTGAGCGGCTTTCTTCGAGCAGGCCAGTCTCTTTTCTGAAACTTTCCGCATCGGGTCCGGTGGCATAGGGGTCGATCGCTAGCCCGAGACTTTGCGCTACCGCTTCGCCAAGGTCGAAGGCGTCGCCATCATAGAGGATTTCGTCGAGTTCTTCGGCGCTGAGTTCGATCTCTTCGTCTGGAGCAGTGACCGGTTCGCGATCAGGCACGAATATCAGGCGCAGCGGTTCGCTGATCTGGACCGCAAAATCTTCCCCCGAAATGGCGCAGGGCTGCGCGATGCTGGCGGTCAGCCGCCCTTCTGCGGTAACCCGCTTTCCATCAGGAGTGAGCTGAACCTTGGCGTGCAGCGCGGTAACCGCGCTAATGGCGAAACGTTGGGCCAGCGCCGCGCATTGCGCCGCGTTTGCCTCGATCAGCACCGGGTCTTGCCGGATCTGCCGCAGCTTGATCATACAGGAAAGTTCGCTGCCGCTCATCGCCCGATAATGCCTTGCAGCAGGGCGGGCGCTTCGGTGTGGGCCAGACAGTCCCGCAAGCGTTCGATCCGCTGCGCCAAGGCGTCCGGTGTGTGCCCGTCCACAAGCGTGAGGTTGCGGGTGATCGCCGCTTCCAGTTCCGTGCGTCCGCTGGCAAAAGCGCTGCGAAATGCCCCCAGCCGTCCGCCCATCGAACTGACGATCTTGCCCATCTGCTTGCCCAGCGTGGGATCACCAATGCCCTGTTCGCGCAATTGCCCGTCCATATCATCCACAAACAGTTCGGTGAGGCGGACCGATGGCGCCTTTAGCAAATCGTCCTGTTCCATCCGCAGCAGGATCACCGCCAGTACCGCGGTGATCATATCGAAGCGGCCATCGACTGTGTCAGGCACGCCGCAATCCCGGTACCATTGCGCCTCGCGCGCGATTTCCACTGTGCGGCGCCATAGCGGGCGCAAGGCCTCCTTGGGATCGGGCTGAGTGCCCAGCAGGCGGGAGAGAAATGACATGATGTGACTTTCGCTGTGCAGTTTCGTTAATTGGCAATTCAAGCGGCGGATCGCAAACCCGCGATCGGTGCCGGAGTTGAGGATTCGGAGGAAATTCCTTGGCCGGTGTCATTGCATGGCGGGCGACATGCCCTTATGGCTTGCTGCCGATACAGTGATCGCGGGAAATATTCAAAGCGGCTGGTGATTTTTGAGAAAGTTTGAGTTGATGAAGCTAGGCAGGTTTATCCGCGAAGGCATGGTGATGGCAGCAGCGCTGGCCGCCAGCGGCTGCGCGTCGATCCGCGAACATCGCGGCTATATTGTGGACCAAACGCTGACCACTTCGGTTCAGGCCGGGATTGATAACAAGCAGTCGGTTGAGGCCACGCTGGGCCACCCGTCCTTCGCCAGCGAATATGGCGAGCCGACATGGTATTATGTGTCTGACGTTACCGCGCGCAAGCCGTTCGTGCGGCCGCGCATCCGCCAGGCTTCGGTTCTGGCGATCCGCTTCGATGCGGCGGGCAACGTTATTTCGGCCAACACTACCGGAATGGAGCGCGTCGTGTTCCTGACACCCAATGGCGACAAGACCCCGACGCTCGGCCGTGAACGCAGCTTCCTCGAAGACCTGTTCGGCAATATCGGGCAGGTTGGCGCAGCTGGCCCGGGCGGCGGCCCAGGCGGAAGTGGCGGTCCTCCGGGAAGCTAGTTCCGAGCAGGCTGGCCTGCGCGCTTCTTGACCCCCCGGAACGCGCCCCCATATCGCTGTTTATGGACAACAGCACAAATGCGCACGGCCTCGTGCAATGGCATGGCACCACCATCATCGGAGTGAAGAAGGGCGGCAAAACCGTGATTGCCGGGGACGGGCAAGTCTCCATGGGCAATACGGTGATGAAGCCTAATGCGCGCAAGGTCCGCCGGATTGGCGCAGGCGAACAGGTGATTGCCGGTTTTGCCGGGGCCACCGCCGATGCATTTACCTTGTTCGAGCGACTGGAAAAGAAGCTGGAGCAATATCGCGGCCAGTTGCTGCGCGCGGCGGTGGAACTCGCCAAGGATTGGCGGACTGACAAATATTTGCGCAATCTTGAAGCGCTGATGATCGTGGCCGACGCAGAAGTGATGCTGGTGCTGACCGGCAATGGCGATGTGCTGGAACCTGAAGGCGGCGTGGCCGCGATCGGCTCGGGCGGCAATTATGCGCTGTCGGCTGCGCGCGCGCTTGATCCTTATGAAGATGATGCCGAAGTGATCGCCCGCCGTGCAATGGCGGTGGCCGCCGAAGTTTGCGTCTTTACTAACGACCGTGTGACGGTCGAAACCATTTAAGCAGTCAGAGATCCCATGACCGACACACTGACCCCCAAGGCCATCGTTGCTGCGCTGGATGAACATATCATCGGGCAAAAGGACGCCAAACGTGCGGTTGCCGTGGCGCTGCGCAATCGCTGGCGCCGCCAGCGGCTGGGCGATGATTTGCGCGATGAAGTAACGCCCAAGAATATTCTGATGATCGGCCCTACCGGCTGCGGCAAGACTGAGATCAGCCGCCGGCTGGCGAAGCTGGCCGACGCGCCATTCGTGAAGGTGGAAGCAACCAAGTTCACCGAAGTTGGCTATGTCGGCCGCGATGTCGAACAGATTGCCCGCGATCTGGCCGAAGATGCGATTCGGCTGGAAAAGGATCGGCGGCGCGAAGCAGTGCGCGAATCTGCCTCCAAGGCGGCGATGGACCGCTTACTGGTCGCGCTGGTGGGCGAAAATGCCTCAGAAGCGACGCGTGAAAGCTTCCGTCAGCGGATCGTTCAGAACGCGATGAACGATGTCGAGGTTGAAATTGAAGTGCTGGATTTGCCCTCTGCGCCGATGGAAATGCCTGGCATGGGCGGCGGGATCGGGATGATCGACCTGAGTGATATGATGGGCAAGGCGTTTGGCAAATCGAACACCAAACGGCGCAAGCTCAAAGTGCCGGATGCGTGGGACAAGTTGGTCGATGAAGAAGCCGAAAAGCGGATGGATCAGGATGATGTCGCCCGCACTGCGCTGCATAATGCTGAAACCAACGGCATCGTGTTCCTGGATGAGATCGACAAGATCGCAGTCAGCGATGTGCGCGGCGGATCTGTCAGCCGGGAAGGGGTGCAGCGCGATCTGCTGCCGCTGATCGAAGGCACCACGGTGGCGACAAAATATGGCCCGATGAAAACCGATCATGTGCTGTTTATTGCCAGCGGCGCATTCCATGTTGCCAAACCGTCGGACATGCTGCCCGAATTGCAGGGCCGCTTGCCGATCCGGGTCGAACTGCGCGCGCTGACGGAGGAAGACTTCGTCCGAATCCTGAGCGAAACGCGCGCCAATCTGGTGCAGCAATACAAAGCGCTGATCGGCACCGAGCAGGTCACGCTGGAAATCACCGAAGACGCGATTGCCGAAGTTGCCAAGATCGCGGCGCAAGTAAATGAAAGCATCGAGAATATCGGCGCACGTCGGCTGCAGACGGTAATGGAAAAGCTGATCGAAGACGTCAGCTTCGATGCCGAAGACCTGGCTGGTCAAACGGTAACGATCGACGCGGCCTATGTCCGCGAACGCCTGACCGATCTGGCGCAGGACAGTGACCTGAGCAAATATATCTTGTGACCGGCTTTGGCGCAGTGGCGGATCAGCGGTCGCTGCGCGCGGTGCGAGACTGGGATTTTGGAGCGCCAGGCGCAAGTCAGGAGATGTCTCAGTCGTTAAGATGCCCGCCGGGACAGAGGCGTTGCAGTTTCAATTGAACACTCTGCTGCCTGGTTTGACTTTTTATCCCAGAAGAAATGCACCGCAACAAGGCCTGCGATGGCCGCCGTCAGACCCAGCCCAGTCCAGTTCCCAGCGGCCTATTCAGCGGCCTCGGTATCGGCGCCCTGCTCCGGCCCGCGCTCGCTTTGCTGGCGGGTCCACATGTCGGCATAAAGTCCGGACTGCAGCAGCAGAGCCTCATGGCTGCCTTGTTCGGCCACTCGCCCCTGATCGAGCACCAGGATTTGATCGGCATCGGCTATTGTCGACAAGCGATGCGCAATCGACAGGCCAGTGCGATTTTCCGATACCCGGTGCAGGGTCGCCAGAATGTCCTGCTCGGTGCGCGAATCGAGCGCGCTGGTGGCCTCATCGAGCAGCAGGATGGGCGGGTTCTTAATTAACGTGCGAGCAATCGCCACGCGCTGCTTCTCACCGCCAGACAGTTTCAAACCGCGCTCGCCCACTTCGGTGTCGAAGCCCTTGGGCAAGCGTTCAATGAACGGCAGGATCGCGGCGCCGCGTGCGGCGGCGATGACCTCCGCTTTGCTGGTGCCTTCGCGGCCATAAGCAATGTTATAGCCTATCGTATCGTTGAACAGCACACTGTCCTGCGGGACAATCCCGATCGCCGCGCGCACGCTTTCCTGTGTCACTTCGGCAATATCCTGGCCATCGATCAGAATCCGGCCCGACCACGGATCGTAAAAGCGGAACAACAGCCGCGCGATTGTGCTTTTGCCTGCACCCGAGGGACCAACCAGGGCGATATGACCGCCTGCGGGCAGATGGAAGGACAGGCCGTGCAGGATGGTGCGGTCCGGGTCATAACCAAACACGACATTGTCGAAAGTCACCGTTGGCTGCCTGATCGCCAGCGCCGGGGCATTGGGCCTGTCCTGCACTTCGACTGGTGTATCCATCAGCGCGAACATTGCCGCCATATCGATAAGGCCCTGGCGAATCGTGCGATAGACAAAACCGAGCAGGTCGAGCGGGCGGAAGAGCTGGGTCAGATAAGTGTTCACAAACACCAGATCGCCCACAGTCAGCTTACCCTGACTCCAGCCCCACACGGTATAGCCCATGGCCCCTGCCATCAGCAGATTGGTGATCAGGGCCTGAGCGATATTAAGCAGGCCGAGCGAATTTTCCGATTTGATCGCGGCTTCGGCATAAGCCCGCGTTGATGCCTCATAGCGCTGCTCCTCGCGCATTTCGGCCCCGAAATATTTGACCGTTTCGTAATTGAGCAGCGAATCCACCGCACGGGAAAGCGCATGGCCG
>JAHEAW010000156.1 GCA_024642545.1 Erythrobacteraceae bacterium
CGCAAGGCTGGCTTGGGCTTGATTGCTGCACCGTTGGAAGGATCGAACAGATGATCGCCTGCGCAACGTACACGCTGACTTTGCATCAAGGCAGATAGACATGTCTTCGCATATTTGCCCCAATTGCGGCTGCAACCTTGGCCGGTTTGACCAATTTGAGTTTGGGAACATCAGGCTCGATGAGTACGGCACGATCCTGTTCGAAGGCCGGGAGATGCAGCTTCCCAAGAGCCAGCATTTGATTGTTGAAGCGCTGATCCGGGCGCAAGGCAGAGGTCTGACCAAAGCGGTTTTGGCAGATATTCTGAATAGCGACATCTATGATGCTAGTGTTGCCAAGTATATCGAGCGCGTCCGGTCAAGCTTCCGCGAAGTTACTGACGACTTTCAGCAAATCATCGCATTGCGCGGTTTTGGTGCATACCGCTGGCTCTATCAAAAACCGGCAAATTCACGCTGAAATAGGGTCACGTCCAATCAGCATCACGGGCGTGCAGCAAATCGGATGAAGGCTCAGCTATCCCTGCAATCATGCCATCTTGAACCCAGCGGCCGAGCATGGTGCCGGTTTCAGATGCTGCTCGTTCTTCTCCTAAAATGATCACCATTGCGTCACAAATTGCGGCAAAACTCGCCGCGTCCCCGGCGAGACTCAGCGCATGCGCCTCCGCGCTGGAGGCGGATCGAAAGACACACCGAAAATTTTCGCGCCAGACAATGAGGGCGCTAGCTTCCTTGAGGATTACATCCTGCGGCATTTCGGTATTGTCAGTCAGCGCGCGCCAGATCGCCGCGCAGTCTGTGCGGACAGGCTCGATTGCCAATCCAGGCATAAGCTCTAGCGTCAGGTTGGCCCAATCCGCTTCGCTATAATCCTCGACTGCCGCTGCAAAAGCGGACTGGTCCAGCGGCTGCGCGTCTTTAGCGACATAGAGTTGGTTCATCTGCCATTCGAGCCGCGCCAGTTCAGCAACTTCAGGATCATTGCGGAACAAGTCCTCCAGCAATGCCGGAAATCCTGCTCCAATATGATCAAGTGACCAACTCGATGGTGGCTGCAAGATTGTGTAGTGGGTCGCGGCCTGACCGAAAGGTTCTGCTCCGACCCAGCGCTGAGTGCGACAAAAGGTCTCGCCGAGCGCGCCGACAATCCGCAGCCGATACGCATTGCGGTAAATTGCCATGCCAGCGGCTGCCTTTGCATCCCAGACGGGCGGGAGCGGCAAATCCTCGTCGAGAATGAGGTTCTTGAACGACCTTTGCGCAGCGCCAAGCATCAGGCGGCCCCGGGCTCGATCCGCGCGGCGATTTCGCGGGCAATGGCCAATTCGGCCAGCAAGTCATCCAATGGCGGGATTGCGTCGTCGCGCTCGATCATCGTCGCTACGGGGCCGCAGAGCGTGATGGCATGGGCGTAGAGTTCCCACACCGGACTGCAGACCGGCCGATCATGGGTGTCGATCAGGACCTCGCCCGGTGTGTGACCGGCCAGATGAATTTGACGCACGCGCTCTGCCGGGAGGCCGGCGAGAAAAGCCAGGGCGTCGAAATCGTGGTTCTGCGCGCTGACATAGACATTGTTGACATCGAGTAACAGAAAGCAGCCAGTACGGCGGCTCATCTCTGCCAGAAATTCCCATTCGGTCAGACAGCTTTCGGGGAATTGAACGTAGCTTGAGGGGTTTTCGAACAGCATCGTTCGGCCAAGTGCTTCCTGCGCCTGGTCAATGTTGCGGCACACCACATTGAGCGATTCTTCGGTATAGGGAAGCGGCAGCAGATCATGCGAATTTACCCCATCCACTCCCGTCCAGCACAAGTGATCAGAGACGAACAGCGGATCGACCCGGCGGGCAAGAATTCCCAAGCGGTCTAGATAGTCTTCATCGAGGCGGTCGTGGCGGCCAACCGACATCGAGACGCCGTGCATGGCAACAGGATGTCTTTTGCGAACAGCGTCGAGGGTGGCAAGCGGCTTGCCCCCCTCGACCATGAAATTCTCCGAGATGATCTCGACAAAATCGACCGCGACGGACTTGCCAAGATATTCGTCATAGTGCGGACGCCTAAGGCCCAGACCAAATCCATCAAATCTGGGCGATTGGCGAAACATTGCGGGGACAGCCTATTTATTGCCTAAAATCGAACGCGGCCCGGTACGAAGTGGGGGGATGTCGCACCGGGCCGCGAGCGGGAATGAGGGGGCTTAGCCCAGATCCCCGATCACGCCGCTTTTGGCGAGGCACTGGCCCGCCTTCAAAGCCTTGAAGCCCTGCCCCTTGCATTCGTTCATGCCTTTACAAGCATGAGCGGACGTCTTGCAGTCACTCTGACCTTTGCAGCTATTCACGCCGTAGCAGTGCACGGTATCTTGAGCGGAGACTGCCATGCCCGAACTGCCAGCTGGTGGCGTTGCTGCGTTTGCCATTGATGATAATGCAAACAGTGCGGCAGAGGCGGCGAGCGAAGTACTCTTATTCATGATGCTCATGTGAAATTCTCCAGATCTTGCCATTGAGCGGCACCTGCTGGTTCGGTGCCAGCCAGGGGAAGGTTACATTGCTGACAAATTTCGCCTTGATGTAACCCTTCAACCACGAAGCACGAATTACTAGGCGGTATTCACGACAATAATTCACAAGGATATATCGCCATGATCAATAGACTTCCTCGCATGTCCTTGGCAGCAGCTGCGGCCGGGATCGTGTTTGCAGGTTCTGCCCACGCGCAGACCAATACCAAGATGGAAAAGTGCTACGGGGTGGCAAAGGCCGGCAAGAATGACTGCGCAGCGGGACCAGGCACGAGTTGTGCCGGCACTTCGACCCGCGACTATCAGGGAAACTCCTGGAAGCTGGTTCCTGCCGGGACCTGCAGCAAGATTAAAACGCCCAAGGGAACGGGGTCACTTGCGCCCATAGATCGCTAAAGCGATGACCTTCCCTGTTCGGCTTATCGCCAGATTGCGCATCGCTGCGTCGCATCCGGCGATCGAAAGCACCGCCTTGCTGCTAACCCGTCTCGCGCTTGCCGGAGTGTTCTGGCGTTCGGGCCGCTCCAAAGTAGCCGAAGGCACCTGGCTGCAGGTCAGTGATGCCACACACTATCTGTTTCAGACCGATTATGCGGCGGTTCCTCTGCCACCAGCATTTGCTGCCGAGATGGCGCTCGCCTGCGAAACTGTGTTCCCGATCCTGCTGTTGGCCGGGTTTGCGACACGGGTATCATCGCTTGCCCTGCTCGGCATGACAATGACAATCCAGATCTTTGTGTTTCCCGATGCATGGTGGCCGGTGCATTCGCTCTGGGCCGCAATGTGCCTGATCCTGATCGCGCGAGGCAGTGGCTGGATTGGAATCGATCGGTGGATTGCTGGACAATATCTGAAATGATCGCTGGCAACACGGCCGGCCTGGGCGGGTTCAACATGGTCTTCGCAGGTCTGGCGGCGAAGGCATCCCTGCAGATTGTGGGTGGCCGCCTAATATCAACCAACAAGACGAGGCCGATGCTCCGCTAATCTACGCAGCCATCTGTGCCAAATGTTCTGGCGACGGGCAGCGGTGCGCATTGCGCTGACCAGTGGGCTGTCGCAGCGGCGTGTGGCGTCGGATATGAGCCTAGATTTGTCGACGCTGGGCAA
>JAHEAW010000062.1 GCA_024642545.1 Erythrobacteraceae bacterium
AAGGGACATATCGCCAAAACATGTGCAAAATGCCGTTCAGCGGGCCAGCGCCTAGCTTGCGAGTGGGCGCGAGGCAAGCGGTGATATTGCCAATCGTGAAAAAGCTGCTCAACGTTCCACCGATGCGAGGATTTCTGCGACCGTTGTCGGTGCAACTTCGCGCTGGCCAAGATAGGCATAAATCCGCCGCCACCAGTCATATAATTGGTCAAGGTCATCCTCTGTGCGGACATAAGGCGTATTGCCCGGCTCCAGCGAAGGGCTGTGGAAGGACAGAACCAGCAGCGGCAGCCCATCGTCGAGCGCAATATCGATCCCGCGCAGTGCCTCGTCCGCCGAAACGCCTTCGGGCGTGAGGGGAATCCGTTCGAGCAGGCCCAGTTTTGACAGCACGCCGCGAAGCCGCGGATAATCGCGTACCAGCGGATAGATCTGATCGCCCTGTTTGCGTAGCATCCCCCAAAAAACCGTCGTCAGCGGCAATTCCAGTACATTGCGGCCCGAATCCATCCAGAAGGGCACCAGCGGCATGGCTTGATAATTGGGGCCGTGCCCCGGCCGGTAATCGAATTTGGATCGCACCGAGCTGTCGATCGCCACTTCGCCATCGCGCAGCATTGCCACGCTGTTGGGGCCAAGCCCATAGCGGCCCGCGCGATAAATCTGCGGCTGAACCCCGAAATTCTGGGCAATTGTATCGCGCAGGCATTGGAATTTCTCGCGCTCCAGCGCGGCAGGCAAATTGCCGGCGTAGCTGTTGAATCGGTTCACCTCTTCCTGATGCGGCGGGTTGACCCACGGGTGCAGCTGAATCCCGACCTCGGCTTTGCCGGCCTTGACCGCATCACCCAGAATTTCGATCGCTTGCGGCGAGGTCGCAATCGGAAAGTCGATCAGATAGACCGGCGATACGCCAAGCCCGTCGCAGAATTGCTGAAATTTGGCGAGCCGGTGCACATGGTCGAGCGAATGGCGCGTCGCACTGAACGGGCCGTTCCAGTCGAATTCCTCTTCCGCATCGACGGTCAGCAGCGAGCGGCAACCGGTGCCGGGGTGCAAGCGGGCATAATCCTGGCGCGAAGGCGGTACGGAGATCGGCCGTTCCGAGATGCTACTACCCCCTTTGCATAAGCAGCCCGCACCTGATGTGCCTGTCTGCTGCCGAGGCTGGCGCGGTACCCGCCAAAGGTTAAAAAGCGGTGGGCGCCGCGGCCGGCCCGGGACTGTCCTCTTCGCTAGGATCGTGGTCCATTTCGGTCAAGAGCGGCAGGGTCAGCGTTAACCAGCCCTCTTTACGCTCCAGCGCGCCGCCTGCAGCCTGCGCTTCTGCCCGCGCCAAACGCAGCGCAAACCCGGCCCCGAACATCCCGGCACTGAGCGCGCCGCCCGCAGGTTTTGCATTGGCTGAAAAAATATCCTCGGCTTGTTCCAGGGCAGCAGGCAAGTGGCAGCCAAGCCGGGCCATAGCGCCGTCCTGGTCCAGCGTGATAGCGACCGTCTCGCCCGCGCCTAGCGCATTGGCAAACGTGGCGAGGAGCCGCCAGCCGAGCGCTTCACAGTCACCTTGCGCCATCGCGATCCGGCACGGCGTGGAGCCCAGATCAAGCGCAAAGCCTGCATTACGGGCCTGCAACACGCTGTGCAATTGCGTGCTGGTGCGCTCGGCCATGGTGCGCAGGTCGCACGCACCTTCGTCCAGTTCGAGCGCGCCGGTTTCAAGCCGGGCCAGACGGTCCAGCTCGTCAAATCCGGCCAGAATGCGCGCGCTGTCCCCGGCGATGGTCGCTGCCAGCGCCCGATATTCATGCGGGGCGGGTCCAAACAATTGCTGCTGGATGATCTCCGCAAAGCCCTGAATGGCGTTCACCGGCGTTCGCAGTTCGTGCAGCAATTGACGGATTCGGTCTGCTTCGCTGTCAGCAGGCTCTGCTGCAGTCAATAGGCCGCCTGCGGGCCGCCTGAACATGCCGGCATAGCCAAAGAAGCGTCCGCCCGGATCAGTGAAGCGCGGCGCGGCATCAACGATCCAGTCGCCGCATATCAGCGGTGCGCCTTCGAGCGTGGCGGCAAGGTTTCTGACCGGCTGATGACGAGCAAAATTTCGCGGCGCAATGACCTCATCCTGCGCGATCCGCATGCCCACGACCATAGGCGCGATTTCAGGTTCTGCCCAATTGATCCGCCCTTCCGCATCGCAAGTAAAGGCAAAGCGGTCCAGCTGCTGCATCGGCCCGTCCATGGCAGGGTCGCCCAGCGGCAGGCGCGGCGCATCGGCAGAGGCGGGGCGAGGCAATGACGAGCCATCGCTGCGCGCTTGGCGGAAAGCCTCGATCCGTTTGACCAGCGCGGTAATCTCGCTGTCTTCAGGTTCCGGCTGCCCTAGTGCAGGCGGGACCACATCATTTGCCGCGACCACCCTTATGGACGGGGAAGGTTTGGGCATCGGATTTGCCGGCTGGGCGCTCTGATCGGCAGGATTTGCATCGGGCAAGGGCAATCCGCGGTCGTGAATACCCAGCCACTCGAGCAACCGAACCGCTCCGGTTGGCATATCGCGCCGTAGCCGCAGGAAGCCGCGCGCGCGTATTGGCAGATGCGGGATCAGCGCTTCCCAGTCTTCGTCCGACAGATCGGCACGGGCCAGCGCGGCGGCAGCTACTTCTGGCTCGTCTTCTGCCAGATGCACTGCCAGTTCAGGATTGCGGAAGCGCAGGCCCGGATCGCGGATCATCGCAGCCCGGTCTGCGGCAGGGATCATTTCTCCCAACGCGCCTAACCTTAACCATGCAGCGCCCAGCAAGGCCTGATCGCGCGTGGCGGCCAAAGTCGCCGGGCGGCTGCCGAGCAGGTCAAGCAATTGCCGGAACTGCGTCCGCGCCGCACGCTCGCCTGTTGCGCGGTGGCGCAATACAGTGGCAAGGCGGTCATCAAAATGCATGGCTCTCCGGCGTGAAACAGCGGTGGTTCAGGTGCCCGGGATGAATTCCGGGACGCTGCGTTCCTACCAGTTTCCCGGGCGCGTGATACAGCGTGCAGACAGCGCGTTGCAAAGCGGGACAATTGCTGGCAAGAATAATAATATTAGCCGCCAGCGCTGCGCGAAGCGGCTTTCGTTACCGGTACACGTTAATTATCGTGCGCCGCGCAATAGGGGGCGCAAGCGTTGGCCAATCTGGATGAAATCGACCGAAAATTGCTCGCCGAATTGCAGAGCGAAGGGCGCGTTACCAACGTCGAACTGGCACATCGAGTCGGCCTGACAGCGCCGCCGTGCCTGCGCCGGGTGCGCTCGCTGGAAGAAGCAGGCGTTATTCGCGGCTATCATGCAGAGCTGGACGCCTCGCAATTAGGCTTTGCCATCACGGTTTTTGCGATGGTCAGCCTGAAGAGTCAGGCCGAAGCGGCGCTGCGCGAATTTGAAGAGCACATGGCCGAACTGCCCGAAGTGCGCGAATGCCACATGCTCAACGGCGAGATTGATTTCATTCTCAAGATCGTCAGCCGCGATTTGCAGAGCTTTCAGGAATTCCTCACTAGCAAACTGACCCCTGCTCCCAATGTCGGTAGCGTGAAGACGTCGCTCACGATCCGTACCGCCAAGCATGAACCGGGCGTACCGCTGGGCTGAAGGGGCATTTCCTGACTTGGCTACTCCAAAAACAATTGTTGGGAACTGTTTATGCGGCCGAGTTCGAATTGAAATTGCTGGGCCAAATCCAACAGTTGAAATCTGCCAATGCAGCATGTGCCGCCGCTGGGGTGGGGCTTTCTATTCAGCCCAGACCGGCAAAAGCGTGACTGTCAAAGGCGAAGAAAACGCAGCCATTTATCGGTCAAGCGGATGGGCGCAACGTGCATTTTGCTCTCATTGCGGCTCCAATCTCTGGTTTCGCTTCCTTCCAACAGGCAACCGCAGCTTTTCAGCCGGTTTGTTTGACGCGGCAGCGAGATTTACAATCGGAAAGGAGATATTTATCGATGAATCAGCCGATTGGTGCGCATTACAAGGTGAGCATTCGAGACAAACGGGAGCGGAAGTGATCGCAGAAGCGACCGCAGCCGGGTTTAGCTTTGACTAGCTAGCACTAGCCTGCTCGCTCCTTCAGCCATTCCTCCAGCCATTTGATGCTGTAATCCCCGCTCAACACATCGTCCTGGCGCAGCAGTTCCTGATGCAGCGGGATTGATGTCTTGACGCCGTCGACAACCATTTCCTCCAGCGCGCGGCGCAGGCGCATGATGCAGCCTTCGCGGTTGCGGCCATAGACGATCAGTTTGGCAATCATACTGTCGTAATAGGGTGGGATGCGGTAGCCGGCATAGAGCCCGCTATCGACCCGCACATGCATGCCGCCGGCTGCATGGTAGGCGGTGACAAGGCCGGGTGACGGAGCGAAAGTGAACGGGTCTTCCGCATTGATCCGGCATTCAATCGCGTGGCCTTTGAACTGCAGATCGTCCTGCGTCACCGACAGCGGCTTGCCATCGGCGATACGGATCTGCTCGCGCACCAGATCGACGCCGGTAATCATCTCGGTCACTGGATGTTCGACCTGCAGCCGGGTGTTCATTTCGATGAAATAGAACGCGCCGTCTTCCCACAGGAATTCGATCGTGCCAGCACCGCGATAGCCCATGTCGGCCATTGCCTTGGAACAGGTTTCCCCCATGCGCGTGCGGTCTTCGTCCGAAATAACCGGAGAGGGCGCTTCTTCGAGCACTTTCTGGTGGCGCCGCTGCAACGAACAGTCCCGTTCGCCCAGATGGATCGCATTGCCTTCCCCGTCGCCAAACACCTGGAATTCGATGTGGCGCGGGTTGCCGAGATATTTTTCGAGATAGACAGTGGCATCGCCAAACGCCGATTTTGCCTCATTCCCGGCTGCCTGCATCAGTGGGCCGAGCTGGTCCTCAGTCTCGCACACTTTCATGCCGCGTCCGCCGCCGCCGCTGGCGGCCTTGATGATGACCGGATAGCCGATTTCCTGCGCAACCTTGGCGGCTTCGGCCGGGTCGCTGATTGCCCCGTCAGATCCGGGCACCAGCGGCAGGCCGAGCGCGCCTGCAGTGCGCTTGGCTTCGACCTTGTCGCCCATAGTGCGAATGTGTTCGGGCTTGGGGCCGATCCATTTGAGGCCATGCGCTTCGACGATTTCGGCAAATTTGGCGTTTTCCGACAGGAAGCCATAGCCAGGGTGGACAGCGTCTGCTTGCGAAATTTCGGCCGCTGAAATGATTGCGGCAATGTTGAGATAGCTGTCAGCGGCAGGCGGCGGGCCAATACACACTGCATGGTCGGCCAGCCGCACATGCATCGCATCGGCATCGGCGGTGGAATGGACTGCGACCGTCTCAATCCCCATTTCATGCGCCGCGCGGTGTATGCGCAAAGCGATTTCACCGCGATTGGCGATCAGGATACGGCTAATTCCCATGGGCCTGACCTTACGCGATCACGACCAGCGGCTGATCGAATTCGACCGGCTGCGCATTATCGACCAGTACGTGCGTCACTGTGCCGGCCCGGTCTGCGGTAATTGGGTTCATGACCTTCATCGCTTCAATGATCACCAGCGTATCGCCCTTCTTCACGCTGTCCCCAATGGCCACGAAATTTGGTCCGCCGGGTTCTGCGGCAAGATAGACGGTGCCCACCATTGGCGATTTGATCGCATTGGCATGATCGGGCGCGAGGTCTGCTTCTGGGGCCGCGGCGGGCGCGGCAGCCGGCGGGGCTGTTGGCACTGCAGGCGCAGCCGCGAGTGGTGGGGCAATGGCAACCGCGCCGCGTGCGACGCGGATCTTGCGCTCACCATCTTCGACTTCGATTTCGGTCAGCCCGGTTTCGCTGAGCATCTCGGCGAGCTCGCGCACCAGCTTGGTATCAACATTCATGCCGGGGTTACGACCGGCGGCGGCTTTGGTTACGGCCATGGAGCGCCTCTTATTGCTTTCAAGCGCTCGCCTATGCGCGGCTGGCGGCTGGCTGGCAAGAGGGAGAGGACGGTTTTGAGCGGGGTATTTCCGCTACGTTACAGCGCTGCTGCTGCCTCCAGCGCGACGATATAACTTTGTGCGCCAAGGCCTTGCACGCATTTAACCGCGCCCATTCCAACGAAGGAATGATGCCGAAAGCTTTCGCGTTTTGCCGGGTCTGACAGATGCACCTCGATCACCGGGGTGGTGATGGACCGGATTGCATCGAGCAGCGCAATCGAAGTGTGAGTATAAGCTCCGGCGTTAAGCAGCACAGCCTTGACGCCGTCTGCCTGTGCTTCGTGCAGCCAGTCGACCAGATGGCCTTCATGATTGGACTGGCGCACATCCACCTGCACCCCCAGATCGCGTGCCCGGTCTTCCAGCATCCCGGCAATTTCATCCAGTGTGGTCGAGCCATAAATCTCCGGCTCGCGCAGGCCGAGCAGGTTGAGATTGGGGCCGTTGAGGACAAATATGGTGTCAGTCATATCGCGCCGATTAGCGCGAAGGGCGCCAAGTGGGAAGACCCGCGCTTAATGCCCGGTCAGCGCGCGCATCCAGCTGAGCCAGAACCCGTCCTGATAAAACAGGAACGTCGCCAGCATTTCATTCGCCAGGACCCAAAGAAAGGCACAAATCCACGCCGGATGAGGCCGCCCGCGCGTCCAAATGTCATACGTTCCCACTGCCAGCATCAGCGACAGCGTGCCCGGATAAGTGGCAAAGTAATAGGCCAGATATCCATCGCCCAGCTTGCTCAAAATCGGATCTGCCAGAATGCGGCTGAAGCCAGGTTCGGTGATGGCGATAGAGCCCATCAGCATCAACCGCTTGTGCACCGCAGGGTCGCGGCGGAATAGATAACCGGCAAACAGCAGCGGAACGCAGCCCAGCACATTGGTAAATTGAGTGCTCATGAACGTCAGGCTTTGAGGGGACGGGCTGGCCTGCGCGGCACGCGACATGATCGCCACCAATGGCCCGGTGATCAGCATCAGCGGCAGGATCACCAGCGCGAGCCGCCCAAACCGCTTGTGACCGTCGATATTGCCGGTGCGCACCATCGTCACTTGCCATACCAGCAGCACCAGCCACGCACTGTAACTCAGGGCATGGGCGTGGACATACCACGGATATACCAGTGGGTTGAAGCTGAGGCGCGTTGCCATGTCATAAATGAACCCGGCGGCAATTGCAGCGAAGATAATTGCAGTGCACACCAGCACTGCCTTGCGATCAAGCCGGTGGAACGGAGCGAAGCGCGGCTGAGATGCCATAGCAAAATCCCTGTTTTCAGCGCCCTCCCGCAGAAATCAACAAACAAGGTTGTCTGTCAAGTTTTTGCAGGAGTAATTCGCCCGACTATTTATCGGTGCCCTTTGCCTTTCCCCATTGGCGCGCGGCGGTATAACCGAGATAGCCAGTGCCAAACAGAGCATAGAGCGGCTCAGGCAGCCCGTTCAGATAAGCATTCATGCCCGCTGCAATATCGCTGGCAGCGGCGGGGCGAAATGCCGCGAGAATGCCCATCGGCAGCGCCCACAGGATCATCACATACATCACGTAAAGAAAGCTTGGCCGCGCGCGGCTGGTCCACGGATCGGCAGAATTGGCTTCTGCGACGATTGCCGAAAGGCGGGCCTGGATCGTCGCCAGTTCCTGCGTCCCTTCCAGCTTGAACAATTCCAGCTTGGCCCGTTCGCGGGCGTCTTTGTCGGGAATAATCTTGTCGATGATGGAAGTGATTGGACCGATCAGCGATTCGAGAATGGGCATAGCGCGCTCCGTGGATATGAGTCGTGCTATAAAGTAACCAATATGGTGAGTGTAGGAAAGTCGGACTTACCGCTGTGATCGCAATGATGCCAGCAGCGCGCGCGCCTGCGTCAGATGCGGCCGGTCGATCATGGCGCCGTTCAGGCCCAGCGCACCAGCGCCGGGGTTGGCTGCAAACAGGTCAATAATCGCCTGCGCATGGGCAAGTTCTTCGGTTGATGGCGTGAAGGCGGAATTGATCACATCCACTTGCGCAGGATGGATTGCCAGCATCCCGCGATAACCCCAGCTGCGAACCATCTTGGCACGTTTCATCAAGCCGTCAAGATCGCGAAAATCCGCCTGGATCGTCTCGACCGGCTGCACTTCTGCGGCGACTGCGCCAAGCAGGCAC
The DNA here is from genome assembly GCA_024642545.1 of Erythrobacteraceae bacterium. Taxonomy (GTDB): domain Bacteria; phylum Pseudomonadota; class Alphaproteobacteria; order Sphingomonadales; family Sphingomonadaceae; genus Allopontixanthobacter. Next base: position 8,150 of record JAHEAW010000062.1, read on the forward strand.
AGGCTGCGCGCCAATTCGAACACCGGGGCATACTGGCCGCTGGGCAGAAATTGATTGCTTGCCCCCAGAACGGAACCGAGGTCCTCTGCTCCCCAGGTCATCGCCGCAAGTCGGGGGGAGCCGACATAATCGCCTGTAGTGAACATTGCCGCTGCAGTTTCGGTAACCAGCGCGGCAACCTTGATCTGTCCTGCCGGCAATCCGGCAGCGGCTTCATGCGCGGAAATCAGTTCGTCAAGCTGGTCAAGATCGGACCGCCCGCAGGCCTTTGGCAGCATGATCCCGCCTGGTCCGGCAGCGATGATGGCAGCAAGATCAAGCCCGGAATCAAGCGTGGTCAGCGGGTTGATCCGGACCCACAGCCTGTGTCTGTCAGCGCGGCTGGCAAGAAAATCTGCCACCATCTTGCGGGCGTCGGGCTTGATGTCCTTTGCAACCGAATCTTCAAGGTCAAGCAGCACGACATCTGCTGCGCCGTCCGCAGCCTTGTCCATTTTGCGGGCGCTGTCGCCCGGCGCAAACAACCATGACCGGGCCGCAAATGGGGCAGTGATGGGGGTCGTCACGAGGCGCATCTCCTTGTCACAAACGCCTAGGTCGCGTCAGCCAGCAGCGCAAGAGGGCGCAGTAATTGAGGCTGTCAGAGAACTTTCCACTGGTCGGGACGAGAGGATTCGAACCTCCGACCCCCACACCCCCAGTGTGATGCGCTACCAGGCTGCGCTACGTCCCGAACCGGTGGAGCGCGGGCCTATAAGCGGTGGCCCTGTGGATAGCAAGCACTGCGCGCGGCATTTTGTCGGCGCGTTTCCTCGCCGCATTGGTCACAGCAGCGCCTCGTGCGTTGCTCTCCCCAATCGAAGCTGCTAGGCGCGCGCTCAATCGGTGGGAACCGGCATGAAAGGCAAACATCTTGCGTTTCACATGCCGCGCACCACTTTTCAGACTTTACCAATGACGGGCGTTTCAAATGATCGATCTACTTGCCTCAGCGGCCAGCGCCGGAGCGCCGCCCGCCTGGACCACTTTCCTGCCAATCGTCGGAATGGGGCTGATCTTCTGGTTCCTCATCATTCGCCCGCAAATGCGCCAGCAAAAGCAGCACCGCGAAAAGGTTGAGCGGATGAAGCGCGGCGATCAGGTGATTACTGCCGGCGGCCTGTTGGGCAAAGTCGTGAAGGTTGATGAAAGCTATGCCGAGATCGAGATTGCCCAAGGCGTTCGGGTCAAGGCGGTAAAGAGTACCATTGGCGATATCGTGCCGCCCGCCGGCTCTGCCGCAAACGATTAGGCGAAGGCCCCCGTCATGCTTGAATTCCCCCGCTGGAAAAAAATCTGGTACTGGTTCCTGACGCTGTTTGCGATTGCCGCAGCGATCCCTTCGCTGATGGCGATCACCACGGTGCATTGGCCTTCTGCGCTGCCGCGCCCGATGGTCAACCTTGGGCTTGACCTTGCCGGCGGCAGCCACATCCTGCTCGAAGCCAATCCGGCGCAGGTATCCGCGCAGCGAATTGAAAATATGGAAGAATCGGTCCGTTCGGCGATGAAGAGCGGGAGCCCGGCGATCCGCATTGGCGATGTTTCGGCCACCAATGGCCAGCTCAGCTTTATGGTGGAAAGCCCGGCCGATGTGGACCGTGCGCGTGAACGGATATTGCCGCTGGTCAATGGTGGCGGGCTGACCCGCGAATGGGATCTCAATGTTGTCGATGAAACGCGCTTTGTCCTAAAGCCGACCGAAGCGGCCCTGAAAACGGCGCTTACCCAGGCAATGGATACTGCGACCGAAGTGGTCCGCAAGCGTATCGATGCGCTTGGCACGCGCGAGCCGACGATCATCAGGCAGGGTGATACGCGGATCGTGGTGCAGGTGCCCGGCTTGCAAGACCCGCAAAAGCTGATTGATCTGCTGGGCAAGACGGCCAAGCTGGAATTCAAGCTGGTCGACCAGAACGCGCTGCCGTCTGATCTGGCGCAGGGCATTGTGCCCCCTGGCAGCCAGATATTCCTCTATGCGCCGGGTACGCCGCTGGCTGGTTCGCCCATCGCTGTCAAACGGCTCGGCGGGATCAAGGGCGATTCGCTGACCAATGCGCAAGGCAGCGTTAATCCGCAGACCAATGAAGCGGTAGTCAACATTCAGTTCGATACCCAAGGCGGAGCCAAATTTGCCAAATTGACCACTGACAATGTGGGCAAGCCGTTCGCGATTATTCTTGACGGCAAGGTATTGTCTGCCCCCAATATCAACGAGCCCATTCGGGGCGGATCGGCGCAGATTTCAGGCAGCTTCACCACCGAAAGCGCCAACCAGCTGGCGATTGCGCTGCGTTCTGGCGCGCTGCCGGTTGACTTAACTGTGGTGGAACGCCGCACGGTTGGCCCTGATCTGGGCGCAGATTCGATCCGCAAGGGGTTGATCGCAATGGCGGTCGGTTCGCTGCTGGTCGTGCTGCTGATGATCGTGTCGTATGGCAGGTTCGGGATTTATGCGACGGTTGCGCTGGTGCTCAACGTGCTGATGATCCTGGGCATTATGGCGATGCTCAATTCGACCCTGACTCTGCCGGGTATTGCAGGCTTTGTGCTTACAATCGGCGCAGCGGTGGATGCCAACGTGCTGATTAACGAGCGTATACGCGAGGAACGAAAGCGCGGGCGGCGCATTTTTGCGGCAGTGGAAAATGGCTACAAGGAAGCCAGCCGCGCTATTTGGGATGCGAATATCACCAATGTCATCGCCGCAGTGGTGCTGGCGGCAATCGCGGGCTCAGGTCCGGTACGCGGCTTTGCCATCGTGCTGGTGATCGGGATCGCCACTTCGATCTTTACCGCCGTTTACCTGACCCGCATGTGGGTGGCTGACTGGCTGCGCAAGGCGCGGCCGAATGAACTGAATTTGTGAGGACGTACCGCGATGCGATTGCTTAAACTCGTCCCCGACGATACCAACATCAAGTTCCTGAGATGGCGACTGCCGTTTTATATCATCAGCTTGCTGCTGATCGTGGCGAGCTGGGCGCTGGTCTATACTAACGGGCTCAATTACGGCGTCGATTTTGCGGGCGGGCAGGAAATTCGTGCCACCTTTGTTGGTCAGCCAGAAGCGCCCATCGCCAAATTGCGCGCAGCCGTAGCCGAGCTCGACAATGGCAATGATCCGGTTATCCAGCGGTTTGGTGATCCCAACACGGTCTCCATCCGTGTCAAGCTGCCGCCTGAAGCCAAGGGTGATCCGGCCTTTGCGGACAAGATGACGGCCGCGATTACTGCGCAGCTCAAGCAGGACTTTCCCGCGATCCGCATCGACGGAGTGGATTCGGTTTCAGGCAAGGTTTCGGGGGAATTCCGGCAGCAGGCAATCTATGCCTTGCTGGCTGCGATGTTTGCCATTGCGATGTATATCTGGGTCCGGTTTGAATGGCAGTTTGGCGTCGGCGCTCTGTTCGCGCTGGTGCATGACGTTTCCCTGACGCTGGGGTTGTTCGCGCTTACGCAAATGGAATTCAGCCTGCAGATCGTCGCTGCGATCCTGGCAATCATCGGCTATTCGCTCAACGATACGATCGTGGTGTATGACCGCATTCGCGAGAACCTGAAAAAATTCCGCAAGATGCAGCTGCCTGAGTTGCTCGATCTGTCGGTTAATGAAACGCTCGCGCGGACGGTGATGACTTCCTTGACGCTGCTGATCGCGCTCATTCCGCTGTTGATCTTTGGTCCAGCCAACCTGTTCGGGCTGACCGCAGCGATCACTTTCGGCATCTTCGTGGGGACATATAGCTCGATCTATATGGCCGCACCGATCCTGATCTGGCTGGGCGTGGATTCGCACAGCTTCGTGCCGCAAGAAAGCGTGGCTGACCGGCAGGACAGGATTGCGCGCGGCGAAATGTGAGCGCGCTGGCGCGGCTAATTGCGCGCCAGCAAGCTCTGATAATAGCCCGCAAGGCTGGCGGCGTTTTCGTCCCAGCTAAAGCGCGCCGCCATAGCGGTGACAGCATCAGTGGACGGCGAATTGGCCAGCAATTGCCGGATGCCTTGAGTTACCCCGGCAACGCTGTGGTCAACGATCAGCCCGGCATCGGGCCCCGACACCAGTTCGCGCGCACCGCCTGCATCGCAAATGACCAGCGGGGTACCGCAGGCGAGCGCTTCAACCCAGGCATTGGCTAGCCCCTCGTTCGAGGAAGGTAGCACCATCGCATCGGCTGCGGAAAGAATGATCGGCATCAGATCATGGTCGACCGAGCCGATGAAATGGGTTCGGTCTGCCACACCAAGGTGCAGCGCCAGTGCCTCCAGCCGGGTGCGTTCCTCACCTTTGCCGACCAGCAAAAGCCGGGCATCGGGCAGATCAACCAGACTTGCGATCACCAGATGCTGTCCCTTGCGCTGGGTCAGCGCGCCGACACTGGCGAGCAGGATTTCGTGGTCGAGCAAGGGCAGACCCAGTTCGGTGCCGAGCTTGCTGCGCAGCTGGCTATGGTCCAGCGGCCGGAACCGGTCGCGGTCAAGCCCGGTAAAATTGAGCCTGATCTTGCGGGCATCCATACCCAATGCTGCCATATCGTTGGCCAGCGCCTGCGATACAGCCAGCAATCCCCTGGCTTCGCGCGATGCGGCGAGCATTTGCTTGCAGGCGAAGGCTTGCTTTCCCCAAAAGGAGATATCCGATCCGCGCGCCTTGATCGAAAGGGGCAGTTTCAGGCGGCGGGCAATGCGCGCTGCAGCTGGCCCGTCGGGAAAAAAGAACTGCGCATCGACCAGATCGAACGGATTTTCGGAATGCAGCCGCTCTGCCTCAGCGCCAATCACGCGAGCAATGATCGCCGGGTTGAAGCGTGTGCCAAGGCGCGGGATGAGGGGGAAAATGGGCCGGTGAACATGGACGCCGTGCTCGGCGCCACTAATCGCTGCGGTTGCCAGCGGTTTGTATTTGCCAAACGGGATAGGCGGAATCCCGATTGGATTAATGACCGTCACATCCCAGTCGCCACGCGCCGCCAGTGCTTCCAGGGACCGAGCGACAAAGGTCCCGAAGCGCGGCGTGTGGGCGTTGGGATAGAGCGTGGCAATCGACAGCAGGCGCTTCACAGCGGGCGGACCAGCATTTCTGCCAGCGCAATCCAAGGCGGATCATCCACCACCAGCTGCTTTTGACCGGTACCGGGCGGCAAAATACCCACCAGCGTGCCTTGCCGGTCGATCAAGCGGCCAAAGGCGAAACGGCCTCCCTTGCGCGGCACCAGCACATCACGGTTGATCGCACGGGACGTATCAGCAGGATTTAGCTGGCGCAGCCACAGCTGATCGCCGGGGCGGTACGCGCCTGCACTGGCTTCAACCGACAAGACCATCAGCGTAGCATTGCCGCCAAATTCAGTCGGCATCAGGGCATCGCGCGGCTTGCTGATCGCCTCGGCACCGCTTTCCGACAGCACCGCCACAATTTGCGCGTGAGGCACGGCTTCGGATCGGACCAGCATTTCAGGATCGACCCCCAGCGCGCCGGCAATCCGGTCCATCCATTTGATCGAAAGATTGCGCAT
>JAHEAW010000063.1 GCA_024642545.1 Erythrobacteraceae bacterium
AAAGGCCTCAATGTCTTCAACACCAAATATGTGCTGGCGGATAGAGAAACCGCAACCGATGGTGATTATGACGGCATCGAAGGCGTGGTGGCGCACGAATATTTCCACAATTGGTCGGGCAACCGGATTACCTGCCGGGACTGGTTCCAGCTGAGCCTGAAAGAAGGCTTCACTGTGCTGCGCGACCAGTTGTTCAGCCAGGATATGCAAGGCGAAGCGGTCAAGCGGATCGAAGATGTGCGGATCCTGCGCGCGGCGCAGTTTCCCGAAGATTCCGGCCCGCTGGCGCATCCGATCCGGCCCGACAGTTTCCGGGAAATATCCAACTTCTACACGGCCACTGTCTATAACAAGGGTGCGGAAGTCATCCGCATGATGCGCACACTGGCGGGACCAGAGGCGTTTCGCAAAGGGACCGACCTCTATTTCGAGCGTCACGACGGTGAAGCGGCGACGTGCGAGGATTTCATCACGGCGATGGAAGATGGCGCCGGGCTCGATCTGACCCAGTTCCGTCTGTGGTACAGTCAGGCGGGCACACCGCGGATCGATGTGGCGCAGACGCATGACGGGGATACAGCAACGCTGACGCTAAACCAGACCGTGCCTGATACGCCGGGCCAAACCGGCAAGCAGCCTATGCCCGTGCCGCTGAAACTGGCCCTGTTCGACCGGGACACCGGCGCGCATCACGGCGAACAGCTGGTCGTGTTGGACAAGGCGCAAGACAGCGTTTCCTTCAGTGGTTTCGACAAGCCGCCGATCCTTTCGATCAATCGCGGCTTTTCCGCGCCGGTCAGCATCCACCGCCCGATCAGCCGCGAAGAACTTGTGTTCCTGGCGGGGAATGATGACGATCCCTTCGCCCGTTACGAAGCGATGCAGGATCTGGTGACGGGCCATCTGACCGCTGCGGCAGGTGGGCAGATGGGTGATAATGAACGCGAAGCAGCGCGCGCCGATATCGCCAATGCGCTGCGCTCGGTACTGGCCGATGATACGCTTGAGGATTCGATGCGCGGCGAATTGATGATGCTGCCGGGCGAATCCTACATAGCCGAACAGCTGGCCACATCGGACCCGGCGCGCATTCATGCCGAACGTGAAGCGCTCAAGGCGTGGCTCGGCAAGGACCTGAGCCGCGAATTGGACACGCTTTATGCCCGGGCCGCAGACGGCCCACCGTCGCGCGGCGCGCGCAAGGTCAAGACGCAGGCGTTGGTGTTCATGGCGGCTGGCAATTCGGCGCATGCGGCCGACCTGGCTGCCTCGCAGTATGATGGGGCCAACAATATGACTGATCGGCAGGGCGCCTTGATGGTCCTGACAGGTCTCGACAATGCCGCTCGGGAAAGCAAACTGGCCGATTTCCACCAGCGCTACGAAGGCAATGATCTGGTCATCGACAAATGGTTTGCGCTGCAAGCTTCCTCGCTCCATCCCGATTGTCTGGAGCAGGTCAAATCGCTGGCGCAGCACAAGGACTTCACCTTACGCAACCCCAACCGGGCACGTTCGCTTTACATGGCCTTTGCGGGCAATCTGCATGCCTTCCACGCGGCCAGCGGCGAAGGTTACCGGATGATCGCCGATCTCATTCTCGAGCTTGATCCCAAGAACCCGCAGACAGCGGCGCGCTTTGTCACGCCGTTGGGCCGCTGGCGTCGGCTTGAGCCGGGCCGGGCGGCGTTGATGCGCGCGCAGCTGGAACGGATCTCAGCTGCGCCAAATCTGTCGCGCGATACATCTGAGCAAGTTAGCCGCAGCCTTGGCTGAAGTGCCGCCTGCGGTGCGCGCGGCCGCGCTTGACGGGGTGGCGCATGGCTTTCTTGGTCGGCGCGGCGGCATCTCGCGGGGCTTGGTCGCAGGCCTGAATGCCGGTTTTGGTGCTGATGATGACGCAGCGGCTGTGGCCGAGAACCGCGCGCGGGCGGTGGCTGCCGTGATGCCCGGCGCGGTGCTGGTTGCGCCTTATCAGGTGCATTCGGCGAAGGCTGTGATTGTGGACCAGCCATGGGCGGTTGATGCCCGGCCCCGCGCAGATGCAGTGGTAACGGACAGGCCGGGCCTCGTGCTGGGTATCGTGACAGCCGATTGCGCGCCAATCTTGCTGGCTGACCGCGCGGCAGGAGTGGTCGGCGCAGCCCATGCCGGTTGGCGCGGCGCGCATGACGGTGTGATAGCGGCCACCATCGAAGCGATGGAAAAGCTGGGCGCTCAGCCTGCTCGTATCAATGCCGCAATCGGTCCGTGCATCGCGCAGTCCAGCTATGAAGTGGACTTAGGGTTTCGCCAGAATTTTACCGGCTCTGACGAGGGACGGTTTTTCGCGGTGGGCAAGGCTGGTCATTTCCAGTTTGACCTTGAAGCCTATGTGGCCGAACGTCTGAAACACAGCGGTATCGGAGTGATTGAGCGGCTCGGCCTCGACACTTACAGCGATGAAGCAAGCTATTATTCCTATCGCCGTGCGACCCACCGCGCAGAGCCGACCTATGGCCGCCAGATCAGCCTGATCGGCATTTCCGGATAAGCCAAATTGGGCCGGGGGCAGGGCCCAATGGCAAAAAGGCGGTTGGCAGCGCAGGCAATCGCGTCTATCAGCCCGCCCAAACCGGCGTTGTATGGGATCGTGCGTGATTTCTGTGCAAAGGGCTGCGAAACGGGGGCGTTTCCTTGACTTGCAGCTTGTCGGATAAATCCGGGTCCGGCATGCTGCGCATTGCATTTCAGACAGGGCAAATACAGAACATGTCGCAGTGGCACGTTTGGGCACAAGGTTGAGTTGATGGCTGAGAATGATGGTAATGGCGAAGACGGTGTACGTCGGCGCGATTTTATCAATATTGCGGCGGTAAGTTTTGCCGGCGTCGGCGGTATTGCCGTGGTTCTTCCGCTGGTCAGCCAGATGTCTCCATCGGCTGACGTGCTGGCCGAAAGCAGCACCGAAGTTGACACCAGCAAGATCGAGGCCGGGCAGGGCATCACGGCGGTTTACCGCAAGCAGCCGCTATTCGTCCGCCGTCTCACCAAAAAGGAAATCGACGAGGCGAATGCGGTCGATATTTCGACTCTGCGCGATCCTGAAACACTGGAACAGCGGACGAAGCCTGGGCACACAGACATGCTGATCACGATGGGTGTGTGCACTCATCTGGGCTGCGTTCCGCTGGGTATCCAGTCCGATCAGAACCGCGGGCCTTTCGGCGGATACTTCTGTCCCTGCCACGGCTCTGCTTATGATACGGCCGCTCGTATTCGCAAGGGGCCGGCGCCGAAGAACCTGCAAGTTCCTGATTATGTGTTCACCTCCGACACAGTCGTTTCTGTCGGTTAAGTGAGAAGAGAACCACAATGAGCTTTCCCTGGGCCCGCGAATATCAACCGACCAATGGACTGATGAAGTTCCTCGACGAGAAGCTTCCGCTTCCACGTCTGGTCTACGGCGCGATCGGGGCCGGTTATCCGGTTCCGCGCAATCTCAGCTACATGTGGAATTTTGGCGTTCTCGCCGGCTTCTGCCTCGTCCTGCAGATCGTTACCGGTGTGGTGCTCGCGATGCATTACGCGCCCAACGCGCTCGTCGCTTTTGGCACAACCGAACATATTATGCGCGATGTAAACTGGGGCTGGCTGATGCGTTATGCGCATGCCAACGGCGCCAGCTTCTTCTTCATTGTAGTCTATCTGCATATTTTCCGCGGCTTCTTCTATTCCTCCTATAAGGCTCCGCGGGAGATGATCTGGCTGCTGGGCGTAGTCATCTTCCTGCTGATGATGGCGACCGCATTCATGGGCTACGTGCTGCCATGGGGGCAAATGAGCTTCTGGGGCGCCAAGGTGATTACCGGCCTGTTCAGCGCCATTCCGGTGGTGGGTGAGCCGATTCAGGTGTGGCTTCTCGGTGGTTTTGCCCCCGATGATGCGGCCCTGAACCGCTTCTTCAGCCTGCACTTTCTGCTGCCCTTCGTGATTGCCGGGGTGGTTATCCTGCATATCTGGGCGCTGCATATTCCTGGATCGTCCAACCCGACGGGGGTGGAAATCAAGGACGAATCGGATACGGTTCCCTTCCACCCCTATTACACCGCCAAGGACGGCTTCGGGCTCGGCGTCTTCCTGATCGCTTATTGCGTGATGGTGTTCTTCCTGCCCAATTATCTCGGCCATCCGGACAATTATATCGAAGCGAACCCACTGGCGACCCCGGCGCATATCGTGCCGGAATGGTACTTCTGGCCGTTCTATGCGATTTTGCGGTCCTTCACGGTCGACTTCTTCTTCGTGCCGGCGAAACTGATGGGCGTGTTGGCAATGTTTTCCGCCATTCTGATGTGGTTCTTCCTGCCATGGCTTGACCGCTCGCCGGTGCGCTCGGGCCATTATCGCCCGCTGTTCCGCAAATTCTTCTGGTTCGGCCTGATCCCGACGATGGCAGTGCTGTTCTATTGCGGCGGCGCTCCGGCGATTGAGCCTTATGTGATGCTCAGCCAGCTCGCGACAGCTTATTACTTCCTGCATTTCCTGGTGGTGCTGCCGCTGGTCTCGTCATTTGAGAAGCCCGAGCCGCTGCCCTTTTCGATCACTGAATCGGTACTCGGTTCCGACAAGCCCGCCTTGAGCGGCGAATAAAGACGATAGAAAGCGACTGACATGATCCGCCTTTTCGGAATTTCGATTGGACTGGTGTTTGCCGTTGCGGTGCTGTGGGCCTTTGCCAACGGCGTGGTGTCGGTCGCTCCGGTGGTTAGCCAGTATGGCTCGTTCACCGAACCGACGGCTGAAACTGTATTTCATCGCCATCCCAAGGAACTGCATCTGCAAAGCGACGGCCCGCTCGGCACATGGGATTATGCCCAACTCCAGCGCGGCTATCAGGTCTATAAGGAAGTTTGTTCGGCCTGCCATTCGATGAAGTTTCTGGCGTTCCGCGATCTGGAACAGCTCGGCTACAGCCCGGCGCAGGTGAAGGCAGAGGCGGCCACGTGGCAGGTGCCCGGCGTCAATCCTGATACTGGCGAAGCCGATATGCGGCCCGGTACGCCGATCGATTCCTTCCCGTCACCTTACCCCAACAAGATTGCTGCAGCTGCGGCTAACAATAACGCAGTGCCGCCTGATCTTTCGCTGATCACCAAGGCGCGTCATGGCGGTGCATCCTATGTCTATTCGCTGCTGACCGGCTTCCAGCCGCAGCCCGCTGCATTGCTCAAGGAATTTCCTGACGCGAAAACCCCACCAGGGCTGCATTACAACCCCTATTTTGCCAACCTCAATCTGGCGATGGCGCCCCCGCTTACGGCAGAAGGCCAAGTTGCCTATGGACCGGGCAATCCCAAGCCAACGATCAATCAGATGGCAACCGATGTAGCTGCATTCCTGACCTGGACGGCCGAACCCAAGCTGCAAAAGCGGCATCAGACCGGCTGGCCGGTACTCGGCTTCTTGCTGCTCGCGACCATCCTGGCCTATCTTGCCAAGCAGCAGATCTGGGCTGCGATCAAGCCGAAAAAGACAGCTGCTACGGGTTCGAGCGACGCTTGATCGTAATCCGGCAAACCTTGAGGCGCCCCTTGCATCCAGGTGATGCGAGGGGCACTTTTGGTAGAGCCTTGCATGACAGCTGAAGACCTCAAGGCGCTCATTCGCACCGTGCCCGATTTCCCCGAGCCGGGGATTCAATTCCGCGACATCACCACATTGATCGGCCACGGTGCGGGACTGGCAGCGACCGTCGATCATTTGGCTACCCGCGCGGAGCGGGCAGGTGCGCAGGCAATTGCCGGGATGGAAGCAAGGGGCTTCATTTTTGGGGCTGCCGTCGCAATTCGGCTGGGGATTGGCTTTGTACCGGTGCGCAAGCCGGGCAAGTTACCTGCGGAAACTATCGGTGTTGACTATGCGCTCGAATATGGCAGCGACCGGTTGGAAATCGATCCGGCAGCGATAAGGTCCGGCCAATCGGTAGTCATTGTTGACGATCTGATCGCAACAGGCGGCACTGCTATGGCAGCGGCCCAATTGCTGCGGCTGGCGGGCGGAACCGTCGAGAACGCGCTGTTTGTGATCGATTTGCCGGATCTGGGCGGGGCTGCAAGGTTGCGAGCAGCCGGGCTGACCGTGCAGTCGCTGATGCAATTTGAAGGCGGCTAACGTCGAGCCAAGCGGACGGCCTTTGCTGCAACGCCGCTTAGCCTGACTTGAAGTTTCCGCCGGGACCCTTCAGCTTGAAGTCTGCTGCTTGATCGGGCGCTATGTTTGGGGACCAATGGAAGAACTTGGCATCGTTATTGCGCTTGTGGGCGTTTTGGGGATCGGCGCGCAATGGGTTGCGTGGCGGACCGGCTGGCCCGCAATTGTCGTAATGCTGGCAGCCGGCTTCCTGGCCGGCCCGGTGCTGCATTTGATCAATCCCGAACATGCATTTGGCGAAATGCTCGAACCGATGGTGGCAATCGGAGTCGCTCTGATCCTGTTTGAAGGCGGTCTCAGCCTTGACCTGCGTGAACTACGCCATGCGGGCGACGGCGTGCTGCGGCTCGTAATTCTGGGGGTTCCCCTGGGCTGGGCGCTGGGGACAGCCGCGGCTTATTACATCGCTGGTCTGGCCTTGCCGGTGGCCGCGCTATTCGGCGGTATCTTGATCGTAACCGGACCAACGGTGGTGGTCCCGCTGCTGCGCCAATCGAGCGTCCAGACCCGCCCGGCGGCGATTCTCAAATGGGAATCGATCGTCAATGATCCGTTTGGGGCGATGTGCGCAGTGATTGCCTATGAATATTTCCGCAAACTGGCCGAAACACCAGATGCAACGCTGTTTCAGGTCGTGCCGCCGCTGCTGATCGCAGCCGGGTTGGCAGGTCTGCTTGGCTATGCTGCTGCCGCCGCGATCGCCTGGGCCTTCCCACGCGGCGCGGTGCCCGAATATCTCAAGGTTCCCGTCCTCCTTACTACGGTAATCGGCGTCTTCGTCGTCTCGAACAAGATCGAGCATGAAGCAGGACTGGTGGCGGTGACGGTGATGGGCGTGGCGCTCGCCAATATGAAAGTGTCAAGCCTGCGTAGCATCCACCCTTTCAAGCAGAACATCGCAGTGCTGCTGGTGTCAGGCATCTTTATCATGCTGTCGGCATCGCTCGATTTTAGCCAGCTTGGCTATCTCAACTGGCGCTTTGGCCTGTTCTTGCTCGCTTTGCTGCTGCTCGTGCGTCCGGCAACTATATTGCTCAGCCTGGCCTTCAGCTCAGTGCCATGGAATGAACGGCTGTTTCTGGCCTGGATTGCCCCGCGCGGGATCGTTTTGGTGGCCATTTCTGGCCTGTTTGCGCTGCGCCTGACCGATCTTGGCTATGCTGATGGAACCGTGCTTATCGGCCTCAGCTTCGCAGTGGTAGTGGTGACGATTGTTGCCCACGGTTTTACCATCGATCTGGCTGCGCGTTTGCTCCATGTGAAAGGCGCAACCCGGCCGGGACTTCTGATCGTGGGATCAACACCGTGGACGATTGCGCTGGCGCAGCAACTCCACAAACTCAAGACACCGGTCATGGTGGTCGACGCAAGCTGGGAACGGCTGGCCCCGGCACGGCACCGCGAGCTGCCCTATTATCACGGCGAGATTCTGAATGAGGCGACCGAGCATAATCTTGACCTTGCGCCGTTTCAGGTGCTTGTCGCGGCAACCGAGAACGAGGCTTACAATGCGCTGGTTTGCAACGAATTTGCACATGAAGTAGGGCGTGATTCGGTTTACCAACTGGGTGAGGCAGAGGGGCATGACGATCACCGTAAATTGCCTGCCTCGCTTCGGGGCCGCGCCCTGTTTCAATCGGGCTTTGGGGTCGAAGACGTAAACCAGCGGCAGGCTGAAGGATGGATTTTCCGGCAGACCAAACTGTCGGATGAATTTGATTTCACTGCCGCGCAGGAAAAGCTGCCCAAAGGTGCGCAGCTCCTGCTGCTGGTGCGTGAAAGCGGGGTAATGCGCTTCTTCACCCATGCTTCACAGCCTGAACCGCAAGCGGGCGACACGGTCATATCCTTTTCCCCGCCGCAGCAGGTTACCGCTGCCGAAGCAGCAGCAAAGAATGCAGAGAAACGCGCAAGAGGGGGCCTGACGGCATGAGGGGTATGGGAAGAGGACTGATACAAACTGCAATCTTGGCGCTTGGACTGTTGGCAGCATCTGCTTGCCAGCGCGGAACGCCCGATACCGCAGCGGAGCCTGACACCGTGCCTGCACCGTCCGCTCAACCTGCCTCGCCCCAAGCTGCCAGTGAGCCAGCTTCGATTTTCCGGCCAGGGATCGAGCCTGAAGTCGCAGCGATGCCGGAAAGGCCGCTTGAGGCTGCGGTTAGCTTTGCCGAAGGCGGAACCAGCCTTTCCGATCAGGCCCACGAACAGCTGCAGCAGATCATGGCATCGCCGCAGATGGAGCAGGGTGGCGCGATCATTCTGCGTGGCAACACCGATGCGGCCGGGACCGATGAAGCCAATCTTCGCGTCTCTGGTCGCCGCGCTGAAGCAGTGCGCAAATATCTCATAGATCGGGGTGTTGCGGCCCGCAGGATCAGTATCATTGCTTTGGGCGAACGGCGTCCGGTCCGGCCCAACGCAAAGCTGGATGGAAGCGATGATGAGGCAGGCCAGGCCGCCAATCGCCGGGTCGATGTAACAGTAGAGCTGCCCTAAAGGCCGGGCGGCAGATGGCGGACCAGGCCCAATACCCGCTGCGCCCATTCAGGGCGGCAGATCAGCACGTCTGGCAGATAGGTGTCAGGCTGATTATAGAACAGCGCGCAGCCATTAATTCGCGAACAATGGAGCCCATAGGCCGCCGCCACTGCCACGGGCGCGCAATTGTCCCATTCATATTGCCCGCCAGAATGCAGGTAAATGTCCGCCTCGCCGCGCACCACCGCCATCGCTTTGGCCCCGGCAGAACCCATCTCGATCAATTCCCCGCCCAGCGCTGCGCACACGGCCACCGCTTCCTTCGCCGGGCGGGTGCGACTAACGACCAAGCGCGGCGGCCCAAGTGCCTCGGGCAAAGAGGCGGGCTGGTCGCTGCGCAGCACGATTCCGCCATCAAGACCGGGTAATGCGACCGCTCCGATGGATGCCGCCCCGTCAATCGCCAGACCAACATGCACCGCCCAGTCTGATCGTTCCTCGCCATATTCGCGCGTGCCGTCGACCGGATCGATAATCCACACCCGCGATTTCTCCAGCCGCGCAGCAGTATCCTTGCTCTCTTCCGACAGCAGTCCGTCCTCGCTGCGCTGCGTGCGCAAAGCATCGACGAGATAGAGATTGGCAATCTCATCCCCTGCCTTGCCCAAGGCTTTGCCCGACAGCCCGCTGTTCTGACGCACATCGAGCAGGATTCGGCCCGCAGCTTCGGCCAGCTCAGCTGCCAATTCTGCATCATTCATTGCCCGTCAGTCTCCGCGTCAGTTCCGGGCGTGGGTGCGGCCTCTTCCGGTACAACGGCAAAGCCCCACCCAACGCCGCTCCAGGCGCGCTCATGAACATAATAGAGCACCATCTTGGTCACCACTTCGGTGGAAGCGATGGCTCCTGCGGCCTTGGGGTTCCCGGTAAACAGCCAGCTCAGCACAAATGTATCGATGCTGCCCAAAACCCGCCAGCTGATCGCCTTGACCAGGGAGCGCGTAGGCGCTTCGCGGCTGCGAAACAGAATCATCTGGCGGGCCAACCCGTAACGTTGATCATTTCAGCGGCATGATCTGACGAATAATCTCATCGGCAGCTTCATCGACAGTCATCTCCACAGTATTGACCCGGATATCGGGGTTTTCAGGCGGTTCGTATGGGCTATCAATCCCGGTGAAGTTCTTCAATTCGCCTGCCCGCGCCTTTTTGTACAGGCCTTTCACATCGCGGGCTTCCGCCACGCTGAGCGGCGTATCGACGAATATCTCGATAAATTCTCCCTCAGGCAGTATCTCGCGGACCATCTGCCGTTCGGCGCGGAACGGGCTGATAAAGGCGGTCAGCACGACTAGCCCCGCATCGGCCATCAGCCGCGCCACCTCGCCCACACGGCGAATATTTTCGATCCGGTCTGCTTCGGTAAAGCCGAGGTCCTTGTTGAGGCCGTGGCGGACATTGTCGCCATCGAGCAGAAAGGTATGGCGGTTCATCAGGTTCAGCCGCTGCTCAACCGCATTGGCAATGGTCGATTTGCCCGAGCCGGACAGGCCCGTGAACCACAGCACCCGCGGCTGCTGATTTTTCAGCGCAGCATGATCTGCCCGCGTAATCGTGGTTGCTTGCCAATGGACATTTTGTGCGCGGCGCAAGCTGAAATGCAGCAGCCCCGCGGCCACGGTCGCGTTGGTGATCTTGTCGATCAGGATGAACCCACCCAGGCTGCGGCTGTTCTCATAGGCCTCAAAAGTAATCGGCCGATCAGTCTGGATTTCCGCGACACCGATGGCGTTGAGTTCCAGCGTCTTGGCAGCAAGCCGCGCCATGGTGTTAACGTTAATTTCGTATTTTGGCTCCTGCACCGATGCAGTCACGGTTTGCGCGGCCAGCTTCAACCAATAGCCGCGTCCGGGTTTTAGCGCTTCGTCGCTCATCCACACCAGCGTCGCTTCGAATTGATCGGAGGCTTCGGGCGGATCGCCGGCTGCGGCTATTACATCGCCGCGGCTGCAATCAATCTCGTCTGTCAGCGTCAATGTGACCGATTGCCCGGCAACGGCGCTGTCCAAGTCGCCGCCAAAGGTGACAATGCTCTTCACCGTGCTGGTCTTGCCTGAAGGGACGATGCGAACTGCATCGCCGGGCTTGACGCTGCCGCTGGCGATCAGGCCGGAAAAACCGCGAAAGTCGAGATTGGGGCGGTTGACCCATTGAACCGGCATCCGCAGTGGGCGCGACTGTGCTGCATCGCCGCCCAGTTCGACATTCTCGAGATGGGCGATCAGGCTGGGCCCGCCATACCATGGAGTGGCGAGGGACGGCGCAGCGGTAATATTGTCACCCTTGAAGCCCGAAATCGGGATCGCGGCGAAGCTTTCGATGCCGATACTTTCAGAAAAGCTGGAATAATCCGCCACAATCTGGTCGAAAATCGCCTGATCATAACCGATCAGATCCATCTTGTTCACCGCCAGCACGATGTGCCGAATGCCCAGCAGATGAGCGATGAAGGAATGGCGGCGGGTCTGCACCAGCACGCCTTTGCGCGCATCGACCAAAATCACCGCCAGATCAGCCGTCGAAGCCCCGGTGACCATGTTGCGGGTATATTGTTCATGGCCGGGCGTGTCGGCGACAATGAACTTGCGTTTTTCGGTTGCGAAAAAGCGATAGGCCACGTCGATTGTGATGCCTTGTTCACGCTCTGCCGCCAGCCCGTCAACCAGCAGCGCAAAGTCAATCTCCTGCCCCTGCGTGCCGACCCGCTTGCTGTCTGCCTCAAGCTGCGCCAGCTGGTCCTCGAAGATCATCTTGCTGTCATACAGCAGCCGCCCGATCAGCGTGCTCTTGCCATCATCGACGCTGCCGCAGGTGATGAAGCGCAGCAGGCTCTTGCTTTGATGCTGGGCGAGATAAGCGCCGATGTCTTCAGCGATCAGCGCATCGACTTCATAGGCGGGGGCATCGGCCATCAGAAATACCCCTCCGCCTTCTTCTTTTCCATGCCGGCTCCGCCCTCATCCTTGTCAATTGCCCGCCCCTGACGCTCAGACGTAGTGGTCAGCAGCATTTCCTGCACCACCGCCTCCAGCGTGGCCGCCTCGCTTTCAACCGCGCCGGTCAGCGGATAGCAGCCGAGCGTACGAAAGCGGATCGAGCGCATCACTGGCAGTTCGCCTGCGGCAAGCGGGAAGCGGTCGTCATCGACCATCAGCAGCAGCCCGTCGCGCTCTACCGTGGGCCGTTTCTGCGCCAGATAAAGCGGTACAATCTCGATCCCTTCGGCCATGATATATTGCCAGATGTCGAGCTCGGTCCAGTTGCTCAGCGGGAAAGCGCGGATGCTCTCACCCTTGGCCTTGCGTGTGTTGTAGAGGTTCCACAATTCGGGCCGCTGGTTCTTCGGGTCCCAACCGTGACTAGCGGAACGGAAGGAAAACACCCGTTCCTTCGCCCGGCTCTTTTCCTCGTCACGCCGGGCCCCGCCAAAGGCCACATCAAAGCCGTAATGGTTGAGTGCCTGCTTGAGCCCTTCGGTCTTCCACATGTCGGTATGCAGCGCACCGTGATCGAACGGGTTGATCCCGCGCTCCAGGGCCTCAGGGTTTTGCCACACGAGCAGATCCATGCCCGCTTCGCGCGCGGCCCGTTCGCGCAGTTCATACATGGCGCGGAATTTCCACGTCGTATCAACGTGGAGCAGCGGGAAGGGTGGCGGCGAAGGATAGAAGGCCTTGCGCGCCAGATGCAGCATCACCGCGCTGTCCTTGCCCACCGAATAGAGCATCACTGGCCTGACCCCTTCTCTCACCACTTCACGCATGATATGGATGCTTTCGGCTTCAAGCCTCTCGAGGTGGGTCAGCGTACGCATGCGGCTCCAATTATCTGGATCAAGACGTTCCCTGTGCGCTAGACAATTCCGCTACGTCCGCAAACCTAGAATTGCTTGTTGCCGGGCAAGCCGCGCGCGGCCCAATCCTCCTGATCGCACACAGCAGTTGACGAATCTCATGCGATAGTGGCAAGCGCCCAATCATGCCGCCGGGCTATCCAGTGCCCCGGCCAGATCGGCAGCGCGAGCGGGTATAGCTTAGTGGTAAAGCCCTAGCCTTCCAAGCTAGTGATGCGGGTTCGATTCCCGCTACCCGCTCCAGCCGCTAGTTCAGCAACGTTCGCATTTGTCTGGACAATCTCATAAAATCATTGATATTAGGACGTTCTAAGGCCAGTGGCGTTCACCCGCGTCCGTCTCCAGCCGCAATTCGCTGGGGGTATGATTGGGGGGTATCTGCAAAGGGCCAATGCGATACCCCCAGTGCTGGGGGTATCTTAGGGAGAGTAATCCCCGGAAGGGCGGGCAGATCAATGGCACTGACAGATGTTGCAATTCGGAAAGCAAAGCCGGGGACCAGGCCAATCAAGCTAGCCGATGGCGGGGGCATGTTTCTGTTATTGACGCCTGCGGGTGGCAAGCTCTGGCGGTTGAAGTATCGCATCGATGGCCGCGAAAAGTTGCTAGCTATGGGCACCTATCCGGAAATCGGGTTAGGCGATGCCCGCAAGCGGCGCGAGGAAGCGCGGGGGCTGATAGCCCAAGGCAAAGACCCCTCGCGCGAAAAGCAGCGCGACAAATTGCGTTCGCGCATTCAGGCAACCGATACCTTTACCGCCATTGCCGATGAGTATTGCGCCAAGCGCAGGCGCGACGGGGAAAAGGGGTGGTCGCCCGCAACCGCCACCCGGAGCGAATATCTGTTGTCTCTATTGAATGGCAGCATCGGGCGGCTGGCGATTGCCGAGATAGAACCAGCGGACGTGCTGGTGGCGGTGCGCAAAATTGAGGCCAAGGGCAATCTGGAGAGCGCGCGGCGCACCCTGCA